>JBGAGR010000002.1:0-131910 GCA_044226645.1 Aggregatilineales bacterium
AGGAAAAATTTGATGGGCAACTGGCGAAGCATTTCTTCGAACTCATCAAACATAAATACGAGCTGGATGCCCTGTTTCATGAAAATTTCCAAACCAAGCTCAAAATACCGGAGACCCATATAGGCGTATAACGGATTGTTTCCGTCTTGCAGTGCTTGATAGGTTTCATAAAATACACGCGCGTCATCTGGCGGCAAATCGGTGAAAGGGTAGAAGGCCAGAAATAAGCGATGCATCATCAGTTCGTATCCCGCCCAACAACGTTCAGGCTCTTTTTCTGGGACATTGCCACCACCCAACGGGCCAAGCATGGCAGGGTCAATAATGATGGCTTTGAACGGTTTTCCCCCGGCAACATCTTTCATATAGAATGCTTGTGTAGCTGGATTAGACAGATGTTGCAGTAAATTTGACTTGCCAACACTGCCCACGCCGACTAACGAGCATGAATCGGATGCACGCCAGCGCTCCATAACTAGCCCAACTTCCTGTTGGCGGAATTCCATCGGTTGTATGCGTCCACGAGATCTTTCCATGCTGATGCCTCTTTGTTGTCCGAATAATGCTCATTGCATTTGTAATGATAATCATCGCTCACATCAATGTGCTTGGCAAGTTGTATTGATAGTTTCCAAACCCTAACCTAAATGGGGAAATATCGGTTTAATATGGATAATAGTTATTGAGCGAGACCCATATCGTTTAGCAAAGGTAATTCAATAATGCCTTCTGATGCGCAAAATAATGAAAGTTCTTCCAATACTATGAAGTCGGAAAATAACATAGCTGTTCTTTCGCGCGATCAGTATATGTTGCTCATCGAACAATCCCCTCTAGCGGTCATTGGCTGGAATACTACCTTTGAAGTTATCGCATGGAATCCGGCAGCGGAGCATATCTTTGGTTACACACGCAGTGAGGCCATGGGACATCATGCGATTGATTTGTTAGTTCCGGCTTCAGCTAAGGAACATGTTGAAAATGTTTGGAAAACCCTTCTTGCGCAAAAAAATGCTGTTCAGAGCGTTAACGAGAATATCACTAAAGATGGACATATTATTACATGCGAATGGCACAACACGCCGTTAGTCGATGAAACCGGAAATGTTATCGGTCTGCTGTCTGTAGGAATGGACATTAGTGATCGTATTCAGACGGAGAAAGCTCTGCGCGAGAGCGAGGAACGATACCGTCTGACGCTTGAGTCCTCCCCTGATCCCATAGTGATTTACGATACAGAGGGCTTGGTTCAATACATCAATCCTGCCTTTGTTCAGACTTTTGGATGGACAACTGAGGAACTGTTAGGACATAGAATCGATTTTGTTCCACTTACCAGCGTAGATTCTACAAGGGAAGGTATAGCTCAACTATACGCGATTGGTAAGATTTTATCGGCTGATACAAAACGGCTAACCAAAGATGGTCGCTTATTGGATGTCCAAATTAGTGCATCTTTGTTTCGTAATCGGGATGGTCGCCCGGTGGGTAGTATTGTCACGATGCGCGATCTTACCGTACAACGCCAAGCGCAGGAAGCCCTTCAACAGACAGAAGAACGCTATCGCACTATTCTCGAAAGTATCAAAGAGGGCTACTACGAGGTCGATGTTGCTGGAAATTTTACTTTTGTGAATGATGCATTGTGCGAAATGGTAGGGTATTCGAGAGAACGTATTGTTGGTGTAAACTTCCGCAACTTTATGACAACTGAAGATGGTCAACGGGCATTTCAGAAAACCAGTGAGGTTTACGAAACGGGACAGACTGTAAATGCGGTGGATTGGGAATTCGTTAAGCAATCCGGCGAGACAATTTATCTTGAAGTCGGTATTTCCTTGATGCGGGATAGTCAGGGCAAACCCATTGGTTTTCGTGGTGTCGCTCACGATATTACTGAACGGAAGTTAGTACAGACAGAATTACAATTGGCGAAAGAGACAGCAGAGAGCGCGAATCGGGCAAAAAGTGCTTTTCTGGCGAACATGAGCCATGAACTACGAACCCCCCTAAATGCCATTATTGGTTACAGTGAAATGCTTCAGGAAGAATTCGTTGAGCTTGGGCGAAACGATTTGGCCGGAGATTTAAAGAAAATTCAAACGGCAGGCAGCCATCTTCTCGATTTGATTAACAATATCCTCGATCTTTCCAAAATCGAGGCTGGGAAAATGGATATTTATCTTGAGAAGTTTGATGTATCTGGAATGGTTCAAAATGTTTGTGCGACTGTTCTGCCCTTGATCGAAAAAGATGGTAATACCCTGACTGTGGAATGTCCTTCGGATATTGAGGATATGGTTGCCGATGTAACGAAAGTTCGACAGACGCTTTTTAACTTATTGAGCAATGCGGCCAAGTTTACGCGGCAAGGGATAGTTCGTTTGAAGGTTGCCCGACAGCGTATGGACAATGCTGATTGGATTACGTTTCGCGTATCTGATACAGGCATTGGGATGACGGAAGATCAGACCAATAATTTATTTAAAGAATTTACTCAGGCAGATAACTCGACAACCCGTCGCTATGGGGGGACAGGACTGGGGTTGGCGATAAGTCGACGTTTTTGTCAGATGATGTATGGCGATATTTATGTTGAAAGTGAATATGGAAAAGGTTCAACATTTATTGTTCAATTACCTCTTGATGTGTCGATACGGCAAGCGGAGCAATCCTGGAAGAATGAGAAGCTGAAGACATCCGAAATTCAAGCTGTCGCAGATGTTAGTACAGTATTGGTTATTGATGATGATCCTACCGTTCGCGATTTAATTGCGCGCTATTTAGTCAAAGAGGGTTTTCGGGCAGAAACTGCTTCAAATGGTGAAGATGGCTTGCGCCGCGCTAAAGAAATTCACCCCGATGCCATTACGCTTGATGTTTTGATGCCGGGAATGGATGGGTGGGCTGTTCTGTCTGCGTTGAAGGCTGATCCAGAATTGACTGATACGCCGGTGATTATGCTTACGATTACGGATAACAAAAGCAGAGGATTTGCTCTGGGGGCAACTGATTATTTAACCAAACCGGTTGATCGACAAAAATTGATGAATCTGTTAGGAAAATATCGTAAGATTATGTCAGATACAGCCAATCAAGGTAATATATTGGTGATTGAAGATCAAGACGCTACACGTGATTTGGTGCGCCGCACTTTATCTAAAGAAGGTTGGACTGTAAGTGAAGCAACCAATGGACGTTTAGCGCTGCAAGAGATGGTGAATACCGCGCCAGATCTGATTTTGCTCGATTTGATGATGCCAGAGATGGATGGTTTTCAATTTATTACGGAAATGCGGAAAAATCCCGAATGGCAGTCTATACCAGTTGTAGTTCTGACCGCTAAAACACTGACAGTCGCTGAACGTCAGCATCTCAGTGGTTATGTGGAGCGAATTTTGCAAAAGGGGGCTTATAATCGCGACACCCTTTTGCAGGAGGTGCGTGATTTGGTGGTGATGTATATTCGGCATCAAAACAAACAAAGGGGAAACAATGGCTCTAATCCTGGTGGTTGAAGACAATGAAATGAACCTAGATATGTTATCTCGCCGTCTGGAAAGACGTGGACATGATGTGCTTGTTGCCACTGATGGTCTGACAGGGGTGAATCTTGCCCAGTCAAATATGCCGAATCTTATTTTAATGGATATGAGTTTACCTGTAATGGATGGGTGGGAAGCTACACGTCGCATTAAGGGATCGCCTGAAACCAACCACATTCCGATAATCGCTTTGACCGCACATGCATTAGCTGAAGACCGCCAGAGATGTTTTGATGCTGGATGTGATGATTATGAAAGCAAACCAATCAAATTCCCGGAATTACTCGCCAAGATTAATGGTATTTTGGGCGTTCAGGATGAGGCAGAATAAATGAGTGTCGAATCGCCCCTTGTATTAATTGTTGACGACAATGAAATGAATCGGGACATGCTGGCACGCCGCCTTGAGCGGCAGGGATGTCATGCGGTTACGGCTGAGGACGGCCTACAGGCGTTAGAAATTCTGCCACAACACTCTTTTGATCTGATTCTGCTTGATATTATGATGCCGCGTATGACAGGCTATGAGGTTTTGGATCGTATCAAAAATGATCCGATGACCAGACATATTCCCGTAATTATGGTTTCGGCCGTTGATGATCTTGAAAGTGTTGTGCAGTGTGTCGAAAAGGGCGCGGACGATTATCTTTTTAAGCCTTTCAATCCTATCCTTCTCAAAGCGCGTATTAATGCATCGCTAGAAAAGAAACGTCTCCGGGATCAAGAACAAGTCTTGCTCAAGCACATGCGTTCTGGCGAGTTAGAGCAGAATAAAGCGCTGGTCAAGCAGTTTTTCGATACACTGATAGGTAGTCAAAATAGCCTTGACTTGCCAACAGACGATTCTATTGTTATCGAATTTGGTGATATTCGTTTTGATATTGACAATCTCCGCAAGGCTTTTTCGGGTATGGAGTTCCGCATTCAGGACATGATTGCTGAGTCCGATAAAGTTGTTACGCAATTGATGATTATCCCAAGTGATGTTTCGATTATTGTGATCTCTACTGTTTTACAGGATCGCATAGTAAGTCAACAATATTTCACGAGCCAGCCAGAGTGGCTACGCCAGCACTTGCAATAAAATTTGTTTCTGATATTTTGTCCAATCAAAGCAAGAGATTGAACTCATCATGGTTTCCGCCACGCAACCACAAATTATAGGAAAACGCTATGTCTTAGGGGAATCGCTTGGAACGGGTGGTATGGGAGCCGTTTATCGTGCAACTGACCGTCTGACAGGCACAGTCGTTGCCTTAAAGCGTGTTCTACCGCCCCACCACGAATCCTTTGCGTCGACCAGTAATGGTCAGGACTATCGCTTGGCTCTTGCTCAAGAATTTCGCGTACTTGCCTCACTGCGCCACCCCAACATCATCAGTGTAATCGACTATGGTTTTGACGATGAGCGTCAGCCCTATTACACAATGGAATTGTTGGAAGGTTCTCACACTATTCTGGAAGCGGGAGCCAACTTAGAACTGACCGAGAAAATTGCGCTGTTGTTGCAAATTTTTCAGGCGCTTGCCTATCTCCATCGGCGAGGGGTTATTCATCGAGATTTGAAGCCCCGGAACGTTTTAGTTGTTGATGGACAGGTTAAGGTACTAGATTTTGGGCTTTCGGTACTTGCTGGTCAAGAGGCAAATGTAGGCAGTACGAGCGGTACTCTAGCTTATATGGCACCCGAAGTTTTGACAGGGGGACATGCAAGCGAGTCGGCGGATTTATATGCTGTCGGAGTAATGGCATTTGAGCTTATAGCTGGTAAACATCCTTTCGATAGCCCGGATGTGAGTGTTCTGCTACATAATATTCTCTATGCTTTCCCCAATGTAGCACAACTGGAGATTGACCCGCAGCTTGCGCTTGTTATTGAACGGTTACTCGCAAAATCATTTGAAGCTCGGTACACCAACTCAACGCAAGTTATGAAGGAAATTAGTGAGATTATTGAGTTTCCACTTTTATTAGAAACTGCTGCTACACGGGAGAGTTTTATTCAGGCTGCCCGCCTTGTTGGTAGAGATAAGGAGCTAGACAAGCTCTCAGATGCTTTGGACAAGGCGGTGGCGGGGGAGGGCAGCGCGTGGTTAGTTGGTGGCGAAAGCGGCGTTGGGAAGTCCCGTTTACTGGACGAGTTAAGATCATTGGCCATGGTACGAGGCGCGCTTGTGATGCGAGGGCAAGCCGTCAGTGAGAACGCAGGACCCTATGCGTTATGGCGACCAGCATTGCGCTGGTTGTGTTTGATGTCGGATCTGGATAACACCGATCTCGCCATCCTTAAAATGTTAATGCCCGATCTCGGCACCTTGCTGGAGCGCGAAATTCCTGAGGTGCCCGAACTTGACCCTAAGGCGACTCAGAAACGGTTGCTAATCACTATTGAAAAAATGTTCAGTCAACAAAATCGCCCCTTGGTCGTAATTCTGGAAGATTTACATTGGGCAGATGAAAGCCTCCAGGTATTTGGTCGACTGATAAATCTGGTGGCAAAACAGCCACTTTTGATTATTGGTAGTTATAGAGATGACGAGCGCCCTGACTTGCCGTCAAAACTGCCCCAAATGAATTTTCTTAAGCTCGAACGTTTAACTGAAGATGGCATTGCAGACTTGAGCGAAGCTATGCTAGGAGAATCCGGGAGACAACCGGATGTGGTGGAATTGCTTCAGCGTGAAACAGAAGGTAATGTATTTTTCCTAGTAGAAGTGGTTCGTGCTTTGGCAGAAGAGGCTGGTCAACTCGAGCGAATAGGCATGATTACTCTCCCTGCACAGGTCTTTGCAGGCGGTATTCAACAAATCATCAAGCGACGGCTAGAACGTATCCCGATATCGGCAATGCCGTTACTGCAACTGGCATCGGTAATGGGGCGCTGGCTTGACTTGGAAGTTCTTCGTTTTAGCGAACCGGATATTGACCTTGAAAGATGGCTGACAATTTGTGGTGATGCTTCTGTTCTAGAGGTTCAGGAAGGGAATTGGCGTTTTATTCATGATCGCTTGCGGGATGGTGTTTTAGAGGGACTATCTTCTGAGAAGCGTAAAGCACTGCATGAAAAGATCGCTATGGGTTTTGAGAATGCCTATGCTGATGATATCGAATACATTTCAATTCTATATTACCATTATGCAAATGCTGGGAATGAGGCTAAAGAAGAGCATTATGCGACTCTAGCGGGTGAGCAAGCTCTCCGGAACGGCTTTTATCGTGATGCCATTGAATTTCTTGAACGAGCATTGCTGCTTGTTTCAAAGTCGGATGCTAGTGATCTCATAAAACAACAAATTCGATTGCGCCAACTCATCGGCGAAGCAAGACTTGGGTTGGGCGAATATGACCAGGCACAAAAAATCTATGAGCAGAATTTAACTGCTGCGAGAGCAATTAAATATCACGATGCGGCTGCGGCTACTTTACTTAATTTGGGCGATGTAGCGGCGGCACGGGCTGAGTACCCTGAAGCATTGGTTCACTACAATGAAAGCTTGGGACTCTACCGGGAATTAAATGCTCAGGCTGATGTTGCTCGCACGTTGGGGCGATTGGGCAGTGTTGCCTACGAAGTGGGGAAGGTCGACGAAGCAAAGACGTTATTTCAGGAAAGTCTGAATTTATCCCGGGAAACAGGCAGTGGGTGGGGGATGGCCGGTTCTTTGGGACATAACACTGTTAATGAAACTGAAGTATATGCTGAATCTCGCAAAGTGTTTCAGTTGGCGGTAGCTAATTATATTCAGACTCAGGTCCGTTCAGATTTATTGAGTGCATTCCAGAACCTCACGAGTGTTAGTAATCAAGTAAGTGAGGTGGCATTGACGCTTCAGCTTTATCGCGAAACACTGCAATCTCTTAGGGAAGTTCAAGATTTGTGGGGAGTTTCTGTGGCGCTAGATCATGTGGGCAGAGTTGCATATAAAGCAGGCAGCATTGATGATGCGCGCTCAGCGCTTCAAGAATCTTTGAAAACAGCGTATCAGGTGGGGGAAATTTCAATTGTTTTGGACGTATTAGTCGTTATAGCACGATTACTGGTTGGGCAGAACCAAAAGATAAGCGCTATTGAGTTGTTAGGAATGGCGCTTCTGAACCCGGATATCCAAACTTGGACTGAGGACGAGGCAGAAAGGCTCGTTTTTGATCTGGATGATGAGATGGAACCAGGGAAATTGGCTGAGAGCTGGGAACGAGGGAAAAGCAAGCAGCTTGACAAGGTTATCCCAGAATTGCTACAGATCCTGACCCAATGATGTTTCAATTATTCGGTCTTAAGGGCGATAACTGGTGGCAGCCTCGCCGCTCGAAGAGCGGGATATAATCCAGCGGCTAGTCCAACAACTGTTGCTAAAACCAAAGCGAAGATGGCAAGGTCTGGGGGGATAACAAATAGCTGTCCACCTGAACCCGAAGGAATAAAGGGTAAGAATCCTGAGCCACCCGGTTGATTAGGGTCAGCAGATGCAGCAGCCTGCGCAATGGCCTGATTGATGACATTCTGGAGGAAATAGGAAAGGCTAAC
Organism: Aggregatilineales bacterium; assembly: GCA_044226645.1. Lineage (GTDB taxonomy): Bacteria > Chloroflexota > Anaerolineae > Aggregatilineales > Phototrophicaceae > CFX2. The sequence goes on from JBGAGR010000002.1 coordinate 8,071, forward strand.
GCCAGCGACTCCACCGCTCAATCCGACTAACCCGGCTTCCACCAGAAATACAATTAGAACATTCTGATTAGTTGCTCCAATAGCTTTCATGAGTCCAATCTCTTTTGTACGTTCAAGTATTGCCATTGTCATAGTATTTGCGACACCGAAAGCTGCAACTAATAAAGCAACTCCGCCGACCCCGCCTAACATCAAGCGCATGTTTTTGAAGAAGTTGTTTAACTGATTCAAGTACTCGCCCATGCCTCCGGCACTGTAACCTAGTTTGCGGACTGCCTCCGAGACAGTATTTGTATTTTCACGGCTATCGGAACGAATAATGACTTGATCGTACACAAATGTGTCCTGGTCAATTTTGTTGCCTGTAATCCATTCATTATAATTCAATACATCTCGTATGGGGAGGATGATGGAATAGTTGAAACGGTCATTTTCTGCAAGAAGTGCAGTTGGCTTGCCTTGGATTTTTCGGTCAGCGGTTTGTGACCCACTGTATTGGTAAAGGTGTAGTTTGAATGGGGTTTCAAATAAATTGACGACAACAGATTGATAATTATCTCCGGTAGCTTTAGGATCATAAAAGTAGTCTGCTGAGTGAGCGCCTATGAGCATATCTCCGGGGTCAAGTTTTAATTCCCCTTGTTGAGCTGTGATATTGAGGTAAGGCAGTAGTCTGGGATCAAGCCCAACAATATCCGCATAACCACTATACTTGCCAGCTAGGATTTCCCCACCTTGCAATCGTGTTAGGGGAATTACAGCCGAAACTCCGGGGATTTTCCAAAAATTATTTACGGCCTTTATGGTAAGCTGCGGAATATCTGTTGGTGTTGACCCACCAGGGGTAAAGCTATAGTTCGGATAGACCTCAATCTCAGTCAATGAAGCATCGTTACCGATGCCCGCCTCGGCGGAATTTTGCAATCCGATGGTGAGGGCGATGAGTAGTATGACCGCCGTTGTACCAACAAGCACTCCTCCTGCGGTCATTACCAACCGGGCGCGAGCACGCATTAAATTGCCGATCGCCAATAGACCAAGTTCGTAAAACATGTTAGCTTCCTAATCCTAACAGCCCCAAAAGAATTCGACCTAACAAATCGCGCCCGTTCAGAGGCGGTGCTTCAGTAGGTGTGATGGGTTGTCCACCAAGATCAGGTGGCTCACCGCCGCTGAAATCAGGTGGGGGGGGCGCAGCAGTCACGTCGACCTCATAGGTTTCTACAATCGTTTGTGGACGATTCAAATCGTCTGTATAGTTAAACGTGACAGTAATGGTCGCTTTTCCTTCTTCTGAAGGTACAACTATTGCACTAAGCTCAGTCTGATCGTCGTTGCGCAAGGGGCCGAGGAATGTCTCCGATCCTTGTACTACATCACCATTGGTGCTTGAAACAACAGCGGTGCTGAAACTGACGGGCTTACGACCTCTGTTGGATATTTCGAGGGCTAAAGATAGTGAGTCACCCACAAAGGCGCTTTCTGGAAGTGGACTCGATTCTGTGATGCGAATTTGGGGCGGCACAATCACTAACAGGCTTGCACTGAGTTTATCCTGTGCTGATGATCCATCTGGTTTGGTATATCGTAAGGTGATTGGAAGACTATATACCCCACTGTCAACCGATGCATTGACAATAAAATCCTGACTTAGGGTTACACTGGTTCCTCCAGCCAGAATTGTCCCCGCTGACAAAGTACCGCCAGAACCGAGCGGGGCGAAGGTATTGCTTGGGGTAGTGGTGGTCGATGAATTTGCACCTGGAGTAGGATCAATTCCACCCCCAGATGATTCAACTGAACCGAAAGTGACTAGTGTGTCAACCGCATCGCCAGTGCCAATATTCTCCAATGCCATTGTAAGGGTAAATTGTTGTCCGGGTTGTAAGACATCCGATCCACTGCCATATGATTGTAGCACCATGATTGGGGCAGGAATGTCAACCTTAGCAACATCCAGAGTCATGCTGGCAGTCGTGGTTTTGGATTCCCCTTTTTGAAGGAATGTAATAGAAATTGTTTGGGCTTGAGGCCCTGATTTAGCTGTTGTGCTGACAATGAGCGGCATATCTCTGCTGACGCTAGCTCCGGCAGCAATGTCACCCACTGGAAAACTGTTGCCCTCTGGCCCAGCTAACAAAATGCCATCTGTACCAACTTGTATCAGTACCTGCGAGGCCGTTTCATTACCAGTATTGGTTAGCAACACCGTTACTGTTACTGCATCGCCGGGCATAACAGGATTTGGGTTAGGCATATACCGTGAAAGGGTAATCTGTGATGACAGTGTGATAGCTTCTACGTTTACTGTAAGCGCACCTTTACTTGTATAAGCCTGACCGGTGAAATCACGGTATGTAAACGTGATGTTAGCAGTTTGAGGGCCATCAGAAATATCAGCGGCTGCTATGACCGACATTGAAAACGAAAAAGTACCATTTACGCCCAAATCGGGCAAAATTATGTTGGCCTGACCATCGGCAGTCACGAATTTGCCGCCAGCATCGAGCGAGACTGAGATGCCTTGCGCTACCCGGCTTCCCTGATTAATTACTTCTACTGTGAAAGATAGACTGTTTCCTGGTTTGATACTGGATGAACTAGCCCGAAAGCTCCTAACTAAAATCGAAGGCGCTCCGGGGATATCTGTAGGAATCTGGGTTGGAGGCGCAACTGTGGGAGGATTAGTTGGTGCCGGGGGTGTAACTACGGTAAGTGTAAATGATGAATTGGAGCCACCTACATCAGGATCAGCCACCTGAATAATATAAGTACCTGCGGCTAATGTGCTGGGTATGGCAGCGCGAATCTGCGTTGAATCGACAAAACTGACGGATAACGGTCCGATTCCGGTTAATTCGACCGTAGTAGCCGATGTGAAATGATTTCCCGTAATGAAAAGAATACCGCTTTGCCCAGCATTGATTTGCGTTGGTGCGACTCCACTCACGGCAATGGGTTGCGGGGTTTCTGTTGGATCTGGTTGAACTTGAACGTCTTCGGTGGTTTGTTCAGGACTATCTGACGGCGGATTCTGTGCGTTGGTTCGCCACATCCCAAGAGCCAAAAGGAAGATAATTGCCCAAACTGATAGGATACGAGGAACGCGCATCTGTCTTTGCTTCTCAATGTTACTTTGCTGACGGTAGTGCTTAGGGCTAATCGGCATAGTTGCCTTCTTTGATTATTGGCATTTCTTCGGTGGCATAACGTTCATTGGGCTGTGTAGAGGTATTCTTTTGGCGAAGGGAGCGATCTTCGATAATTTGACCATCTTTCAGCATTAAGATTCGGTCGGAATAGTTAGCTACATTGGAATCATGGGTCACTACAATAATTGTTTTACCCTGTCTATTGCATAACCAGCGCAGCATTCGCATGACTGTTTGCCCTGTTTTGCTATCCAGTGCGCCAGTTGGTTCATCTGCCATAATTATTGGGGGATTATTAAATAGCGCTCGTGCGATTGCGACGCGCTGTTGTTGACCACCTGAGAGTTGAGATGGACGATGGTCAAGGCGATCCTCCATTCCGAGTGCGGAAAGTAACTTAATTGCCCTTTTTTCTCTCAGATCGCGTGGTAGCCCAGAGAAAATACCCGGTAAAGCAACGTTTTCGAGAGCGGTCAGGGTCGGTACAAGATGGAACGCCTGGAAGATAAATCCAATAGTTTCACGGCGAAAACGTGCAAGCTCTTCCTCGGAAAGCAGGTCAAGGCTATTTCCAGCAATTTCAATACCACCGCTGCTTGGGTGGTCTAAGCCGCCAAGTAGGTATAATAATGTACTTTTTCCTGAACCGCTGGGTCCCATAATCGAAACGAATTCACCTTCTGGAATAACCAAGTCTACTCCATCAAGTGCATGAACCCATTCGTCACCCAAAAGAAAGTCTTTAACCAGCTTCTGCACTGTAATTATGTTAGGGTGACTATGTTGCCCGTTAGCCTGTGGTCGTACCATTGGTTTAGTTACCCTGTGTCGGTAGGACTATGCCTGTTGGCTCCGTGCTAACCCCAGGTGTCTCTTGTAAAGCAGGAAATGATTTCGTATCTCCGTTTAAGTCGAGAGTCGCTTCAGGGGTAGAATCGGAAGGGTGAACCAAAAAATCCAGTTCGGGCGGCAGGGTGCCGTTAGCAGATTGATTGTTCTGTGCAAAAGGATCCACCAGTCCAGTATCACCGAAGGGCAGGTCGCCAGTGTTTGACGTTGCACTTGAGACTTCTGCTGAGGGTTCGGCAGTGATTGTACCCGTAACGACCGGCGTGATAACGAGTACAATTGCCCACGCTACGACGACCAGCATAACTGACCAGCGCTGGCCATTTAATGCGCTGCGTCCACCACGATAAATGAGTATAAGACTCCAAAGCCAAAACAGCGTGAGTCGAATTGCAAGCGAAAGGGTAATACTTTTCGGGAATGTGGAAAATGTATCATATGGTTTCCATGCTGAGAGAAGCCCGGAAAGTCCAGCCTGACCAACGCCCCCGCCCGCTGCGTAATAAACGACCTGGATTCCTGCCATGATGCCAAGTGGAACTGTTGTCCAGATTGCGATTTGCAGATTTTGGCTAAAGCTTGGACGTTGTCCATTGAATAAAGGGATTTCGCTTAGCAGTAGTGCAAGGATAAACCACCCCAACAGGATATGACTAGCAGCAATCAGTGCGGTTGTTAGTGTGGCTGAAATATCGTCAGTTGAGGCGCCTGTTGGCGTGTCCGTGCCGGAAGCTCCGGGTATAATACCGGATGGAATTGAGCCTGGGCTGTTGGAAAATGGATTCCCACCACCAATATCTGTTCCTGGAGGTGAATTGAAATCAATGGGAGACGCAGAGGAACCCGTTCCAGCATTCTGAACAGCTTCCTGTCGCACTGCACTTAGTCCAACCAATCCAAGAATGAGGATCGCCACCCAAACCCATTGGCGAGTGTCGCTGGGCGAGGGTAAGGTGCGAAAAAAATAACCGGGCTGGAGTGCAATCGTCCATAATTGTCCCCATAAGCTACGGGGACGCACCTGACGAGCAAGCTGGTAATCGCGTGGGCGAACGGGTTGGATTTGTCGGTTACTCATCAGCTCTCTTCAGCAGTTTTGTGGCGAATTGAATACCTTGACTGCATCTTAAAATATGATTTACAGTTCCCTCATGAAGGACGCTAAACGCAGTTCATAAGTTCCACGTTTATTATCCTGTGGAGGGTAAAGTCTGTCAACGACGGTTGACCTACGCTTGGTGGTCTGGATTAAATCACAATCCTGCAATGTGAGTGTAAGTGCGGTTTTGTAAAGTTTCTCTATCAAATCATTCCCGTGAAAAACTTGTGAGGTATTCCATTTTGTATCGTTTACATAAGTGGTTGTGCATTTTATTTCTTCTGATGCTTTGTTTGGGTGTACAAGCTTTGAATGCTCAAGACGCATCGGATGAAAGTGGGCAACAAAACGCAAGTGTAGAGTCAAACGGTCAGTGGTTTACAAAAGCGTCCAGTGAATTTGTGCGTCAGGAAGTGTCATATGTTCACGTCAATGGCAAATTTTACCTGGCGGGGGGTGATTTACGACAGGAAATGTATAACCCGGTTACTGATGCATGGACAGAAGTAGCTCCTCTGCCGATTTCTGGACAACCTACAATTGACCATATTCAGGGTGTCGCAGTTAATGGATTGATTTATTATATAGGTGGATTGTTTAGTTGGCCGAGCGGTGATACAAACACAGTTTACATATATAACCCACCTACAGATACATTTACCCAAGGAGCCAATATGGCATCAGGGCGCGGAAGGGGGGCAGGGGGTGTAGCTGTTTACAACGGCAAAATATACTATGCTGGTGGTCTTCATAATGGCGTGGTACAGAACTGGTTTGATGTCTATGATCCCGCCAGTAATACTTGGTCGTCGCTGCCCAATATGCCTTTTGCTCGTGATCATTTTCAAGCGGCGGTGGTCAACGATAAATTTTACGCTATTGCCGGACGGCAGTTGTATATTAATTTCACCTTGACCCAGGTTGATGTTTATGATTTTGGTACAGGCTTATGGTCTACGGCTTCTACCGCCTTGCCAACTCCTCGCGGTGGTTTTGCGACAGCAGTTTTAGGAAGTGAAATTCTGGTGATTGGGGGTGAAACAATTCCTCCTGATACAAACCCCGCACATCATGAGGTTGAGGCATACAACGTGTTGACTAATTCGTGGCGTACATTGACTCATATGCCAACTGGTCGACATGGCATCCAAGCTGCTGTCTGTAATGGTGCGGTGTATATTGTAGCAGGAGGCTTACAAACGGGTGGCAGCGTGAGGACGAATGTTCAAGAGGTATTTACTTTTGATAGCCTAGTTGCGCCGTGTACTGTCGAGTCGCCAGCAAATGCTTCCCCAGTTCAGAATTACTACACGACTTCAACACCGACCCTTACATGGAACAGGGTTAGTTGGGCTACTGCTTATCAGCTTCAAATCGCCGATAATTCGACATTTACTAATCCGTGTTGTATACAGGAATTGCAACCTAATGAATTCCAATGGACACCCACTTTGACCACTGGTACATGGTATTGGCGTGTGAGGGCGCATAAACCTGACAGCAGCACATGGGGAGCCTGGAGCCAAACCGAAACTCTGGTTATCAGCTAATATTGCTGTCTTTTGCGAGATCTGTTAATTCGCTAAATTCTCGATGAGGTGTTTTATAGTGGCGATTGCTCGATCATACTCGTCAAAAGGCAGATGCTCGTGGGGAGTATGGTCGAGATTGCTGTCACCTGGGCCATAGGCAATAATTGGGCATTTCCATTTTGCCCCGACGATGTTCATATCGCTGGTACCTGTTTTGAGGACAAATCCGGGCTTTTCATTCTGCGCGCGTATAGCTGCCATCATGCCCCTGACTAAAGCTGTGTTCTTTTCTGCCTGATACGCAATCTCCTGTCCATGAGGATGGAGTTGCCCCTCTGGTTGGGCAAAGGCGGAGAGCACACGCATTACATCGTGCGGCGTTATGCGCGGCGGTAAGCGAAAAGCCACTGTCATATTCAAGGTTTCGTTGAAATAGTCTGAACTAGTGTTGATGCTCCGTAGACTGGGCATGACCTGATCAAATACACGTTCGATGCCAGAATTTTCTCCGTCAGCCCACGCTTCAATTTTTTGCCAGAATGATGACCCTAACGAACCAACAGTTGGTTCGGGACGAGCTGTGTGGGCTACGGGCTGGCGTAACGTATAATCGACTATGATACGGCCTTTGTACCCTAAAGTGATTCGATTCGAACCACTCGGTTCGCCAATGATGCAAAAGGTGGGTTTCAGATGGTCGCTTATGTAATGGGCACCTTTACTCGTAGCCGTTTCTTCCTCGACGGCTCCCGCTACGATTACGCGCCAGCCCTCTGGAATATGTGCCTGTGCCGCGGCTTCCGCGAAGGTACAGAGCGCACCTTTGGCATCTACACTTCCACGCCCATATAGCTTGTTATTCTCTACCCTAACCGGAATTTCACCGGGAAATGTATCGATATGTCCCAGCAAGATGATCGTGTTAGGCGCGTTGGTCGCGCCACGAATTCCAAAGGCGTTACCTGCCGCATCAACGTGAGCTTCGAAAGCACGTTCGCGCATCCATTGGACAAGATAATTGACAGCCGGAGCTTCAAGGGTAGATGGGCTGTAGCGACGAACTAATTCTATTAGAAGTTCCGAATGCATGGGGGATTCGCTTTCGTGAAAAATCATCTAGCAGTATGTGTATATGCAAGCTAAACTGAATGATATGAAGATTGAGAAATTCTAGCATCACATTGGCCATTATCAACTACCTATGTTTATAAATCGAAGTGATTTGTTGTCAGATAACCCGGCCCGCCTGCATTATGGAGTGGCGGTTATAGATATCGATGGAGACAATGCCTTTGAATGGGTTGTTTCCGGATATGGTTTCCCGAACCGTATTCTGAAATGGGATGGATCGAAATTCAACGATGTAGCACCTGCTGCATTTGCCGACTCACAACGACAGGCTATTGGTGTTGCTGGATGTGATTTGGATGGAGATGGCCTGGAAGAAATCTATCTGTTGAACACAGATACATTTGCCGGACAGAAAAGATTTGCTGATCGCCTTTTTGATCGTGTTGATGAAACATGGACCGACCTGTTTTCGCTCCCAATGCATCGTGATATTTCTAATCTGACTGCTGGACGTTCGGTTATTGCGGTTGATCGGGATGGTGATGGTATATATGGTTTTTTTGTTGTCAATTATGGTGGATCGCTGCGTTTGTATGAACTGGATGAGGATGGGCATTTGCAGGATGTTGCGCCAGAGGCGGGGCTTGGTTTGACATCTGGCGGGCGAAGTGCCGTTGCATTGCCTCTACTAACGCCCTTTGTAGATATATTTGTGGGTAATGAGGGTGGTCCGAATTTCTTATTTGTCAATCGGGGTGATGGTACATTTGATGAAGTAGCGGAAATAGCAGGGGTGAGCGATCCTTTTGAAGACGTGCGTGGTGTGACGATACTGGATGCTAATGATGACGGCTTGTTTGATGTCGTCTATGGAAATTGGGAAGGTCCTCATCGCTTATTTATTCAACGAGCACTAGGTTCGTTCAAGGACGCTACACCGGCAGAGATGGCTACTCCTTCAAGGATTCGTACAGTAATTGCTGCCGATTTTGATAATGATGGGTACGAGGAAATTTTCTTTAACAATCTGGGGCAAGCGAATCGGCTTTTTGGCCAGCGCAATGGTTTATGGCAGTTAATCGATATTGGGGAAGCTGTTGAAACAATTGATATGGGAACAGGTGCGGCGGTAGGGGATTTGGATGAGGATGGACGACTTGAATTGTTGGTTGCTCATGGGGAATCTGCCCTTCAACCCCTGTCGCTATACCAAACTTTGAAAAATGAGAATCATTGGCTAAGGGTGCTACCATTAACCCGCTACGGTGCGCCTGCACGCGGTGCTGTTGTAACACTTCAGGCTGGTGGTCGGAAGCAACACCGAGTGATTGATAACGGAAGTGGTTACCTTTGCCAAATGGAGCCAGTCGCCCACTTTGGCCTTGGTTATGAGCAGTTTGTTGATGAAGTACAAGTACGGTGGTCTGATGGGGTTGAGTTTCGGGTAAATGCACCTGAAATTGATTGTTTGCTTCGGATTGAATATCCCTAAACATTATACTTGAATGGCTTGCCGGGCTGAGCTATAACGATTGCGAAAGAGCTTGCAGAGTCCGTGATGGGATTATCAGGGCGAAGCAGCACTTCGCCCTCACAAAATCAGATTTCTTATAGTGATTGTGGTCGATAGGAAATGTTGGGTTGTTCCTATTTGACGATATTGCATTCCTTGTCGAATTCCAATACGAGCGTTCCGACGATATTGAATACATAGCCATCTGAGTTGTATTCAATAATTGCTACTGCGTCTTCCGGCGCATCCTCTTTGATAGCTACCTGCCATAGATCGGCAAAGGAACAGGTAGGTTTGCTTATAGTTTCGCCTGAAGGATTAGTGGTAGGTGACTGTACATCTTTCTCCATACCCTGGTTCGTGTAGTTATATTCAGAGCTAATGCCTCCACCTATACTGGTCACATGACGGGTTTGTCCGGGTTCATAAACATCAATCGTAACTGGTTCGTACCACTTACCGCCTTTGGTACCACCTGCGCCTACGGGAGGGGCATCCGCTGGTTTTGGTACCTCGCGAATGAATTCATATTCGGTATGCGGAGCCGGCTTGTAGGATGCATTCAGATCCATCGTTCCGTCAGAACGTACATAGCTGGCTACAATTGAAATAAGCTGTGCGCCCTCGCCCGCGAAATCTTGTGCATCCTTGAGGCCACCCACCGGGTCAAAACGGGTAGGGTCACCGCTAATAGGTTTGGTTTCTGGTCCACCTGCGATCTTGACCGCTGTTGAGATCATATTGCCGATGTCTCCGAGACCTCCCAGTGAGCCGCCAATAGCTCCAAATACACTTATCGCGATGACGGCGACAATAATCAACGGAAGGAGGATGAATAGGAGTAGGCCGAGAATCCAGCATCCTATTCCCCGGCGTTTAGCCTGTGTTGGGACACCAAATCCTTGCTGTCCCAATTGATCGACATAAACAGGTTTTCCATCAATGATGATATGTGGGCGCTTGGGGTCATTGTTCTCTGGCTGTTCCATAAAGCCTCCTGATAACGATGAATTGTAAATGCATTTTACAGGACAATCACGACCACAGGAGCAATTTTGAACAGGATTTTTCTACTTTTTGATGACCACCCCACAAATATTGACAATTAGCCTTCGCTAGAGGTCGCAAATCGTTTCTGAAGCATAGGCAGGAGGCCTCCCGCATTCATGATTGCCTGTACAGATGGAGAGAGACGCGGAAATGAAAAGGTTTCCCTTCCAGTCTGGATTGTGGATTGCTCCAAGTCGATCTGAATTAGGTCGCCTGTTCGGACTATGCCGTGGAGTTCCGGGCAAACAAGTGGAAGTACACCCTGATTAATACAGTTACGGAAATAAAGGCCACTAAATGAAGCGGCAATAATGATGTTTACGCCAACGTACTTGAGGGCGGTTACGGCCTGTTCGCGGCTGCTCCCCATTCCCCAATTACGCCCCGCGACAATCACATCACCGATGTGGACGCTCTTTACAAAGGTAGGGTCGAGATCTTCCAGTGCATGAGCAGCGATTTCTTGGGGTGTTTTGAGATTATAGGTGTATTTGCCGGGAAAAATCACATCTGTATTGATATTATCTCCATATACCCAGCAGCGATGTTCTGACATGGTTTGAGTTTCCTTTGTGATATACAGACTGGATTAGAGAAAATCTCTTGGGTCAGCGATGGCTCCAACGATAGCGCTGGCTGCTACTACATAAGGGCTTGCCAGGTAGACTGGAGCATCGGCAGTGCCCATGCGACCTTTAAAATTGCGGCTGCCGCTGCTAATGGTGACTTCGTTGGGTGCGGGAACACCCATATGATTGCCCATGCACGGGCCACAGCCGGGTGTGCTGATAGCTGCTCCTGCTTCGATTAAAGTCGCCAGTGTACCATTTTGAGATGCTGCCAGTAAGACCTCGGAACTGGCTGGAATTATCACCAAACGGCTGCGAATTTTCTGTCCACGAACGACGCTGGCAGCGGCTTCGAGGTCTTCCAGCCGTCCGCCTGTGCAGGTTCCGATAAAGGCCTGTTGAATGGGCTGACCGACGGCTTCTGACAGGTTCACCACATTATCGGGCTGGTGGGGCAGGGCGATCTGCGGTTCGAGATCACTTACATCGAGTTTATAGTCCTCGACATAGACCGCATCCGGGTCGGCGTAAACCGGTTGATAATCGCGGAAACGATAGGCATTTGCAGTATTACCGAGTGTCGATCTACGCTCTTCGCGACGCTGCGCGATATAATCCAAAACGCGCTCATCAGGGGCAATAACGGCGTTCATCGCCCCGAATTCCGCCATCATATTGGGCATTACCGGAAGTTCATCAATCGACCAATATTGAATGGTATTACCTGAGATTTCGACAGAGCGATATTGTCCGCCGCCGACCCCCATATCTTTCATCACGCGGAGAGTTACGTCCTTCGCTGTTACACCGGGATTGGGTTTTCCCGTGAGTATGACGCGCATGGATTCGGGGACACGAATCCAGAGGTCCCCAGTTGCCCAGAGCGCGGCAACTTCGGTGCGTCCGACACCCATGCCAAACGCGCCAAGCCAGCCGAAATGGGTGGTATGGCTATCGGAGCCGAGGATGACTTCACCGGGAAGCACGAGGGCTTCCTCGCTGATTACCTGATGGCAAATACCGCGCCCGATTTCATACAGGAGGATATTTTGCTCCTGTGCCCATACTCGAATTTCGGCATGATTAATGGCATGTTCGGTTGATGGCGCGGGTACGGCATGATCGAGTGTATGTACCAGTCGTTCAGGGTATTTCACGCGATCTATGCCGATTCTTTCGAAGATTTTGCGGATGGCAGCCGTGTTGTCGTGGCTAAAAATCACATCCGGTTTCACGTCCAGAATGTCGCCAGCATGAGCCTTATTCACCCCCCCAGCGCGTGCCAATACCTTTTCAGCAAATGTATATCCAGTCATGAGTCAAATACGACCTTTTATTTCGTGTAGTCATTAACAACTAAAAAGCAATCCCAACAAGAGGATCACCCAGATTCACAGACAAAGCCATACAAACTAAGAGAACCAACCCTGAAGCAGGGGCTTTATACTCAGCAATCACATTCCCAAAGTAGTCCTTCACACGACCCACCACCTGACCAACATCAACCATATCTCCAATCTTTACAGCAGGATACCAACAGCCAGTATGTTCCGCGCGAACCCAAGGCCAACTAGCAAATTCACGCAATTGGATAGGACTCACACTGCCAAGAACAATTTTCATAAAACGCGCGACATTCCAGCAACCGTTTAAGAGCATTTCTGTATTGGGTTCATCCAAAATACCTAGTTGCCCAGCCTCAGCCAGCAGGGCAGGGATATTCAAGGCCGCTGCTGCTGCAATCGATGTGCCGCCGAGGTAAGAGGGTTTGACGACATATTCAATGCCAAAAGCTGCTGCCAAAGCACGTGAGCGGTCATTCACTGCGAGATCAGCCGCTTCAATATAGCCTGAAAATGGAACGAGAGATTCGGGAATATCACCACCATGCAAATCGACCCATGCATCAATATGGGCAACGACTTCCGTCATGATTGTATATGCCATCCGTTCAGCCATTGTGCCCAGCGCTTTACCGGGAAATTGGCGATTCAGATTCTTTCCATCTTCAGGCACAAGAAAGGCCTGTCGTGCATGGAAGGCATTTAAACTGACGGGAGACATGACGATAATCTGACCTGACATTTCAGTCGGATTGAGTTGTGATCCGAAGCGAATGCCTGCTTCAATGCTGGGATATTCACCACCGTGAATACCTGCCGTAACCAATAATGTCTGACCTTCGTTGACTCCATTTGCCAAGATAATTGGCATCCGAACGGCAGTACCGGGAACATTGATAAAACCATTTACCTTTGTACCCGGTTCAGCCGAAAGATTACTAATCTTCAAAGTTTGTTTCATAGTTTCCCCTATAAGGCATTTACCCAATTATGATATTATTCTGCGCGACCATCATCACTCAAAGGATATAGTCTATGATTGATCTATCACGCTTTCCATTGTTCGTGATCGCCAGTTTATCGCTGCTCCTGATACCCGGCCCCGCTGTACTTTACATCGTCACCCGCAGCATTGACCAGGGACGTTTAGCCGGAGTTGTCTCGGTTCTCGGCATCGAAGTCGGTGGTTTGTTCCATGTTGCTGCTGCCGCACTTGGACTTTCTGCAATTCTGCTTTCGTCCGCACTGGCTTTCAGTGTCGTAAAGTATCTTGGTGCAGCATACCTGATTTATCTTGGTATTCGAAAACTCACCACACGCGAGAAACTCGATGAGTCAAAGTCTACCGAACCGACAAGCCTGCAACGAATTTTTTCACAGGGTGTGGTGGTCAATGTCCTGAATCCTAAAACCGCTTTGTTTTTCTTCGCATTTTTGCCGCAGTTTGTCGATAGTTCGCGTGGGTCGGTTGCTATCCAGATGTTGATTCTCGGATGCACATTCGTCGCTCTGGCTACGGTTACTGACGGGCTATATGCGATTTTATCAGGAACATTCGCAAATTGGCTCAAAGGTAATCTCCAATTCCTGAAGTTCCAGCGTTATTTTGCCGGGACGGTTTACATCGGACTCGGTTTGACCACCGCGCTATCCGGTTCCGCTAACCACAAATAAGATAACTAACTTCACATATACACTGAGTGAGGTTATGCTACTCCGGCGGCTTCACTCAGTAGTCCATCAATTTCTGCCAGTGACATGGGTTTCGTATCGGCCTGCTGTTTGATGATACGAGTTATGTCGCGCACAGTGTTATCATCCAATGTCAGACCTAACGAAATCGCGCGGTCACGGATACTGTTCCAACCTGTCAATCGATGACCTATGGCAATCTCGCGGTTTAGACCAAAATCCTCCGGCTTGAGAATTTCATAGGTGTTGGGGTCAGCCAGAACGGCTTTGGCGTGAATGCCTGCTTTGTGGATGAAAGCGCTTGCTCCCGTAACGTAGTTATTGAATGGGATATCGATTTCGCAGTAATTCGCGATCAGTTGGTCAATCTGCGGGAGCAGGCGCAGATTGTATTTCTCAACATAGTGTCGTTTGATGGTATACAGACGTGCGACGAAACCACCTAGCGGTGTGATCCCGTTACGCTCTCCAATACCCAGCACAGTTGTATCGATATGGGTTGCTCCGGCTTCCAGCGCGGCGCAGGCATTGGCAATGGCACAACCGCTGTCATTATGCCCGTGAAATTCGATGTGCAGTCCTGTAAGGCGAACGAGTTGATGCACCATTGCGTATACTTGAGTAGGCAGCGCTACACCAACGGTATCAGCAACACCCAAGCGATTCACCATGCCGAGATCAGCAACGGCGAGATAAACACGCAGCAAATCGGCTTCACGACTGCGAAAAGTATCTTCCGTGCTAAAGCGCAGAATGATATTGGGCTGCTGCTCACGAATGTATTGCATCACTTCGCCAGCGAGATCGATGATCTGACGGATGCTTTTACCGTGACTATGCTGCATCAACTGAGGTGATGTACCAATGACAATATCAAGGCCATGTACGCCTGTATCTAGCGCACGTTTAGCATCGTCCATATTGCAGCGGATATGGGTGAGAATTCGCGCCTTTAATCCCAGGCCGACCACTGCGCGAATATCGGCTTCACTCTGAGGTGAAGCAGAGGGCGAGGTCATCTCGATCATCTCTACGCCAAAGTCATCCAGCAATCCGGCGATTTCCAGCTTTTGCTCCGTAGTAAAGGTCGCCGTGCTGAACTGCTCACCTTCACGCAGGGTGCTTTCTATGATGCTGTAGTTTTCAAAAGGCATTTTGAAGTGTCTCCTCGATAATCGTCACGGCCTGCCACAAATCATCGTCTGAAATCACTAAGGGAGGGAGTAAACGGAGAACGCTTGGGCCAGCGGGGAGTGCCAGTACACCGCGTTCCTGTAAAGTCTTTAGGATAGGAGCAGCTTTGCCACGCAATTCGATGCCGATGTGGAAACCGCGTCCACGCACTTCACGGGCAGCTTTGTCCGATATATGGGTTCGCAGATGTTCGATAACCTGTTCGCCACGAGTCCGCGCCCGTTCGATCAGACCAGTGTTGCAGAGTATATCCAATACGGCGGAAGCTGCCGCACAGGCTAACGGATTACCGCCAAAGGTGCTGCCATGTGCTGCCGGATTCAATTCACCGAGGCGTTCGTGCATCAAAGTCGCGCCCATTGGAATACCACCAGCCATGCTTTTAGCGACAGTCATGATGTCCGGCTGGACACTATCTTTCTGATGGGCAAACAGATAGCCAGTGCGTCCGAAGCCTGTCTGAACTTCATCGAGGATGAGCAGCGTTCCATTGGCACGGCAAAGCTGCTGAACCGCCGCAAGATAACCATCTTCAGCAGGATGGACACCGCCTTCGCCCTGGACGACTTCGAGAATAACGGCAGCCGTATTGGGATTCAATGTTTCACGAAGTTTCTCGATACTGTTGTAGGGAACATGGGTGAAATCAGGAACGAGAGGCTGAAAGGGTTCACGGTATTCTTTATTCCAGGTCGCGCCTAACGCTCCCATTGTACGTCCGTGAAAGCCCCGCATGGTAGCGATGATACCTGTGCGACCTGTTTTCAAACGAGCGATTTTTAATGCACCCTCATTAGCTTCCGCGCCGCTGTTGCAGAGAAATACCCGCGCCATGTTAGCCGCATTGCAGAGTTCGGCCTGATAACGTGCCCGAACAGGGTTATGGAACAATTCCGGGCAGGAAATAAGCTGGGTCATCTGCGACTGGATGGCAGACACAACAGCGGGATGACAGTGCCCCAGATTCGCCGTGCCCTGACCGCCTACACAGTCAATATAGCGGCGATCCTCGTTATCCCACAAGGTCGCACCCTCACCGCGCACAATTTGAATATCGCGTTTGAGATATGCACCGCTGCTGTATTGATCTTCCAGATTAAGCGACGTGTTGAGCATGAGCAACTCCTTCGCGAACTATATGGGTTCCGCCACCGAGCAAGGCAGCATCCAGCGGATTTTCGACACGCGAATCGGCTAAGATCACCTGAGCAGTGTTGGCCTGCTGCGCTGCCAGCATTTTCTTTTTCATGCGTCCGGTAGCGAATGATTCAAAGCGTTCGAGTTCGGAAATGGAGAACTGTGTAATCAAGGATGCTGGATCGTTAATGTCCCGCAGAAGACCCGGAACATTGCTGAGGATAATGAGGGCATCGGCGTTTAATTCACGGGCAATATTGGCGGCTACCAAATCGCCATCGACATTCAGCCGTTCAAATTCAACACCCATCGCCAGTGGAGCGACTACAGGTGTAACCCCGGCATTGAGCAAGGCCTTTAAAACCTCAACATTCACGCCGTTGATTGTGCCTGTGTAGTCGTCACGGACAATGATCTGACGACCCTCGCGAATGGCACGAATAGCGGTTTTACGCTGGGCGCGAATGATATTGGGGCCAGCTAATCCAACAGTCTGAATACCGAGAGCGCTTAACTGCGTGACCATCTGCTGATTTACCGTCGCGACTGCCGCGCTGAAAATTTCGATGGTACGCGCATCAGTGTAACGGCTGGTATGTCCGCCGGGAGTGGTCAGCGTTTGGGCAGGGTAGCCAACCTGTTCAGCAAGACGATTGGCGGCATCACTCGCGCCGTGTACCAGTATCCATTGCTCGCCAGATTGAATGCGCTGCGCCAGATTGCGAAGGGTGGCTGCGTGGTCGTTGCCTGCGCCCCCACCTAATTTGAGTATGTTTATCATGAATGGGAGTCCTTTGTGTTTACTGCGTTACGTTATGGATAAATGCCACCAAAAGTCAGTCCGGCGATTTCGTCAAAGCCACACATCAGGTTCATACACTGAACGGCTGAACCCGATGCACCTTTTCCCAAATTATCGATTGCACAAAGTAATACGGTGCGTCCCGTAGCGGAGTCATATTCCCAACCCACATCAGCATAATTTGTCCCTGATAGCAGGCGCGGTTCCGGGTGACGATGTATGCCTGTTTTGTCATGGACGATACGGACAAATGGCTGTTCTTTCCAAGTTGTTCGGTAAGCCGACCAGATGTCTTTTTCAGGCGTTCCAGCGGGTAGAGTCAAATGAACAGCAGCAGAAACGCCGCGCACCATCTCAACACTGGTCACAGAAAGGCGAATATCGAAATCGCCGCATGAAGCCAGATTTTGGCGCACTTCGTATTCATGGCGATGGCCTGTCAAAGCGAAAGGTCGTACCACACCAGAACGAGCCGGATGATGACTGGAGTCAGTGGGGGTTTTCCCTGCTTCACTGCTGCCAACTTTGGCATCCACAACAATGGGCTGATCCGCAGATACCATACCCGCTTTTACCAGTGCCCAAAGGGCAAGGGTTGTCGCTGTCGCATTGCATCCCACACCGCTGGCATAATTCGCTGCACGAAGCTGTTCCCGGTAGAGTTCCGGCAGGCCATAGACGAAACGACCTAACCATTCGGGCGCGGCATGATCGTGGCCATAGGCCGCACGATAGGCTGCCATGTTGTTCAGGCGAAAGTCAGCACTCAAATCGACGATTTTTCCGGCTGACCCAGCATAACGGGCAATATGTTTTTGCGCTTCGCCATGTGGCAGCGCTAGGAATAGTACGTCAACAGGTTGCAGCGATTCAGAACTGATAAAGCGAAGCTGGGTACTATTGCGCAGATGGGGATGAACCTGATAAGCAAATTTGCCGAGATTGCTTTCGGAGGTGATGTGCGTAACCTCAACTTCGGGATGCTGAAGGAGGAGGCGTAAGAGTTCTCCGCCTGTGTAGCCACTTGCGCCGACAATGCCTACCGTAATCATGCTTTCACCTGTTGTACTGTAGAAAGGGCGTAGCGAACTACTTCAGAGGGAATATCCACGCCTGTGGGAGCGCTACTGTTGCGAAATTCCATCGTGTGATTCACTTCATTAACAAGCAGTCCGCGCTCCTGATCTTCCAGCACATCGATGGCGACGATACCACCACCAACAGCTTTTGCAGCGCGGACACATATATCGTTCAATTCAGGCGTAACGGGACAATTCGAGGCTTTGCCACCACGTGCAGTGTTGGTAATCCAATGCTCAGAGTCACGGTAAATGGCACAGATAGTCCGATCCCCGATGACAAAGGCACGAATATCGCGTCCGGGTTTATTGACATATTCCTGCACATAGTAGACATGGAGATTATAGTCACCGAGGGTCTGACGATGTTCGATGATTGCTTCGGCGGCTTCACGATCATTGATACGCGCCAGCAGTCGTCCCCATGAACCCGTGACAGGTTTCAGTACAGCTGGGTAGCCCAAGTCAGCAATAGCCTGCATAGTCGTATCCGGGTCGAAAGTCGTTCGGGCACGGGGCTGCGGAATTCCGGCACGGGTCAGCGCGACGGTTGTGCGGAATTTATCGGCGCAGGTCGAAGCCGTTTCATAGCTATTGAGGGCATTCAGACCCCAAGCAGCGAATATCGCCAGCAGATATAGGCCGCGTGAAGTGCTTACGCTGCGTTCCATGATGAGGTCATATTCACGCCATGCAACACCGGAGGGCGCAAGCTGTTCTGCGCCAGCAGTGATGTCGAGATTGATTTCCCGATCTACGATGACATCTGGCTCGACACCCTGTGACTGAAAGGCTGTAATGAGTAGTTTTTCTTCAGGGCGGATATGCGAAATAACAATGGCAACGCGCATCTTATTCGCCCCAATCCTCTTCGACTTCCGGCGCAAGTTCCAGTGTCACGGGATTCAGGCTGGTGATTTCGAGTTCTGTACCACAGTCGGGACAGGGCAGCAATTCGTGCTGCATAGCATTGGCTGGAATAACGACATCGGCCCCACATTCAGGACAGGTTGATGCAGCAGACATGTTTGGGTTCTCCTTATTGGATAAAGACACAAGACATAAACAAAAACCGCCGTCCAGGTTTGTCTGGACAGCGGTTGCTTCACGAGTTCGGTGCAGCGCAACTATCCAGACGTAGTGTCAGGCTTCTTGCTCTGCTTCTTGAATGTAAATGATTGCTGGTACATGATTTTCTCGCCTTAAAAACAAAAAACCTGCCGCCGGGACAGGTTCGCTTACACTGCGCAACGAAAAAGCCCGGAGTTAGTTCGGGTAATGCTTCTTCGCCTTCTTGCACAGTGTTGTCATGGTCATTCACACCTTAAATTCAATGTGTTTTACTGTAACAATCTTTTGGGGAAAGCGCAATAGTGCAAGATAAATCATTTATGAGTGTGCAACATGCCCATCCTAAAAAGGAAATAAAAACGGGCTGTGGATTTTATCCACAGTCCCGCTTTAAGAGATTATCTACAGAGAATTGGATTAGTTCTCTGAGGGCTGTCCATTGGTGGTGCGTACACGAATTTGCTTCGGCTGCACCTGGGCGGCCTTCGGCAGAGTCAGCTTCAGAACGCCATTTTCATAGGCCGCTTCGATTTTGTCACTGTCAACAGGCAGACCGAGGCGAACGCTGCGATTGAACTTGCCATAACCGCGCTCGACAGCCAGTACACGGGCATTTTCCTTTTCATCGATGGTGGGTTTGGAGATTTCGGCACTGATGGTCAGCACATCATCATCCAGACTGATTTTGATCTGGTCGGGATCGGTTCCCGGCACAGTGCTGTAGACAATATAGGCAGTATCCGTTTCATAAACGTCCAGCGGAAGGGCGTTTGTGCCAGCGGTAGGACGGACAATACGCCATGAGTCATCAAACAGACGATCAATCGCGCTTTGCATAGCCGCCATCTCACGAACCGGGTTCCAACGAATTACTGTACTCATCTCTGTCTCTCCTCATAGGTTATTGTTTGCATATGATTACGATGACCAGAATAGACCAAAAATATCAGAGAAATATCAGCATCATGCAAGAACTTTATATGAGATCATTTCGCTATCTCACTCAGTGGAACCTCGCACATTAGACCGAGCAAATTTCCATCAGAGTCACAGAAGAACGCCATCCATAGCTCATGATCTTCGAAGCGAGCGATGAG
Source organism: Aggregatilineales bacterium (assembly GCA_044226645.1). Classification (GTDB taxonomy): domain Bacteria; phylum Chloroflexota; class Anaerolineae; order Aggregatilineales; family Phototrophicaceae; genus CFX2. The sequence goes on from JBGAGR010000002.1 coordinate 28,321, forward strand.
ATGAGGTTCATCTTCAAATGAAATACCTTTGGTGAGATATGTCTGATGAGCGGTGTGAATATCACTTACTTTGAAATATATAGTTGAGTTCGAGATTTGCCCAGTTACATCTTTTTCTGGTGTGGTCAGCATCAATCGAAGGCCAGCACAATCGAAAAAAGCCAAGCCGGGTGGAGCAGAGAATAGATAGGTGAGACCGAGTTTATCGCGATAGAAGGCTACAGCCTTTTCAATATCATGTACTTCCAACGCGATTTGACCAACAGCCAAAATGGGAGATGAAGACATAGTGATACCCTTTCTGAATGAATGCGTTAGCGAGATTTTAGTTATTTTAGGTTCCGCGGTTCAAAAAGGCTTCTTCAAAATCACCTGTTTTGCTGTCGATATTGAGTAGGTGTTACGCCAAAACGGCGATGGAACAGAGTGATGAATGTACCGAGACTTTCAAAGCCAATCGTCATACAGATCTCGGTAACGGAAAAATTCGACTCTTCCAGTAATTGACAAGCATAGTCGAGCTTTTTACCGATACGGTACTGGTGTGGGGTTTGTCCGAATAAGTGCTTAAAGGTGCGTAGGAGGTGATTAGGCGAAAGACAAGCGACCTGCGCCATATCCTCCAGTGTCACAGGAGTGGTAAAAATTGCCTCGGCGTAGTCTCTGGCAAGGTGTAGTCGTCTGTATAATTCTTCGCGCGTCGCAGGGCGAGCGGCTGGCAGCTTTTCGATTTCTCGATAGATATTGGTCTGAGACTGTAACAGGCACAGCATTATCCGATGAAGAGACTCTTCAAACCAACCTCTTGTCATGGGCTTATGAATGGTAGCCTGTTTTAGGCTAACGATGGATGAAGATAAATTGTCATCATAAGGGTAGGTTCTCTCGAACACGTTTAGGCTCGTAGGGGGAGAATTATATGGGTTTGTCAAAAGCTGGTCATCGGCAGTTACGACACTATGCTGAATTGAATCGGCAAAACCCGGAGCGAAGAAGAGACAGAATGATTCAATATCCTGATCCGAATCAATCTCAATGGTGTAGGGCTGCCCATGATTTAACAGGAGGTAGACACGAGCATGAACTAGAAACCTGCTACTCCCCACAGTGTAATGCGCTGCTCCATTGGAGAAAGATTTTAATGACAAGTAATCGGAAGGGGATTCAGCATAATAGCGCTTCCATCCGCGCTCGTAAAGGATAGTATTTACATCGGACACAGCTGGAATCGAGATCACAGTCATAATGTTTCAGTATACCTGCTCTTCATCGTTTTCATTGGTGTGACTGAGTAAGTGATGCGATATGAGTCAAAAACTACTCAAATTGTTGACAATAGCTATTCATTGCCTTATAATCAAATTCATTGCAGAACATTTAGAGTTTGTTGTGGCTATGCCTCATTCGAATCACATCATCATTATTGGGGCAGGGATCGGTGGCCTGACGGCTGCGGCGCTTCTGGCGCAAGCTGGCTATAAAGTGACTGTACTGGAAGCCCAAACCTATGCCGGTGGATGTGCTGGCACTTTCACACATCAAGGGTATCGCTTTGATGCAGGCGCAACTGTGGTCGGGGGATTTCAACACAATGGCCCACACGACCTCATTGCCAAACAGCTTAACATCAAATGGCCTGTTCAGCCTTATGAACCCGCGTGGGTTGTCCATCTACCTGAGCGTGAGATAGCACTCTCGCGAGACAATGAAGCTGTTCTGCAAGCCTTTCCAGAAAGCGTGAATTTCTGGAAAGCTCAATCCCAAATTGCCGATTTAGGCTGGTCAATGGCAGGGCAGGGCTTACCCTGGCCGCCCACAAGCCTAGCGGAATTGTCGCAGCTTGCCCGTATTGGTCTAATTCATTTCCCTAATGATTTGCTCCTCCTCCCCCTGGCACTTCAAACGACCTACCAGTGGATTGAGCAGTATGGGCTTGCTCGGCATTCAGATTTTGTCCGATTTCTGGATGCACAACTTTTGATATCCGCCCAAACAACCAGTCAATATTCTAATGCTTTGTACAGCGCAATCGCACTCGATCTGGCACGGCAGGGTGTTTATCACGTTCATGGCGGGATTGGTGGGATCGCGGACACTCTTGTGGCGAAAATCCGCGAATTGGGTGGCGATATACTATTCCGACAGCGGGTCAGTGGCGTTCAAATTGAAAATGGTAAGGTCACAGGTGTTCGTGTCAAACATGGGCGGCATTCGTCAAAGACTGAATTTTTGCCCTGCGATTTCCTGATTGCTAACCTTACACCCCAGTCACTGGAAATATTGCTCACTGATGAAAGCCCTCCAAAACTCCTAAAGGGTGACAGTACATCAGCGGGGTGGGGTGCATTCGTTTTACATTTGGGTGTCGAAGCCAGTCGATTACCGCAAAATTTAGCTGACCATCACCAGATTATTGCAACCCGTAATGGTGCGCTGGGAGAAGGGCGTAGTCTGTTTATCTCTCTTTCGCCCACATGGGATACCACCCGTGCGCCTCCTAGTCATCGTGCGGTGACCGTTACGACTCATACACAAGTGCAACTCTGGTGGGATGCGATGAGTGAAGGTGAAGATGTTTACGAAGCACGTAAACAAATCTATGCACAGATGATGCTTTCCCAAATTGAGCGGGTTATGCCGGGATTTCATGCCAGCATCCGCCTCATTTTAGCGGGAAGTCCACTCACCTATCACTTTTACACAGGTCGGCATATGGGCATGGTCGGCGGTTTCCCTCAAATCTCTCTATTTCGCGCCCGCAGCCCACATACAGGAATTCGCAATATGCGACTGGTCGGTGATTCGATATTTCCGGGTCAATCTACGGCTGGTGTTACGCTGGGCGCAATTCGAGTCATGAAAGATGTCATACGCTCATTGCCGATCCCGGGCATAGCAATTCAGGCTCTTATGCCTGACAGACACCATATATTATGAGGCGGCGGTGTGGCGAAATGTATGGCAAAAGACGATTTTTATAGCGAATTTGATGAAGCATACAGAGATTTTCTCGCCTGGCTAGCGCTTTTTTATGGCGATTCAAGTCAGTCGGACTGTCGCTGCCAAGTTTGCCATAAACCTGCTTTATAACAGATTCTTAGAGTCCCTTCCATAGAGGGGGATGCAGATTGAGGGAGAACGAAGCTGTCTTATATCCCATCCCATTTTGGATTATTATTTTGGTATAAGTGTTCTGTTTCGTAAAGTACAAAAATATCTATTGGCTCTGCAACCATTTGATGATCTGAGCAGGCAGGTCATCATGTTCATCGAATAAGTTCATCCCGTGTGTGCGTCCGGTGTAGACAATTGAGGCGGTGTAGTCACGCCCTAATTCAAGCATTTGAGGAACATCCTGCTTAGGGTAGCGATCATTGTCCGCATAGATAATCAATATTGGGAAACCCGATTGCATAGCATCCGCCGTTTTTACACCAAAGTAATTCAAGCTGGGAGAGATTACTACCGCGCCGGAACACCCTTCAATAGCAGCGCAACCGTTTAAGGCGAGGTTTGACCCCATACTAGAGCCAATGATACTAATGGACTGTACCCCTGCCTGGGACTTGAGCCAGTTGCCCCAAGCTACAGTATCATCCTGAGCGAGTTCCCAGTTGATTTTTCCGCGGGTTTTGCCGTAACCGCGCAAATCTATCGCGAGAACTTTGTACCCGGCATCCAGCAAAGGCTGTACTAATGGACTCCAACTACTTCGATTGGTGTATAACTGGTGAAGAAGCAGAACAGCAGGGCCATCGGAGTCTGAAACGGCAAAATAGCTGCCGTACAGTTTTTTGCCGTCCTGTGCGGCTATTTCTACATCGAGGCCAGAAGGTGAGACACTTACATCTTGTGCTTTTACAGGATTTCCCATCAGTAACAACATCGAAAGTGCAATGATTACGGTGTATTTCAATTTTCAACAATCCTTACTGGTTAGGGTGCCCGATTTCATGTCATTATAACCGCAAATAAAAACCGATTACCGGAGATTGATATGAACCCACTTATTCACTGGTTCCGCCGAGATTTGCGGCTGACAGATAATACCGCCCTGAGCGCTGCGGTTCAGACCAACCAGCCGATTATCCCACTTTTTATTTTTGACCCGACAATCATTCTGAGCCAGCGCGTCAGTATACCGCGATTAGGGTGGTTAATTGCATCCCTCGAAGCACTTGACGAATCACTCAGAGAGCAGGGGCGTGGATTAACTATTGCTTATGGAGACCCCAAAAGAGTTTTTGAAGAACTCATTCGCATTAGTGGTGCGGATAGAGTTTATTTTAATCGCGACTATACACCGTTTGCTCTAAAACGAGATTCTGAAATTGAGAAAAGTATTCAAATACAGGTTCATGCATTTGATGATGTTTCACTCTTACCGCCGGGAACTGTCTTAACTGGGGAAGGTAAACCATTTACCGTTTTTACCCCCTTCAAACGAAAATGGCTGACGATCCCCAAACCGGAATTGCAAGGGGATGCCCGAATATTACCGCGCAGTGTGGAAATGACTGAAACAATATCCCCCGAAAGGCTAAAAGATTTCTTATCCGAGGGCACGCCAGTATGGCTGAACCATGTTCCGCGAATAGCGGATTTCGGTATTACCCAAAGTATCACTTTGCCTGAAGCGGGGGAGAGGGTGGCAATAATGCGGCTCGAAGCATTCCTCAATCAACGAGTATACGACTATGACATGGGGCGGAATCGTCTGGCATCCGAACATGAAGATGATACGTTGAACGGCTCATCTTTTCTCTCACCATATTTCCGATTTGGTATGATGTCCTCCCGTCAGACTTACTGGCGTGCGCGGGAAGCCTATACAAAAGCGAGAAACGCCACCTGGGAGCATTCTGTCGAAAGCTGGGTTAGTGAACTCATCTGGCGCGATTTTTATACCAATATTCTTTTTCATTTTCCACACGTACTGAAAGGTAGTTTCCGACGGGGTTACGATAGGGTAGAATGGCGACACGCGCCAGATGAACTCCAGGCATGGAAGGATGGCATGACCGGATATCCTGTCGTAGACGCGGCAATGCGACAACTGGGGCAAATGGGATGGATGCCAAACCGGGCGCGAATGATTGTTGCCAGTTTTTTGAGCAAAGACCTGCTGATTCATTGGCGCGAAGGCGAACGTCATTTTATGGATTGGCTGATTGACGGCGACCCGGCGGCGAATAACGGCGGTTGGCAGTGGTCAGCTGGAACTGGCACTGACGCACAACCTTATTTCCGTATCTTTAATCCCGTTTCGCAGTCCAAACAATTTGATCCGGATGGGGTTTATATCCGCAGGTGGATTCCTGAACTACGTGAAGCGCCTGCACACTCTATTCATGCGCCCTGGCTCATGGACAGTCCGCCAAATAATTATCCACCCCCAATAGTTGATCACCAGATAGCAAGGGAGCGAACGCTAGCGGCATTTAAAGGAATAAAAACGTGATCTCTGAAAACACCCCACCAGTACGCAGCAACTTGCGAAGTCGGCGGATTGTCCGCACTTTGTTGGCGATAATTGCCATCGTCATTTTGCTGCCGTTAATTGTCCCACTGCCACCTATAGGGGTTGAGGCAGAGACGCTGGCTGATGCAGATGGGAAATTCATCGATGTCGATGGGCTTTCCACGTATGTTCTTGAACGTGGCGCGGAAACCGGGGAGCCAATTATTTTGCTACACGGTTGGGGCGCATCTACATTTACATGGCGATTGAATATGGATACGCTGGCGGAAGCGGGTTATAGAGTTGTTGCGTTTGATCGTCCACCTTATGGATTGTCGGCTAAAACGGGTACTAATATCCCATACTCCCCCGTTGAGCTGGCAGACTTTACAGCGAAGGTTATGGATACATTGGGTATCAACAAAGCAGTATTGATTGGGCAAAGTCAAGGTGGCGGCGTAGCGGGTTATTTCACTGTGAAATATCCTGAGCGTGTGACCAAACTGGTATTGATCTCGGCAGCACTGCGTCCAACGGATGATCCTGTGAATGATTCCGGTAGCGGGAATAGAGTAGGCAGTGCGCTCGGGATTCCACCATTTGTAGGAAGTCTGCTCAATCTAGCACCAATTGAATGGTGGGTGCGAGTCGCTATGCGTGTGTTTGTAAATCCGAATTTCACAACAAGCATTTTGAAGTCGGCCTACTATGATCCGAATTTCATGACTCCTGAAGTGGCCGATGGTTACGCGCGCCAGCTCAAAGTGATCGCGTGGGATGAGGCGCTGGTAAAGCAAATAAGCGGAGCTGCATTCCGCAATGACCCAATTACGGGTGACGAATTAGCATCAATTCGTGTGCCCGTAATGATTGCCTGGGGAAAAGAAGACACCTGGGTTCCGATCAATGTAGGGGAGCGATTACATGAATTGCTCCCCGATTCTGTATGGAGAGTTTATCCTAATGCAGGACATCTGGTGCAAGAGGAGGCTGCGGAGGCATTCAATATTGATTTACTTGAGTTTCTGAATTGACCAGTAATGAATTGTCCGTTACGATCAATAATAATTGTGTGTATAAATTAATCTGGACCAGAGGAAAGCAACGAACGGGGGAGTAGTCATTAAAGGGAAGCTGCAACCTCACGACGTAGAGCCTACGCCCCCATTTTTATTTTCGGCTGATTCTGCCCCCATATCTGAACACGACCCCAGTGATGTAGCAGTTGATTTTGCCATCACATGGGAATGTCCCAACTGCGGGCAGACGTATTTTGGGAAACATCCGCCCGATCTATGTGATTATTGCCAGGATTTCACCACCTGGAAGCAGCGATAGGTACTGCGATCAAATACTACTCTTGAAGTTGGCAGAATATCCCTTTTGCCGACTGATCCATTTACCCCTTATTGTAATAGGCATTCAGAAAATCAAGGGTATAAGCTCCTGATACATCAAGGGATTCTTTCAACAATCCCTCATCTAATAATACCTGGAGCGTATATTCCCAAACATTGGAGGCCATCATACCGATCTTGCTTCCCGCAGGTGAGAGAAGGGGAAGAGACTGCTGCATCGCTGTTGTTTCTTTCTTAACATCTAATGATGAATCATAGCTTACAGCGAGTTTTGCTGAGCCTTCGGGATCATCAATAGCTGCCTGTGTGCCCTGCAACACTGCATTTACTACCCGCTGTACAAGCGCTGGATTTTGCTTGATACGATCCTCAGTAGTGAAAATCACATCAGGATACACATCGATGCCATAATCCGATACGAGAATCATATTGATTTTTTGACCGTTTTCAGTCAATTCAACAGCCTCATTTGTAATCCATCCATCAATGACATCGGCACTACCATCAAGAAGCGGAGCACTTGTAAAATCTGTACGCTCGCTAATATTAAGCGTAGTGGGATCGAGTTTCTCGGAACGCAGGAGGGCTTGAAAAATCACCTTACTGACACCGGAAATTTGGAGCTTTGGACCGACAAGATCGGCGGGCTTTGTGATATTTTTGTCAGCCAATGAAATCAATGCCAAGGGATGGCGAAGATAGATAGCAGCAACAGCAACAACTGGCTTACCTTCTGCACGAGCGCTCAGCAGGGTTGTGCCATCCATAATGCCGAAATCTGCTTTTCCTGATACCACTTCATTGAGAGGATCGATATAATTACCCTGATCGTCGTAACCACCACTGCGTAATTCAACCTCTAAGTTTTGTTCTTTGTTGTAACCTTTGTCCTGAGCCATATAGAAACCGGCAAACTCGATAGTGTGTAGCCACGACAGTTGTATACTTACCTTATCAGAAGGAGCTGCTGTGCTTACAGTCTGGCTATTGGGGGAGCAAGACACCGTAAGTAAGGTTATGATCATGATTGCCGCAGATGCAGCAATCGGACGAAATAGATTATTTTTCATTGTAACCACTCCTGTATCTATAAGATGAGAGATGAGATATTATTGTTACCTCACTCTGCTGTAATCGTACTCGTCATGGAGGGTGCGGGTCAAGCGAAGAAGCATTAAGAAATGGGCGAGGATATCACAATATTACTAATATGTTTTTGCAACGTATTATTATTCCATGTATTCACCATCACAATGTTATATCACCCTGGCTACGCATCAATCATGTTCCCATATTTTCGACAGTTGGCTGTTGTGAGTACAGTAGGATGGGGTTCAGGCTGATTCGGATATTTCTCTGGTAGACGGCAAATGCGAAAGTCGCGGGCGTGATCTGGCGGTCGGTAGCATTTTCCATGATTTTTATCAAATAAATCATTGCCCGTCACTCCATAAATCAAAACGATTCTAATACGGAACTGTGCATGTTGCCCAACCCCGGATTGAGGGAACAGTGCTACTATCATAATCTACTCTGAAATGTGTGGTGGAAAACACCAGAATTCAACAACAGAGCGTTATTCATGTTTTCTAAGGAGAGATATATGAGCAAGAAGTTTTCGATACTTATCTTAGCACTCGCCCTTGTTCTTAGTCTGGCAAGTGTTGCCAGCGCTCAAAGCGACACCCTGTCCGGCGATCTGGAAATTTTTTCCTGGTGGACGGGTGGTGGAGAGGCGGCAGGTAAAGACGCATTAATCGCCAAGTTCAAGGAACTGCACCCCAATGTCAACATAATTGACTCGGCAGTTGCCGGTGGTTCGGGTGTAAATGCTAAGGCAGTGTTAGTTACCCGTATGTTGGGCGGCAACCCACCTGATGTGTTCCAGGTTCATGCTGGCGCGGAACTGAACTCATTGTGGGTCAAAGCCGGACGTATGGAACCCCTGAATGATCTGTACAACGCCAATGGCTGGATGACTCAATTCCCTGAAGGTCTGCTGAAACTCATTACTGATGCTGAAGGTAATATTTACTCGGTGCCCGTGAATATTCACCGTTCAAATGTCCTGTGGTTTGTCCCAGGCAAGCTTCAGGAATGGGGTGTTAGTGTTCCGAAAGACTGGAACGAATTTGTTGACACAACTTGCCCCGCACTACAGGCAAAGGGCGTGACCCCCATTGCAATCGGTGAAAACTGGACGCAATCTCACTTGTGGGAAAGTGTAGCACTGGGAACATTAGGCGTAGATGGTTACAATGGCCTTTGGGATGGCACAACCAACTGGGCTGGTCCCGAAGCACTTCAGGCATGGGATACCTACGGTAAGGTATTGGCCTGTGGCAATGAAGACATGAATGCAATTTCCTGGCAGGATGCCTCCAAGATGGTGATTGATGGCAAGGCCGCTTTCAACGTTATGGGTGACTGGGCCGCGGGATACTTCATCGCTGACCTGAAGCTGACCCCAGAAACTGATTTTGGTTGGGCGGCCTCACCGGGAACCGATGGCGTATTCATGATGCTATCTGACACTTTCGGTCTGCCGAAGGGCGCACCGCACCGTGATAACGCACTAGCCTGGTTGGGATTTGTCGGGACTGCGGAAGCGCAGGATATTTTCAATCCGCTGAAGGGTTCTCTGCCTGCGAACACTACAGCCGACATTAACAATCCTGAAAAGTACAATGCTTATTTCCAGAGCGCGTACAAGGATTGGACGACCAACACTATCGTTGGAAGTCAGCGTCATGGCGCAGTGGCTCCGGCAGCGTTTGATAGCGGTTTCCTGAATATAATCGCTCAGTTCCAAGCTGATCGCGACTCTGCGACTGCTGCTGCAAATGCCGGTGCGCTGGCAATTCAGACTGGTATTGGCGGATAGGGACACAGTATATTACCCGTTTGACAGCTTGTTTGTAGTTTGGATAGGTAGGGGCGCACATGCGCCCCTGCTGCATTTTGGCACTAATCCTTGAATTTATGTTGCGGCATTGCTGCAGATTAGTTACAAATTACTCCTCTAGCGTTGCAATAAAACTGAAACGAGAGGATTGGATTGTGAAAACACTTTATTCGGGAGCTATTTACTATGAATCGTGACCGCGTTACAGCCATCGCGATGCTGACACCATCGGTCATTTTGCTTGCCATCTTTGTGTATGGCTTTATAGCTATTACAGGCTATACATCGATGACCGATTCCAATGCCCTGCAACAGCTCAGTGGATTACCTGCCAACTATGTTGGATTAAAAAATTATGGTGATTTATTTACAGGAGCGCTCAACTCGCGTTTTCGAGTCGATATTGTAAATACGGTGTTTTTTACAATCCTGTTTATCGCTACATGTTTAATCGTAGGGGTACTGCTGGCTATTTTGCTGGATCAAAAATTGAAGGGGGAGAGTATTTTTCGAACCATCTTTCTATTTCCTATGGCTTTATCATTTGTTGTGACCGGGGTTGCCTGGAAGTGGCTCTTTAACCCAACCAGCGGAATCAACGTTATTCCAACAATTATTGGGCTTCCAGCAGGGCAGTCGCAATGGTTCATTAGCCAAGACCAGTGGTTGCAGTTCAACTGGGAAAATGTGCTGTCATTTGTTGTTATGCTTGGGATGGGGTTTGGTATATATTTCGCTCTACGGAAACGTACGCAAGTTGCGGCTGCAATTGCCGCTGCCTCATTTTTACTGCTGGCGTTGACTACCTTCGAAATTCCCCGACAATCTCTTCGTCTGCCTAGCGAGACACAAGGGTTAAATGTTGCGCTATTTGCGGTTGTCATTGCCGCAGGATGGCAAATGTCGGGCTATACGATGGCGATGTATTTAGCCGGACTGCGTGGCATATCTGATGATTTGCGCGAAGCCGCGCGTGTGGATGGCGCGAATGAATGGGGCGTGTATCGCTATGTCATTTTCCCGCTTTTACAGCCCATTACCTTAAGCGCGATAATCATTCTTGGACATATCTCCCTTAAAATATTCGATCTGGTATATACAATGGGCGGCGGCGACAATCGCTATATCGATATGCCGGGTCTCAATATGTTTTTTACGACTTTCCGCTCAAACAATTTCGGAGAAGGAGCTGCCATCGCGATGATTATGCTTATTCTGGTCGCGATTGTAATTGTGCCTTATCTGGCAAGCCAGCTTCGCTCGGAGACCAACCAATGAGCACCTCAACCCAAACATTATCATCCAAACCCAATGTTAGTTCCGATGTTCGCAAGTGGAGTGTTCGTATTGTTCTCTACCTTGTGATTATTATTGCCGCTGGCATGTTCCTGATTCCCGTATATATGGTTTTAGTAACGAGCTTTAAGAGTATCGATCAGGTGAGTATTTCCACCATGTGGAACTTACCAACGGCTTTCACACTTGACAGTTTTACGAGAGCTATCGAAAGACTCGCTCCCAGTCTTCTCAATAGCATCATTCTGGTCGTCCCCGCGACGGCATTTTCGGCTATCCTCGGTTCCATGAATGGGTACGTGCTTTCGAAGTGGTCATTCAGAGGCGCGAATATCATTTTCCCCCTCATGTTGTTTGGTATGTTTATTCCTTATCAGGCAATTCTTATTCCCTTGGTTCAGTTCCTTCAGAAAATCGGCTTATATGGATCGCTTCCCGGCTTAATTTTAGTGCACGTGGTCTACGGCCTGCCGATTACGACGCTCATTTTTCGCAATTATTATGCTGAAGTACCAACAGAACTGCTTGAGGCAGGAGCTATCGACGGAGCCGGGTTTTTTGGTCTGTACAGGTACGTACTCTTGCCTATTTCGCTGCCCGGTTTTGTAGTGGTTATCATCTGGCAGTTTACACAGATTTGGAATGAGTTTTTATTTGGTGTGACACTGACCAGTACCAATTCGCAGCCTATAACTGTAGCGCTGCAAAATCTATCAGGTAGTCAAATTGTGGAATGGAATGTGCAAATGGCTGGCGCATTTTTGACGGCTTTACCCACGCTGCTTGTATATATTTTGCTCGGTCGGTACTTCATCAAGGGTCTGTTGGCTGGAAGCATCAAAGGGTAACTCTCAAAGTTACGATGTGGGTCTTGAACAATTCCATCGGGTAACTGATGGAATTGTTGTTTTCAATTGATAAGCGTTTGTGTCACAATTCACCCAGATCATTTCTGCTTATGGAATTTTTGCACTTCCCTAGTTTAACTCTATAATTGCCATGTTTTGAGCGAAATAATCCACTTTTAAAGGAGTAATTCATGACTGATGAAGCTTTTGTTCCAACAACAAGTGAATGGTTTTATCCGTCGGATGAAATAGTTAAGAAGGCTCATGTTTCCGATTATGAAGCTGTATATCAGGAAGCAATAGGGGATATTGAGGCGTTTTGGGCCAAACGAGCAGAGACGTTGGAATGGTACCAGCGCTGGGAAAAGGTGTTGGACAAAAGCAATGCACCCTTCTATAAATGGTTCGTAGGCGGTAAAACAAACATTGTGCTGAATGCTCTCGATAGACATGTGAAAACTTGGCGAAAAAATAAGCTCGCCATGATTTGGGAAGGAGAGCCGGGAGACAAGCGGACATTTTCATACTGGCGGTTGTGGCAGGAAGTCAATAAGTTCGCCAATGTTTTACGCAGCATGGGTGTAAAAAAGGGTGACCGTGTAACTATTTATATGGGACGCATCCCTGAACTTGTTATTGCTATGCTGGCAACGGTCAAGATAGGGGCAGTTCACAGCGTCGTTTATGGTGGATTTAGTGAACATGCACTGGCGGATCGCATTGAGGATGCACAGAGTAAGGTGTTGATTACCTGCGATGGTTCCTGGCTGCGCGGGAATATTGTTGAATTGAAAAAAATTGCTGACCAAGCCGTTCACCGTTCACCTGTAGTTGAACATGTGGTCGTTGTTAGGCGCACAGGGCAGGATATTGAAATGCAAGCTGGGCGTGATTTCTGGTATCACGATCTGATGGCGCTGCCTATCGCTAGCCCGGTTTGCGAAACTGAAATCATGGATGCTGAAGACCCGCTCTTCATCCTCTACACGAGCGGAACAACGGGGAAACCAAAAGGTATACTCCATACACATGGCGGTTATCAGGTTTATACATCGACTACTCTGGAATGGACGTTCGATATTAAAGACGAGGATCGCTGGTGGTGTGCTGCTGACCCGGGGTGGATTACAGGACACAGTTACATTGTTTATGCACCATTAATTCTGGGGGCGACGGGGTTTATCTACGAAGGCGCGCCGAATTTCCCATTTCCTAATCGTTGGTGGAAATTGGTGGAGGAATACGGAATCAGTATCCTCTACACTGCTCCTACAGCTATACGAGGTTTAATGCGTTTTGGTGAAGCATGGCCTAATCGTCATAACTTAAGCAGCTTACGCCTGCTCGGTTCAGTAGGTGAGCCTATTAACCCGGAAGCATGGCGCTGGTATCACAGTGTAATTGGGAAGGGAAAATGCCCGATTATGGATACCTGGTGGATGACTGAAACCGGTGGATTTATGATTACACCTTTGCCAGCAGCAGGGCTAAAACCCGGCAGTTGCACCCGTCCTTTCCCTGGTATCGAAGCGGATGTTGTCGATGAAGAGGGGAAATCATGTGCCCCCGGCACAGAAGGGAAGTTAGTCATAAAAACCCCCTGGCCTGGAATGCTGCGTACAATTTATGGTGACCCGGAGCGGTATGTCAATCAATACTGGAGTACCTATAAGAATAACGGTTGGTGGTATCTAGCGGGTGATTCGGCACGGAAAGACGAAGACGGTTATTTCTGGGTCATTGGTCGCATTGATGATGTCATTAAGGTAAGTGGCTATCGCCTTGGTACAGCAGAAATTGAGTCTGGTCTGGTAAGTCATCCGACTGTGGCTGAAGCGGCTGTTATCGGTGTGCCAGATGAAGTGCGTGGTAATGTTATTTACGCTTACTGCATCCTGCGTACAGGTTTTCAGGCTAGTGACGAGCTTGTTGACAAACTCAAAGAGCATATTCGTGCTGAAATCGGCCCAATCGCCATTCCCAGCAAGATTGAATTTGTGAGTGCGCTTCCTAAGACGCGATCCGGGAAAATCATGCGGCGCGTTTTGAAGGCACGTGCGATGGGAATGCCAGAAGGGGATGTTAGCACGCTAGAGGAATAAATCATTCGATTCAACAGGGGATGCTCGTACTTATTCATCCCCTGCTCCCCATTAATATTTATTTATTGTAGACACTCCACGCTTAGTTACCCAATGACGGTACAAAAACAGAATTTGTAAGGGAATGCCATCAAAAAATAGATGAGTAAATATGCCCATTAGACCTGGTTTGTGTTCGTATGTGATGTGGTCAGCCAATTCCACTCCACCGGGAATATCGAGAAAAATGTGTTGGTGTTCCCAATAGGCCATAGGGCCATCGAGCATTCTGTCGATAAAAGAGCTGGGAATAGGGCCGGATTCATGCCTTGCTAGCCAGCGAAGTGGTATAAAACCCAACCACATGCGAAACTCAATTTCACCCTGAGTGATCGATGTACGATTATCACGCAGAACCTGAATGAACACAGGTGGTGGAGTCAGCGTTTGAAACGCTTTGGGTGCACTATGGAAATTCATCATCTGTTCTACCGTGGCAGCTATTTGGGAACGCTTTTCAAAAACTTTACGCATATCTGTGCTTTCTATTGGTTACCCGATCGAAATTTAAGTATACCGTAAAGCGTTGGTCAATTTTGCCCCCTTTCCTCTATCCTCTAGTGAGATTCGTCTGTTAAAATGATAACAACCTACATAGAAAAGCAATTGGGGAAGAGATGTGACTCAAGCACGTAATGATATTCGTAATATCGCGATCATCGCGCACGTTGACCATGGCAAGACAACCTTGGTTGACGGAATGCTCAAACAGGCGAAGGTATTTCGCGATACAGCTAATGTAGGCGAGCGCATCATGGACTCAAATGACCTGGAGCGTGAACGCGGGATCACTATTTTGTCGAAAAATACCGCGGTGACGTGGAACGACACAAAGATCAACATTGTTGATACACCCGGTCACGCGGATTTTGGTGGAGAAGTCGAGCGCGTCCTGAACATGGTAGATGGTGCATTGCTGCTGGTTGATGCAGTTGAGGGACCAATGCCACAAACCCGTTTTGTGCTGCGTAAGGCATTAGCTTTAGGGCTGCGGGTTATTGTAGTCATCAACAAAGTAGATCGTCCATTTGCACGTCCTGACCAAGCGCTCAATGACACATTCGATTTATTCATTGAGTTGGGGGCCAGTGACTTTCAGGCAGAATTTCCGGTTGTGTATGCGATTGGTCTAGTGGGCAAGGCGGGCTACGCGCCAGCGGGTCTGCAAAGTGATTTAACACCCTTATTTGAGACCATTATCAAGGAAGTACCCGCGCCAACTGTTGATTCGGATGCACCAGCACGCCTGCTTGTGACAACATTGGAATATGATAACTATAAAGGACAAATCGGGATTGGGCGCTTGGGTTCCGGCACAGTCCGAAAAGGAATGCCGATTGTCCGGATAACACCTAAAGGTGAGCGTATCAATGGGCGTATTGAGTACCTATTCACTTTCCAGAATCTTGAAAAACAAGAAGTTGATGAAGTGCGAGCCGGTGATATTCTGGCATTCGGCGGACTTGATGAGCTGGGTATCAGTGACACCATAGCGGATCCCTCTGTTATGGAACCTTTGCCGCCCATTAGCGTGGAAGAACCAACTGTTCGTATGACTTTTGGTGTGAACACATCGCCATTGGCGGGTCGGGAAGGTAAGACCGGATGGGGCACATCGCGCCGACTGCGGCAGCGACTTTATGATGAAACACGCAGCAACGTCGCTCTACGAGTTGCTGACGGCGATGCACCAGACAGATTTGTTGTTAGTGGACGCGGCGAGCTGCACTTGGGAATTCTTATTGAGACGATGCGCCGTGAAGGATATGAATTCGAGGTTAGTAAACCTGAAGTCATTTACCACGAAGACCCGGAAACGGGAGAGGTTCTCGAACCGATTGAAGACGTGCATATCGAAATCACGGATAATCTAGTGGGAACAGTTGTTGAAATGCTGGGAACACGCCGCGGCGTTATGACGGACATGCGTTCAGAAAAAGGCACAACTTACATTAACTATCGTGTTCCGACGCGAGGAATGCTCGGTTTCCGTTCTAATTTCATGCGGGCCACGAGCGGGAACGGACAAATTCATAGCCTCCATGCCGGATACGAACCGCTAGGTGGCGATATTCCTGGCAGACAATTTGGTAGCCTCGTTGCAAGCGATGCCGGAGTGGCTACTGCCTATTCGATGGTTAATGTTCAACAGCGTGGAACATTCTTTATCGGCCCCGGTGCAGAAGTCTATGAAGGTATGGTTGTTGGCGAGCATATTCGAACCGGCGATCTGGATTTGAATGTGGTCAAAGAAAAACATCTGACTAACTTCCGATCTAAGCCAAGCGAAACTACATCAGGGTTAAACACACCGCGTGACATGAGTCTGGATGATTGGATTGAGTTTATGGCTGGCGATGAACTTCTGGAAGTCACGCCATCAAATCTGCGCTTGCGGAAGCGTATCCTGAACAATGAGGAACGATTGAAAGATCGCAAGCGACGCGAGAAGATGTTAGCAAACTAAGCTGGATCGAGAGGGGTAGAAGAGATTTTACCTCTCTTCTAGGGAAACTTCGGCAGCAATTTTTCCCAAAAGCGTTCTTAGTGCCTCGATCTCAATGGAGATACCACCTCCCTGAGCGAAATTCGGTTGACCACCACCACGTCCACCCAAAGTAGCTAATTGTTCTCGGAGTAGTTTCCCCATATCAATTGACAGGTCTTCGCTACGGGCAAAGCAAAATTGCACTTTTTCCCCGGTTGAGGCAATCAGGATAATGGTTTTGGAATTCGCGGCAAGACGCGATGCCAGATTTTTTATTTCGGCAGCACCACGATTTTCAAAGGCTGCTGTGATGATGACTATATTATTAGAGCGGAGGGCGGCATTGTAAAGCTGAGACGCTTCATTTTCAATCAATTGGAATGTAGCGACCTTAAGTGCCGCCTGAGTGGTTTTGAGATCTTCGCGGATATTGGCAAGAATATGTGGCGTTTCCGAGAATTTGCAATTAAGGTCAACGGTTAGGTGGTTGGCAAGTCTGTTCTTCTCACGATAGTCGTTTAATGCGCGGGAGCCACATAAAAACTCGATCCGGGTTTTTTCGCCACGCTTTTCTACTTTAAGGATTTTGACGAGACCAATTTCGCCAGTATGGGCGACATGGGTACCACCACAGGCAGTTGTGTCGAAACCTTCAACTTCAATTATGCGCAATCCTTCTGTAAGCAAGTGGCGCGGTATCCGGCGGATGCGGACACCCTCTGTATCATCCAAGTCTTGGATTCGAATGTGAACAGCTCGATTTTCATAGATTATTTGATTTGCTACATCTTCCGCCGCATCAATCTGCTCGTCAGTCAGGGGTGATGTATCCAGGTCAATTGTGACAGAATCAGGGCTGAGATGAAAGCCAACTGTATTGATAGCCATAGTCTGAACAAACGCTTGTGTCAAAATATGCTGACCCGTGTGATGCTGCATAAAATCAAATCGTCTTTTCCAATCGAGCTTGCCTGTTACTTCTGTGGCCGATAACGACTCGGCCAAGATGTGGACGACAGCTTTATCTTCATCCCGCGTGAACACATCTACGACTGAAATACCATTTAGCGTACCTGTATCAAATGGTTGTCCTCCACCTGTCGGGTAAAAATAGGTTCTGTCGAGGATGATACCCGATCGATTATCCACGGTTGTAGACTCAAGAACCTTTGCGTTGAATTCAGTCGTATAGCTGTCGTCATAATATAGGCGCTGGGTAGTCATACACGTTCCTTGAGTAGGAAATTGAGGAATATAAAGAGTGAGTATTGCGTTACCCACTCTTTATTATTTTGGGGGTTATAGCGCGTTTTCGCGGATTACTTCACGGAAGTAATGAGCACTGCGTTTCAATGTGCGTTGTTGCGTGGCATAGTCTACCGAGATAATGCCGAAGCGCTTGCTATAGCCGAAAGACCATTCAAAGTTATCCAACAGACTCCAGACAAAATAGCCTTTCAGCGGTACCCCCTGATTTATCGCTTCCTCGGCAGCTTTGAGATAACCCCTTAGGAAGGAAACCCGCTTTGGATCTTCAACAACGCCGTCAGTTGGGGCTGGATCATTGTACGCAGCGCCATTCTCCGTAATGTAGATGGCAGCGGGTTGGTATTCCTTATGAACTTTAAGAAGTAATTCGGTCATCGCCGGTGGATAAACCTCCCAACCCATCTCAGTCATTTCTGAGTTAGATGGAAACAGAGTCTCATCGGGTGCGGCATCATGACGAACTATCCAACGTGAGTAATAGTTAATCCCAAGAAAGTCGTTTGGAACCATAGCGGCTTTAACAGAATCCAAATCAATTCCCTCTAGCGCCGGCTTGACGAATTCCACTGCCTCTACCGGATAGCTCCCCTTGAAAATGGGATCTAAAAACCAACCGTTGATAAAATAATCACGCTGCCGCGCCATCTGGATGTCTTCTTGTCGGTTTGTTGCGGGAGTATGAACGGTTAAATTCAACGTGATGCCCGCCTGTGCTTTTGGAGCATTTTCCCGAATGACTGACATTGATGCGCCATGTGCCAAAAGGAGATTGTGAGCAACGCGATAAGCTGTGGGTGGATCTTGAATGCCGGGTGCATGAACGCCCATCATGTTCCCTAAAAAGGCTGTACACCAGGGTTCATTGAATGTAATCCAGCCTTTAACACGATCCCCTAGCCGCTTTGTGACAATATCTGTGTAATCTGCGAACCATTCAGTACTTTCCGGGTTAGCAAAACCGCCTTGATCTTGCAAGATTTGCGGCAAGTCCCAATGAAAAAGTGTTGCCCAGGGTTTGATACCAGCTGTTAGCAACTCGTCAACCAAGTGATCGTAAAAGTCTAACCCGATTTGATTAACCGTACCGACTCCATTGGGGATTACACGCGCCCAGGAAACCGAGAAACGATAGGCCTGTAAACCCAGACTTTTCATCAGAGTGACATCATCTTTGTAGCGATGATAATGGTCGCAAGCTATATCACCTGTGTCTCCATTTTCCACCTTACCGGGTGTATGTGAAAAGCGCGTCCATATACATTCGCTACGTCCATCCTGTAGGGCTGCCCCTTCGATCTGATAACTTGCAGTAGCAGCACCCCAGAGAAAATCTTTTGGAAATGGCATGAGAAGACCTCTAGGTAAATAAATCAGCAGTCAGCAGTTTACTTTTATCACGACCTTGTCCGCAAACTACTGACTGTTGATTTCATGTATCTAATATAGAGAGCAGTAACCCGAAATTCCATCGGGTTACTGATTCTGTAATGTAAACGTATTAAAAATCGCTGAAAATGCGTATGGTTCTTGTGAAATACCACTGCATATTTCAGAAACCATTGCAACATCTCCGGAACAGGCTTTGTCGCGCGTGAGTGCCCACATGGAAATTTCGCGTATTCCTTTTTCCTGAGCATACTTGACCACCATGTTGGCATCGTCCAGAGTAAACACTCCTGGCACCGAATCGTTCAGGCCAATCATTGGAATAAGCCCGATCATTGACCATATCTCGCTTTCGGTTTTTTCTGGGTAAAGTGCTGTGAGTTGATTGAATAAGCTTTCTGCTGACTGAATAGTGAGTTTCCCCATCTCATCCGGTGGATAATCCTTGCCGAAGTTCATGGTCATAATATTGACCAAATTGATGGTTACTCCGTTGTCAATCGCGGATTGCAATACGGCTAATCCGTCGTCAGTTAAGCCTGTTGGTAAAACTGGCAACGTGAAAGCTATTTCAATCGATATCCCATTGTTAGCAGACTGCTTTTGTAATGCAGCTAAGGCCTGTGAGCGACGCGCTGTCGAGTCTCCCTCATGGATTTCATCACCCTCGATATCAAAATCGAGCCGAGTCACGTTATAAGTGTCCACGACTGATTGATATTGGGTAGTTAGATTTTCAACATCAGAACATGCCTGAGCAAGCTCTGTACCTCCGGCACCACCAAACGAAATAATTGCATCCCCACCTCTTGAGCGTAAGGTTTCCAACTCAGTCGGCAATATTTTTTGCTGGTCGAGTGGTATGCCGCCACCCCAGGCCGCCTGGCAACCCTGTGGACTACTCAGAATAAAGGCCAAAGTTACATAACGAATATCGGCTATTTGGGTAATGGCCGCTACTGGATAGCCAGAAGCATAAACATAGGGTGCGTAATATTGATCGGGCCATGTTGGAAATGTGGCGTTGTCCTGGGCGGAAGCAATGCTAAAAGCAACTAGCAGACTCAATGCACCTAAAATCATTCGTTTCATTGTCTTATCAAGTACCTGGGATTACATACAATGTAACCGACTGACCGGGTAATATAACCGGGAGGCTCAAGTCACTTGCATCGATTTGCTCTGCCTTGTGGTCTGTGTCTAACCGCCATACTTCTGCCAAACCTGACGCAGTATAGCCAGTTATGTCAATCGTTTTTGAGACTTCATCCGTGCCAAGATTAACTACCATCAGGGTCAACGTCCCATCATCCCGTTTTGAAGCATAAACAGCAACATCAGGATCAGAGGATGACGCTTGCAGTAACTCTGTCCCAAACTGTTTATAGAGCTGGTAGACATAGTAGGTGGGACGGGCAGTATAGCGATCCATCATACCAAATCCCTGGTCGGGGGATGTGTTGAATATCCAATAAGCAACAATATCCACTTTTGACCGAATCATGTGTCCTAATACATCTGCCCACCAAATTGCATTGCTGAGCGAGTCCATCGAGGCATCACCGTCCAAATTGTTAGCGTAGGAGGAATTCATCTCCGTGACGGCTACAGGCATGTTATGACCAACGGTATCCTGAATATCCTGTCTCAACAGCGCTATCATAGTATCCGTTTCTACGGAATTGGTACGCAAGTTGTCAACAGTAATCGGCGTTGCAGCGTTAGTGGGAAACGGGTATCGGTGAATCGAGACTATGTTAACCAAATCACCATTTGCCTTGAGGAATTCGCGTACCCATTCACGCATAACATTTAGATATTCTGGTGGATTATCAGTTGAGGGATACTGATGAACTTCAGGACCAATCAACAAAATGTCAGGGTCTACCGCGCGCATAGCTTCGGCGATAGCTCGCCAATCTTTATTGAATTGCTCAACGCTATAATCTTTATAGAGGGTTGGCTCATTGCCAATGCTCCAATACTTGACGTTATACTGTTTTTCAATGTTCACATAGTGTACGAGATCAGCTGCCTTTTCTGGCGTACCACCCTCAAGGCGCACACTGATGCTCGGTTCCACATTCCAGGCTTTGGTCTGGAGCATAAAGAGGTCAACTTGGAACGGAGTCACATCATATTGATCTCCCCAATGTCCGCCGGGAAATCTGAAGAAAGTCACACCCGAATCGGCAGCAGATTGCTGCATGCCCACACTAACCACAGCAGAGGCGGCGTAATTTGCGCCGTAAACATATGGGCTTATCGCCCCCAGATCCTGAGATGCATCTACAAGTAGTTTACTTGTATCATCCTGCGCCGATGCTATACCTATAGTTGCGATCAGAATCACCGCTAACCATATTAAGATGCGTCTTGGTCGATGGGTAATCATTTTTCCTCAAAAATTACAATTTTACTATAGGTGCAATGATTGATGTCGGAGCCAATGTAGAATATGTGTAAGGGGCAGAGCTATAAATGCTCTACCCCTCGCTCGCACGACTGATAGGGATTATTTTTCAACGCCAGTGATAACGACGCCACGCATGAAAATTTTCTGAGCGAAGAAGAAAATAATCAAGGGCAGTACGAGTGCCATCAGTGATGTTGCCTGTACTAACTCGGGACGTGAGCCATAAGCAAAGTTAAACAACTGAACACCAACCGAAATAGGCTGTAACTGAGGTTGACCGAGCAGATAAATCAGCGGCCCAAAGTAATCATTCCAGGCGAAAATGAAGTGGAATAAGCCCACGGTGATGATAGCAGGCCATGCCTGTGGGACAATGACTTTGAGCAAAATCTGGAACGGACTGGCTCCATCAATCATTGCAGCTTCGTCCAGTTCACGGGGAAGCGTCAGGAAAAATTGCCGGAGCAGAAATACATTATAGGCATTCGCAAAGAAATGCGGAACTATCAGAGGAAGCCAACTACCTGTCCAACCAATTTTGGAAAAAAGAACATAGGTTGGAATAAGTGTTACCTGCCCTGGGAGAATGATTGTCCCAATCAGGATGATGAACAAGATGTTTTTACCTGGAATTGGGAAGCGGGCAAAGGCATATGCGACGCAGACCGAAGACAAGAGTGTCCCTGTCATACCGATCAGCGCAATCGCTAGGGTATTGCCAAAAAGTAAGGGGAAATTCAGCATCTCCCAGGCCTTTGGATAGTTTTCAAAGTGCGGCTGGATAGTACTCACCTGTTCCAAACCACGCCAGTTTCCTTCCCAAGAAACCAAACCAGCATCCGGATTAGCAATGTCAACAAACTGACTACTCGCACGACCTTTCTTCACCAATGCCATCTGTTTTGCGCTTCCATCCGCCTGCGGCACCATATAGACATCATAGTCTTTACCTTCGTAGGTAAATTTCTCGGGTTCCATTGGCCAGATTGGGCCGGTGGCGCTTGCAGCCATCTGATCCTGCGTTTTAACTGAAATCAGCGCCATGTTACCGAAAGGCAGCAAAAATATGGTTGCTACCACAAAGGCAATCATAGTGACCATGGCGATGGAACCAAATTTACGCAACTGGACGCTGTAGTATGGAGATGTATTGACCGCGTTGGAATAAGTCGGGTTTGCAGTAGCCATATCTTAGTCTCCGCTTGAGTAATAAACCCACCGGCGCGCGGTGGCGAACAGACCGATTGTGAGGGCAAGTGCGATTAGAAAAATGAGCCACGCTTGGGCTGCGCCATATCCCATATCAAAGAAGGTAAAAGCTGTTTTATAGAGGAACATATTGAAGAAGTAAGCCGAGTTATTGGGCTGACCTGTACCACGTGTAATGATATAAGGCACGACGAAATACTGCATCAAACCGATGACGCTCAACACCAGGTTGTAAAAAATCACGGGTGAAATCATGGGAAGCGTAATCTTGCGCCATTTCGTCCAAGCGCCAGCACCATCTACATCAGCAGCTTCATACAGTTCAGTAGGAACACCGTTCATAGTCGCAAGCATGGTGAGCATGGCATTCCCTACTCCCCAAATGCCCATTAACATAAACGCTGGCAAAATCCAGTTTTCGTCACCTAACCAATTAGGCGGATTTGCAACCCCAATTAAGCGCAGAACCCGATTAAGCCAGCCTGTTTGAGCATTCATGAAACTTTGCCAGATAAAGATCCCGGAAACAGCGGGGACCATATAAGGCATATAGAATAGTGTTCGCCAAATTCGCTTGCCGGCCAGTGACTTCGCATTAAGTAGAGTTGCCAAAAGAAGTGGCAAGACTAAGCCAAAGGGAACGGCTATCAGGGCAAATTTTATGGTCACGCCCAACGCAGTAATGGCAAGTGGATCACTGAAGAGTTTTTGCCAGTTTCTGAGGCCGACAAAACTGATTTTATCAGGGTTTGCCAGTGAGAAATCAGTAAAGGTGAATATCAGCGATGCAATGATGGGGGCAGCCGTGAACACAATGAAACCGAATATCCAAGGAGATATGAATACCCATCCCCAGAGTCGCTGCTGCTGTTGTAGTGTTCGCCCCTTGCGAACAGGCATTGACTCCGAGGTGACTAGTGGTTGACCACGTGATGTGTCGGCAGTTGTCATAAAACCAACTCCTCAAAAATAACCGGCTTCATACCACATTAAATGTCTCGAACTGAGTGCAAAGTACCCCGGCTAGCACAATGCGCTTCCCTTTATATACTGTAACGTTCTTTTTAGTCTTGCAACAAGGTTTCGTATTTATTGCCTGAATATGAGAGAGGAAGTTGCTCCCTCTCTCATATCATTAGTTATGAGCGACGAAGATTACTTCTTCTCGTCCACGATGGCTTGCATATCTGATTGGAAGGTGTCAAGTTCTTTGTTGACATCTATATCCGCTCCGGTATCGCCGGTTAGCAGAGTAAGGAATGCGGCAGTACGATCATAGCCCTTCTGCCAGTTCGGATAATCCGATTCGTGGTGTTGGCTGACTGGGTTATTATAGGCTAGGCTATTGACGGCAACCTGCCAATTGATACCCCAATCATACTGAGCGCTCTTGGAGTCAATCCACGCTTGTTGATAGGCCGGACGAGCGGGGAATGCACCGTAGGTCGGAGCAAGCGTCGGGACAGCTTCGTCCAACAGATAGCTGAGGACGGTGAAGGCTTCTTCCTGGTGTGCGCCGCCCTTGGTAAGACGGAAGGTATCCGCATCAGTGGCCACATGGTACTTGCCATCGAAACTTTGTGGCACAGTGGCAAAATCCCATTCGAATTTACCAACTGAATCGCCGAGGCAGCAGGTGTACCACAGTGGAACAATAGCCATAGCAAGTTTGCCCGACTGGAAGATATTGCCGGTACCAAACTGCTCACTGCTACCATAAGTGTTATTCGGAATGAAATGATCTTTCCACATACCGTCCCACAGCCACTGGGTGCCTTTGCGCCAGCTATCAGGAATGGCAATCTTGCCTGAAGCGCTGTCATACCATGATTCTGGTTGGAAGTCAGTCCAGATCAAACGCAGAGCGGCCCACTGGAAATTCAAACCGAACTGAACGATGTTCGCCGGATCAAAATCCGCACTGGTGGCATCGTTACCGTTGGAATCAACGGTCAGAATCTTGGCAATGTTAGCGGCAGTGTCATAATTCCAGGGTACTTCACTACCATCGGGCATGACATAGGGCTTGTCAAATTCCTGCGGTGGGTAGTTCAGTCCTGCTTCGTCGAATAAACCACGATTGTAATAGGTAACGCTGGGGAATACCGCGAAGGGGATACCAACCAGTCCACCATCAGCCGTTTTGTAAAGATCAAGCAGCGCTGGATCAAAGACACTCAAGTCATAGCCGGTTGAGTCGATCAGCGGTTTCAGATTTAACCATTGATCAGAGAAGGCGTTTGAACCGCCAACACCAACGGGGCCAACAATGTCTGGAGGGGTTCCGGCGGCGATCAGTGTGCTGAGCGTGTCGCGGCTGGTTTCGAAACTGGCACCGATATTAATAACCAACTCAATCTTGTCTTGGCTGGCATTGAAATCCGCGACGACCTTGTTTTCGTTCTCGATCTGCTGGGCATCTGTGCCCGTGCCGAGACCAACAAACCAGGTAATCGTAACTTTGTCCTGGGCGGCGGCGGGGCCGACCACGAGGACGAGCGCAAGTACAGAGACCAGCGCTAGGGTGAGAAATGATTTTTTTGACATCTCTTTACCTCGTCTAAAATATTTGAACTGCCCAAAAGCGGGCTATAAAACAAGACTAAACTAC
This sequence comes from Aggregatilineales bacterium, assembly GCA_044226645.1. GTDB lineage: Bacteria > Chloroflexota > Anaerolineae > Aggregatilineales > Phototrophicaceae > CFX2. The sequence goes on from JBGAGR010000002.1 coordinate 53,709, forward strand.
CGATATATTTATATATTTGCTGTTCATCACCTCCCTTAATTCACGGCAGCACCACATGACTGCCGGATCACCAATTCAGTCGGTAAAACGACATGTTGTGGTGCATCATATTTCTGTTCAATAAGATCAATCAACAGGCGGGCGGCATAGGCACCTTTCTGTTGCACAGGTTGGCGTATAGTTGTTAATTGAGGGGACACTTGTGTAGCGACATCTAAGTCGTCGAAACCGACAACAGCTATATCTTCAGGAACACGCAGGCCTGCCTCGCGGATGGCTTGCATAGCTCCTACCGCTGCCGTATCACCAGGGGCAAAAACCCCGTCTGGTCGGTGTTCTAGTAATCGTTTCATCCCAAGATAACCATGTTCATGCGTGAATTGACCTTCAGCAATCAGATCATCGTTTACCTGTAAGCCCGCTTTTCGGAGAGCATTTTTATAGCCCTGCAAACGCTCCTGTCCGTCAGCAATGGTTAAGTGCCCTGTAATATGGGCAATACGCTGGCGACCTTGCGCAATGAGGTGGCGAACAGCAGTTTCTGCGCCCCGGACATTATCTACCGTAACATAACTGATTTGTGTTTCGTATCCTGAGGGACGATCAACCATGACCACAGGAAATTTTAGGTCGAGAAGATGCTGAAAAAGTGGGTGATCACTTGTGAGTGAGGCGATAATTAAACCATCCATCATACGACTGCTGGTGATTTTCCGAATGAATCGATCACTATCCTCATTCCCTTGTCCTAACCAGAGCAACATGGCATGATCACGTTCGTGTGTTGCCTCGCCAATGCCTTGAAGGAGCATTGGAAAATAGGAATTGTCTGTAAAGAAAACATTGATGTTGTTGGGGATGACTACGCCGATAATCTCAGTTCGTCGCTTGACAAGTGCACGTGCAGCGTGGTTGGGTTGGAAGTGTTCCTGATCAATAATATCCTGAACCTGTTTACGGGTTCGTTCGCTAACGTAACGATCGTTATTCACCACACGGGAAACCGTTGATCGTGAAACACCAGCTTTGCGGGCAATATCTTCTAAATTCATACGTAAGTATCTGCGCGAAAAAAGATTTTTGTGTTGCGACCCCTAAATTGGGAGCGCTCCCAGAATTTGATTAGAGGATAAACACAATCTGGTTTTTTGTCAAGTAATTTGTGACAGGAACTTTGTCACTACCAGTTGGAGTAAGTAGGGATGTAAAGATGGGCAGGGAAACCCGCTCATCGGTGATTGATGCGGGAGTCCTATAATACTACTTCCGCGCCGTTGGATGCTTCACAAACATAAACAGATGGCTGAATACCTGATTGCTTTTGATAGCGTCCGGCCACATTTTCAGCGAATGTTTGCGCTACATCGTGTTGTACCAGGGCAACAGCGCATCCACCAAATCCGCCTCCGGTCATGCGTGCACCAAAACAGCTGCTTTCCTGCATGGCAGCATCAACTATAAGATTAAGCGCATCACTGGAAACTTCGAAATCATCTCGCAGGCTTACATGACTTGCTTGCATCAACCTACCCAATTCAGCAGCATTACCTTCGCGCATGACCTCGACCGCCCGGAGCGTACGATCGTTTTCGGTAATGACATGCCGGGATCGTCTAAAAGTAATGTTGTCAAGCCTACCAGCTTTGCGCTCGAATTGTGCTAGCGTTACATCGCGCAATGCTGGCACGCCAAAAAAGCGGGCCGCTTCTTCACATCTAGCGCGTCGTTCATTATACTCTGTATCGCCAAGGCCACGCCGGGTAGCTGTATCGAGAACTACAACAGCCGTATCTGGGGGCAGGGGCACTAGCTGTGATTGCAATGAACGGCAGTCAATCAATAATGCGTGGTGGCTTTTTCCGGCAGCTGAAATCATTTGATCCATAATGCCGCAATTAACACCAACCCATTGATTTTCTGTCTTTTGGCCTAGCCTTGCCATTGCCGCAGCATCCCACGGCAATGCAGAAATAGCGGCAAAAGCGCGCGCGGTTGCTAATTCCAATGCTGCGGATGATGATAGGCCGGCACCAACAGGCACATCACCCAGCATAACACCTTCCCACCCCTGCAAAGTGTTTTCACTTTGTTGGAGCGCCCAAGCCATTCCGCGAATGTATTCAATCCAACCGGATTTCGCAGTATCAACGACATCCAATGAAAAGGCTATCGTCTGCTTAAAATAGGGGGAATAAACGATAACCTGTCTATCGCCTCGTGGACGCAACGCAATCCATGCTGCGCGATCAATAGCCATAGGTAAAACGAAACCGTCATTGTAATCAGTATGCTCACCAATTAAATTCACACGCCCTGGCGCTCTTACGATTGTAGATGGCTTATCACCGAATCGCTGCTGAAACTCATCAGTAATAATCTGCTGCAATGACATGGATTCTCCTAATAGATGAATGGTGTTAACGACTCAATATGATTTGTAATGAATATCATTTAGTTCACGCAAGCGGTCGGCAGCCTGTTCAGCGGTAATATCACGCTGTGCTTCCGCCATCATCTCATAACCCACCATAAATTTCTTAACTGTCGCAGAGCGGAGTAGGGGAGGGTAAAAATGTGCATGAAGCTGCCATCCGGAATAATCACCATCCCCATTTGGTGCGCCATGCCATCCCATAGAATAAGGAAAGGAGGTTTGGAATAAATTATCGTAGCGAGTCAATAAACGCTTAAGGATACTTGCTAATGAGATATGCTCCTTTTCTGTCAAGTCTGGTAATCTGAGAATATGACGATGGGGCAAGAGGAGAATCTCAAACGGCCATACTGCCCAGTATGGGACAACAGCCAACCAGTCCTCATTCGATAAAACTACGCGATCTCCTCGTACAATTTCCAATGCTCCATAATCCATCAACATCGGACTTCTATGCGTGTGATAATAGTCGCGCTGGTGCCGATCTTCTTTGACTATTTCATTAGGCAACCAGTTGCCTGCCCATATCTGTCCATGTGGGTGCGGATTAGAACACCCCATGACTTCGCCCTTGTTCTCGAATATCTGTACCCACTGATATTGCTGACCCAATTCGGCAGCCTGCTGTGACCACACATTCACAACCTGAAGAATGTCTTCCTCGGCCATCTCAGGGAGTGTGAGATCATGGCGAGGAGAAAAACATATTACTCGACATGTTCCCTGTACCGCTTGAGTAACCAAAAGATCAGTCATATCCGGGCTAGCATTTGGGGTATCCGGAAGTAGAGCAGCAAAATCATTCGTAAATACGTGGGTCGTTCTGTAATCTGGATTATGCTCACCGCTGGCTCGCATATTGCCCGCACAAAGATAACACTGAGGGTCGTGCTGTGGGCGAATATTCTCGTTTGGGCGTTCTTGTTTCCCTTGCCAGGGACGCTTGGTACGATGAGGGGAAACAAGAACAAATTCTCCCGTGAGAGGATTCAATCTTCGGTGAGGGTGATTGGTTGGGTCAAATACCATCATGATTATATATGTTCAAAATAAATATGGACGAATTAAGGCTAGTATAGCCCAAAAACAGCCATAAAGCAGGGGTAGTTCAAATCATGCCCTATTCAAGTATTGTAATAATTGTAACAAAACACCCAAAAACTACTTTTCTGAGGGGAATTCTAGCACCTGTGCGGCTTTTTTCTTCGTTTCTTCCGGGCGGCGATCATAACGACGGGTCGTATCTACGCTCGCGTGACCTGCTATGTTGGCAACTGTGGCAATATCAACTCCGTGTTCTAACATATCACCTACGAACGTGCGGCGAAAATCGTGGGGTGAGAAATCCTTCACGCCAGCCTGCGAGGCTCGCTTCTTAAGCAAATCGTAAATAGTCTGCGGGCTAAGACGACGCATCACAATTCGTCCACTTTTGAGTACAGGTAAAAACAGTGGTCCATCGACCCACCCGCGAAGATGCAACCAAGTCAATAAGGCGCGGAGGGCACTACCTTGTGCATAGACTGATCTCTGCTTGCGACCTTTACCGGCTCTCACTCGCAATCTACCTGTTTCGGAATCAAAGTCTTCCATATCTAGCGCTACAACTTCAGCACGTCTGAGGCCGCATGTGTAGAGAAGACCTAGTACGGCGATATCGCGTTCACCCAATGCTGTACGGTCTGCACGGCAGGCATCTACTAATGCGGCTATCTCCGTTTGGGCAAGCTCACGTCCGGCAGGAAGAGTTTCGGCGCTAATGTTACGAATATCAGATGCGCGCTGAAATTCTTCCGCACTCATTTGTCCTAATCGCCAAGCTTCCTTAAGTACTCCGCGCACCGCACTCAAAGTTCGATTGACAGTAGCAGGGCTATAGTGTTCCACCAATCTAGCACGTAAAGCAGCGGTATGTGGATAACGGAGGGCACTCCAGTTGATTGCTAGAATATTCACAGTGCGCGGATTTTGACCTGTCAGGAATGCAGCGGCGGTTCGTAATGTTTGCTCCATAACCCGGCGTGCCGCAGCTAATTCGGGATAGGTAATCTGCAGTTGGGTTGTGAGTGCGGTTATTTTTGCCATACTGCCTAATCTCCATCATTTGTATCGATTTTACACTAAACTGATAGTCTATGCAAATTGCAGTTTGCAAAGACTATTTAATATCTGACATTTCAGCATCCGATTTAGTAAGTCGGAATCACTAGAGCTGATTTAATGCATTTTCGTATCATGGAACATTTGCGGGTTTTGTGAGTTGCACAGTATTCAGAGCCGCGCAATCCATACTGCAAGCAGCCTAAAGTGAAAGTCGACTAAATCGTGTTAGGTGGAAATGTTGGTTGTTCTCCATCTAACACGCAAATTCCCTTACTGCACTACCTCATAAATAAAATCATATTCTGTACCGGCATCATTTCGTGCATGGAGCGTCATTTGACCACGCGCTGAACTGTATTGTCCGGTACCACCATTTATTGCAAGAACCGAGTCGCCCGCATCGTAAAACGGGCCTTCGACAGTGATTGAGCCATTATCAAGAGTTAGCGTCCATGCACATTCCCACGCCTTGCCAACCTCTGTCCGGAAACAATAGCCATTGTCGCTCCCGATTTGTATTTCATTCTTTTCATCAAAAACAGGATTAGCAAATGTCAAAATGTCGCCCACTGAATCCCCCTCCTCCCCTGTATCAGTCACCACATCTGTGTCCGCATGTTCCACAACTGTCATGCTCATGGTGTTGGTTTGCAGGCGAAATCCCGCTAAAAGAACTGCCAAGATGATCAATATTGCACCACTTCCGAGAACAAAATGCCTAATCTTCATCAAAACACTCCTGTCCAATAGCAAAAAATAAAAAAAGCGGAATCAGCCAACATATCTCGCCTGCGCACGGTTCAAGTTGCCTGATTCTGTTAACTATACCACGAAATTTAGACAGAATTTTAATGATTCTCCTGTATACATGAGCGTAATTCCAGTGTAGAATCAATCTCATAAGGGTGGCCTTTGGGTCGCCCTTCTATCTTGAATCGCACTTAGTGCCTAAACAGGGAGACCCGTAAAGCCAGATGAATACTGTCCGAATGGACACCTTTTTGCGTGATGTACATACCGCAACACCCAGCCTCATCCTCGATTTTGAAATCATTCACCAAACCTATAATAAGTTTCTCGACAGCTTTCCGGGCGGACAAGTATTTTATGCTATGAAGGCGAACGCTAACCCGCACATTGTTCAACTGGTTGTTGAGCACGGTGGCGGTCTGGAAATTGCTTCACTGGCGGAGTTAGATCGAGCGCTGGACGCCGGGGCAACGGGCGACCAAATCATATGCAGCAACCCAATCAAGAATCCGGTATTTCTTCAACGGATGTACGAAGAAAAAGTATATGCAGTTGTCGTCGACTCTACCTATGAGGTCGAAAAGGTTGCGCGGTACATGCCTGGTTGTCGTGTTTATGTTCGTTTAGCAGTAGACAATCATGGGAGCGTACTGCCTCTGGCTGGAAAATTCGGTGTCAGTGGAGATGATGCGCTGAATATCCTCGACCAAGCCCGTGAGTTAGGGCTTACCCCTATTGGCCTTTCCTTCCATGTGGGTTCCCAATGTTTGAGGGTGACCAATTGGGCAAGCGCTATTCGCGCCTGTGGTGAAATCTGGCGGAAGGCCATAGAGCGTGGGCATGAATTATACTTCCTGGATATTGGAGGCGGTTTTCCCGCAGGACACTATCACGATTCTAATATTCCTACCCTTGAAGTCATTGGCGCGTCAGTGATGCAATCAATAAACGAATATATCCCATATGCGAACCCCATGTTAATCTTGGAGCCAGGTCGTGGACTTGTAGGAGAATCGGGGCGGCTTATCACGACAATTGTTGGTAAAGCAAAACGTGGTAATGAAACATGGTTATATCTTGATGCAGGTGTGTTTAATGGTTTGATGGAAACGTATGAGGGTTTCCCGCCTGTCGCGCACCTTGTCGTTGATGGTGAAGTGTCCAAACGCCCAATTAAATCCTATACAATGGCAGGGCCGAGTTGCGATAGCTGCGATGTCATTGCGCGGGATTATCAACTACCTGAAGCACATATCGGGGATCGTCTCGTTTTCTATGATGCGGGCGCATACACCAACGAATACGCTGTTGCTTTCAATGGATTTCCTGTCCCTGCCGTCATTGAACTTCAACCAGAAGTTGAACTTGCATAAACGCGCGTAGGAAGTTGTGCAACCACAGGGGTTTTCAGCCCCTGTGGTTCGTTTTCATGGACATAGCTACTTCACCAAAAAATAGAACGCATTAATCAATAGGTGACAAAGCGCTGTGAAGCGTGCGATCAAGTAAGTTAAGGCCATCACGTATTGATTCCCCTAGAAATGTTCCCGCCACCTTTTCTCTCCACTCCGGCTTTTCGGTAAAAATAAGTCCACCATACCCCACGAATGGACTCCCTGTTTGTTCTGCTTGAGGCAAATGCCTGGGCCATTCACTAAGTGTCTGCGCTGTAGGCTCCGTCATAGCCACAAAGACAATCGCTGGAGGATTCATTTTACGAGCCAGAAGACTCAAATCTTCCAGCGGCATATTTTGTCCAAGATATGCAACGGGCCATCGTCGCCTCCGGAGTAATACACCTAACATTAGTAAACTGCCTTCATGCCACTCCCCCGGCGCACAAGCTAAAATTGTGGGCGTTACACTAGTGTACGGTATTGGTCCCGTCGTCATCCACATAAGCAGGCGTTGCCGCAGATAGTGGGTTGCAAGATGCTCTGACGCAACATTAATTTTCCCCTCAAGCCATGCCATACCGATTTCGTTCATGGCTGGGGTAACCACCTCCAAAATCAGATCTTCCAACGAATATAAAGTGAGTATTTCGCCCAAGAGCTGGTCGGCTTGAGCCAAGTCATTTGCTAGAAGAACCTCAGTCAAGCGCTCGTAGAATAGAGGAAGCGACGGATCTTGGATATGGGGAACAGTTGATGTATGCACAACTAACGTTTCTGGAAATCGCCCTTCCTGTTCGGCATAGTGTAGAGCTCGTATTGCCTGCCCCGTCTGCATTCCCTCGTCTACCCTTGCTTTTACCCAACGCAGGCGAATAACTTCTCTCTCAGAACACAAACGATGTCCCCCTGGAGTACGTATCGCGTTTGGAAATGCGTATCGCCGCTCCCAAACCCGTAAGGTCGCAACCGGGATGCCCGTCATCCGAGAGACTATACCGATATTGTAAAGTGGTTCATCGCTAGCGTTCTCAAGATTAAAAGAGTTCATCGCAAACCTTTTCTGAAAGCATGAAACGCACAGATAGCGTTACAATAGCACAACAATAACTGTTCAAATCATATCACGGGTCGATTTATCCGGCAAGGAGGTGTCAAACGCTTTCGAAAGGGACACGATCACCTTGTCTAAATTTCAGGTGAACAATTGAGGGAGATTCGGCACCTTGTGGATAAAGGTAGAGGGTAATTTCTCCGCTGGTTTGAGCCCGATATTCCCCACGTATTTTCCCTTGTTCCACATCAAGTCGCATCAGGGGCAAATCGAGGGTAAAATGATTCCGTGGGACAACGGGTCTAATAACCAAACCGTCTCCCGACTGAGCAGGTTCAATACCACACACCCTAAGTAAGCCTAGTAATGCCATCGCATCCGGATTCGCATTCATGACCGGAAAATCAGTCATCGGTGTAAGGGGGCTGTTCCATGTTAAACCTGCCCCTTCCGGATGTTCCGCATCCAAACCGTTAATGCCATCTGGACCAGACCAAAGACCGTACCAAATAGCCGGATATTCGTGTGCGTGAGCGGCAAATGTGTTTCTAGTAAGGGATCGCCACGCTAGTTCGCCGCGGCCCGACCTCGCATATCCCCAGGTCAACAGTTGCGAAATTGCAGGCCACACCATTTTGTATGGCTGACCAGGCATAAGTAGTGCCCCAATGGGAGATGGTCTATCAAGCTTTGATTCAACATTTTCTATTAAATTGGATTCATTACCTGCATCATGGGCACTGCCACATATAAGACCCCAAACCTGCGCTTCTAAATCCAAGCGTGCCACCGTTGTCAACTGATTATTTCCGTCGCGCAATATGGCACGATTATAGCCACCCAGCAGTTGATTCCACTGAGATTCCACGGCCCTACGTAATTTATCCAACCGCCCATCCTGAACAAGTTTAGCAATATCTGGTGCCCGATTCCTAAGGATATTCGCAATGATAGGCAGAATATATAATGCCATCTGGCTGTTGGGTATCGATTCGCCGTATGATTTAGAATTCTGGTACGCTTGGAGACCTAAAAGACCGTTGCTCGTGGCGGCTTGCAGAACAATCGAGTCCGACCAGTCGCCGGAGCCGATACGGAACAGACCTATTTGCCCAATACCTATCCCATTAAATAAGTGAGATAGTGCGAGCCGGATATGGTCAAGAACAGTATCATCTGTGGCAACTGAAGCGGTGCCGGGAGGATAGAAAGGTACATGTTCATCTAAAAAGTCCATATCACCCGTAGCCGAGAGATATTCTGACATTGCCAAAAGGAAGAACAAATCAAGATCAGATGGTTGGGTATGAACATTCAGGGCATTTGATATATAACCGTGACCCGCAAAAGAATACGGAATCTGCCCTGTCTGCCCATCCGTCAGGCGCATAATTAACCGCAGCATATCACGCGCCAAAAGAGGATTTAGATAGGTTGTTGGTATTGTGAAGAGCGCCTGATCACGGGGAGCGCCATCTGCCCCATGCAAGTAAAGATAAGCTGATCCTTGTGGAATGACATGAACATTGTGGAAATTATTGTAGACCGTTGAGGACAGTAAATTGTAAGCATGCCAAGCCATTTCCCGTTGAAGGGTCGAATCCTGACCGGTTGAGAAATAAGCAAGTTGATTTTTCCAGCCAGCAGATGACATTGTACTGGTAGTATTATTATCTGTCTGAAAATGAGACAGGATTTCGGTAATTGCGCCGGAGTCTGCCGCGCCATAGACAAATCGCAGATGTTTGGTTTGTTGCGCGGGAATACTGAGATTATGCTTCATTACCATGCAATAAGGCATTGCTCCGGCATTACTCGATAGGGGTAAATCTGATGACCGGCGAGTCACTAGCGCTTCAGGCCGTCGGGCATTACCACTCCCAAAAAACGCCATGCGGTTACAAAAATACAAATCCGGCTGAGCGCCGAGATTGGCTAAGAAAATGGCTGGCGGATACCAATTTATAGGTGATGGAACATCAATGGGCGGCGAGTCCTTAGGCGGAGTCTGCTGAAATAACAGCATGTTTTGGGTTGCGTCATATTGTATCGCTAGCGTAAATTTTGAGTTAAGCACCCGCCGTTCACAATCACTTGCAGCACCCAACCCAGCGGTACGGAGCCATTCAATTTGAAGCTGTTGGACATTCACATCCCAATACTCATAGTGATTTATTGTTGTATCCGCAATACCCAGATTCTCAATGTGAATATCGATAGTCAGAACTGGATCATTTCCCATAGGAGCAGAGACACGACGGGTGATTCGCAAATTACGATACTCCATCTGCGTTTCAAAGTACCCCATACCGAAAATGCGCCGCGGTTTTACGTTAGCCGGACGGTAACGATACGCAGTAGCCCATATTTCCGTGCCATCATCAATATAACTAAATCCACCTGCATAGGCGTGGGGATTGGCGGGGGCACTAACTTGCGTTTGAACAATTTGTGTATGCGGTGTATCCGGGCTTCCCGATAACTTATTCATCTTATCCACAGCCATCGTAGCGGCAAACGCCATATTTGTTGAAGTCTGAGCGTTTAGCTCACCAATCTTTTGGAGCAATTCTTTTGAAGGGGTATTACGCGGGTTATAGGATATGTTTTCAGCCACAGCAGATGTTGCTACAAAGGGCTGCGGACTACTACTGGGTTTGGGTCGTGACAACCATGCCATAAAGCGCACAATGAGTAGCGCAATCTGGGCAAAAAAAGCTAAAACCGGGCTAACCGTTCCTTCTGAATCCCATGCCTCAAAGCGATTTAGAAACATACCCCCACGATCTCCAATATAGACCTGTATGATTCCGTCGTTTGAGGCTAACGCGGTAATGCGCTGATTTCCGACCTGATGCCAATGATCACGATGGTTTACCCCATCTGTAGTTGGATAACCAGCACGGGGATCACTGTGCTGGTCAAATGTATATTCATATGCTGGAAGACCATCTAGATCAATAACCCATTTCCCGAAAATGCCATTTCCTTCATCGCTGATCTGAAACGCGCGGGCATCTTCAGCAAGTTGTGATTGAATGTTTTCTGGTTCAGATGTTGAACCAGAAAACTGACGGCGCAGAAGGCGATTAAGCAGTGAATGATGAGAAAGCTCAGCCGATTCTAGAAGCGCGATACGCCGGACTTTGTTGGTTGCCATGACTGAGTCTCCTTTATACTAATGTCTCTAGTGTAAGAACAGACCATCATTGAGTTGTGATACAATATCGCGTATCGTAACCTAAATTGTTGTATATGCCCATGTACGAACTACCCCTTTTTCCACTAAACACAGTACTCTTTCCGGGGATGCCGTTAAAACTTCACATTTTTGAAGACCGTTATAAGCTTCTGATCAATCACTGCCACAGTACGGGCCAACCATTTGGTGTGACGCTCATTCGCAGCGGGCAGGAAGTTGGTGGCATTGCCCAGCCTTTTATGACTGGCTGCACAGCAGTTATCACCCATTTTGACCGCCTATCAGACGGACGGATGAATATAGTCGCCATTGGCCATGAAAGATTTCAAATTCGATCCCTGAAATACGATCAACCTTATCTTGTGGGCCAAGTAGAAGCATTCCCGCTTGCCAACATGGAACACGATGCGGTGCATAAAAGTGGCAGGATTTTGCGGCGATGGGTAAAGCACTATCTGGATGCTTTGGCACAAGCAAGTGAAACGCAATTTGACCATGTTGAATTACCGCAGGATACGCTCAAATTGGCTTATTTAGCCTCGTTTTTACTCAATATACCGAGTGTGCAAAAACAAGATCTTCTAGATGTGAAGGATGCTGGTGAGTTAATTGCCCAACTACGCACTATTTATCGGCGTGAGGTGACTCTTATGGACACCTTTTTAGCTTCCACCGAGTATGCCGATGCAGGACCGTTTTCCCTAAATTAACCCATTTCTTAGAAATTGCCGCTTCGATCGAGCCGCCAATTGCGGGGGTGCATTAAGCGATTGGGGTGTTCCTATTTGTTCAAGCGATTCTTCTTCTGCTTCGCATCCCCGAAAATCCAATAAGTCGACTTCGCTTCGCCTGAAAGACATTTGGTCAAATCTAGAGCAACGAGAGAATCAGCAATAATGCCTATGACCCGAGCCGCCATATAGTAACGCGCTCGTATTCTTTGATTGCTTCTTAGCGCGCCGTTTTGATCTCTTCTCTCAGAACATACCCCCGAGTAAAATGAACGAATACCGTGTTTACAATGAAATGAGGCGGCCTATGTCCTACGAGAAAAAACTAGCATACCAATTGAATATTCCCGTGCAGCAAGTCGCAAATACACTTAACTTGCTGGATGATGGCAGTACGGTGCCCTTCATCGCACGATATCGCAAAGAGATGACAGGTGGACTAGACGAAGATAAAATCCGCCAGATATTGGCTGGGGCAACTCAACTACGCAATCTGGACGAACGCCGTCAAACTGTTATTGCTTCTATCAAAGAGCAAGGCTTATTAACGCCTGAACTGCAAAAGAAGATTCTTGATATTGATTCACTAACAGATCTGGAAGACTTATACCAGCCCTATAAGCCCAAACGTCGCACTCGGGCTAGTATCGCCCGCGAAAAGGGCCTCCAAGGTCTGGCTGATTTGATCTTAAATCAGGGAAATTCGAAATCGCCGCAAGATTTGGCAAAAGAATTCTTAACCGAAGATGTTTCAGACATCGGAGCAGCTTTAGCAGGCGCGCGTGACATCATCGCTGAAGCAATTAGCGACCATCCAGATGTAAGGGGTAATGTAAGACAAAAAGCACTCAAGTATGCATTAGTAAAATGCGAGAAAGCTAAAGATGCCCAGGATGAGAAAAATATCTACGAAGTCTACTATGACTTCGAGTTCCGTCTTGATCGAATCAAACCCTATCAGGTTCTTGCAATCAACCGTGGTGAAGCAGAAAAAGTACTGAAGGTTAAAATCGATGTTGCGGAACGCGATTGGCGGCAGGCTGTAGACTTAGTGTTTCGTGTAAATCCACGATCTTCGTTGGCAGAGCAACTCCGCCTTGCAATAGATGATGCAGCAAAACGTCTTCTACTTCCAGCAATTGAACGGGATGTTCGCGCTATTCTAAACGAACAAGCTGAAGTACACGCTATTCAAGTTTTTGGGGATAACCTTCGTGGTTTACTAAATCAACCCCCTTTAGTGGGTTATATAGTCATGGGACTCGACCCTGGCTTTCGTACTGGATGTAAAGTTGCTGTCGTAGACCCTACAGGAAAGGTTCTTGACACTGCAACTATCTTCCCACACGAACCACAACGCCAGTGGGCGCAGGCATTGAGAATACTTGAAGCAATTGTAATCAAGCATCGGGTCAACCTGATTGCTGTTGGCAACGGGACGGCTTCGCGGGAAACGGAAGCACTTGCTGCCGAACTCATCCAAAAACGTACTGATATACACTATGTGATTGTGAATGAAGCCGGAGCGAGTGTTTACAGCGCAAGTCCATTGGCAAAAGCTGAGCTGCCAGGTCTGGATGTTACATTGCGCGGGGCCGTTTCAATTGCGCGTCGAGCGCAGGACCCCCTGGCGGAATTAGTGAAAATTGACCCGAAGTCAATTGGTGTTGGAATGTATCAGCATGATGTTAATGAACCCAAACTCAATGCAGCCATTGATTCGGTAGTCGAAAGCGTTGTAAATCGTGTCGGAGTGGACTTGAATACCGCTTCTCCCGCGCTACTTACCCATGTAGCTGGAATTGGCCCCAAACTTGCAGAAAAAATTGTGGCGCATCGTGACGAACATGGTGTTTTCTCTGATCGAAAAGCTCTCAAGAAAGTTGTCAGCCTAGGACCAAAAGCATTCGAACAAGCCGCGGGGTTTTTACGCATACGGAACGGCATAAATCCACTTGATGCCAGCGCTATTCACCCAGAAAGTTACCCCGCTGCCGAAATGCTCTTAAAAAAGGCAGGCATTACTTCATCAATGACGTTGGCGGAGAGTTCGGCTTGTCTGATTAGTTTACGGGCTGCCCAGCCGATTGAGATGCTAGCAGCTGAGTTAGAAATTGGCGTGCCCACACTGGAGGATATTATTGAACAGCTTCTGCGTCCCGGACGCGATCCACGGGAAGACTTGCCGTCTCCAATGTTACGCAGTGATGTCCTTTCAATAGATGACCTGAAACAAGGGATGCAACTTTCCGGAACGGTTCGAAATGTGGTGGATTTTGGGGCTTTTATCGATATAGGGGTTAAGCAAGATGGCCTGCTTCATAGAAGTCAAATTCCAAAAGGACAGTCACTTACTGTAGGAACCGTTCTCACAGTTGAAGTTCTTTCTATCGAGAAAGAACGCGGGCGAATCGGTCTGGGATGGCCGGGAAACGGATAAGTCACTCGAACGTGGTAATACGCTAATAAGGGATTCAATTCTCAGAGAAACCCCTTTTTACACGCATGAGTATGGGAATTGTTGCTACTTACTTTCCAGCGGCAACCGTAATACGCTTGGAACGGGGCTTTTGCTTGAGAACCCTTACCAGGTCAGCTTTCGCAGCTTTAAGTCCAAGAGCAACCCCATAATAATAACGTTCACGCTCAGATTCGCCTCTACGACGTGCCTGATCCGCCAAATCATCCCATTCCTGAATTAAATTTTGTAGTTGAGTTGTGAGTTCATTATCCATAAGTAAAATTCTAACGCAAATTTACTAGAGTACCTATCCCCAGAACAATCTATTGTTTCCGAAATCGATTTAAGCGCAACAGATCAATATTGTGGTGCGTTTCCCCCTTGATCGCCAACTCTGCCAGTATCTCTCCGATTACGCTGGAAAACTTAAAGCCATGACCGGAACACGGGGAACCTAATATCACCTGTGGATATTCAGGGTGAAAATCGACTATAAAATGCTCATCTGGTGTGTTTGTGAACATACACACCTTTAGTGATTGTGTTGCCCCTGCGGCATCTGGCATATATTTCTCAATAAACGTCCGCAGTATCTGCTCATCCTGCGCTGTAACCCGCGTTCGGTCTAGCGAATCCGGGTCGACAACCTCACTTAAATGATGATACATACCCACTTTCATGCCGGGAATACCGTGTATAGGGAAACCGTAAAATCGTCCCTCATCGACCAGAAGATTAAATACCGGAAATCGCTCTGGTGTGAATAGTTCGGGTCGTTTGGGCTGCAACCAGAGCAAAACCTGCCGCTCTGGTTCTAACAAAGGGTCTAAGTTCTTTGTCAGCTTACCCATCCAAGCTCCAGCGGTCAAAATAAGCCGATCCGCAAAATACTCACCGCGCTCTGTCCGAACATGTATTCCGCCACCAATAACTTCCCAATCGAGCAGCCGTTCGCGAGCACGTATTTCCGCGCCATGTGCCTGTGCTGCTTCAACATGTGCCACAATGCAGCGCTCTGAGAGGAGAAACCCGCCTTCAGGTTGCAGGAGTGCCATTATATTGGAAAGTTGATACCCAGGGAAACGTCTGCTCAGTTCAGCGCTGGTCAATACTTCATGAGGAATATCATGAATATGACAGGATTTCAGCGATCCTTGGAATACCGCGCTATCTTCCGAGCCAGCGTCAATAGAGCCGGTTATATGAAGAAGCTTTTCATCGGCTTTTTGTTCCAGTTCATGCCACAGCTCATAGGCTCGCCGCAGTAAGGGCACATAAGAAGGATCTTCATAATAAGCCAGTCGTATAATACGGGTTATCCCGTGCGATGACCCCATTTCGTGCGGGATGTCAAAACGTTCTAGACCCAATACCTTACGCCTCCGTCGAGCAAGATGATAAGCCGCTGCACTTCCCATACCACCGATGCCTACGACGATTACGTCATAATGGTTGCTCGTCATGAATAATCTTTCTTCAACCTAATTTGCGTTGTACGGAGAAATCAGATTTTGAGAGGGTAACTTTCCACACCCAATTCATTTGCTTTACGCTCAGGCATCCCTATAAGCTGAGATTCATCACGGTATTCAAGCGCGAGCGTCGTAAACGTAATAACGCGCCCCTGTGACCAGTGTTTCCCCATCTCATCCAGAGCTGTCTTCAGCAAAAACGCTTCCATCCATTGCCAACGATCAAGACTCTCGTAGGGGGAAGATAGAACGATCTGGTCATCCCCTTTGATTTTTGGAATTCTGCGACGCTCGCCAAAATGCAGCTTGCGGTTGATTTCGGCATAAATGGGTTCAGGATAGTCACTTAATCGACCAGTCAATATCTCGCTATATTCCCCGGGTTGCATAATCTGCACTTCGGTGCGACGGATACCGCCTCGTCCGCTCTCGTCCCTCAAACCAGTTACTACGCTTTCAGAGAGTGCTATGCGCCCATCCGGCAGCTTGAATGATTTCAAGGAACGTGCCCCAACGTAGAGGTCTGCTCCCCACCCCTGTCCACGTGGCATGGCGCTTCGCCACACTGTTTTCAGAGTATCATCGTTAAAACCGTTCGTTTGCGATGTGAAATTATAGCCTCGTTTATGCCCCTCAAATACATATTCAATGACCAATGACCGCATAAGTCACCTCTAATGTATTCCGTCTATACTTGTGATTTAGGCCGGATAACATTGAGGAATTTTTTCATGAATTCGATGACACCTCGATTTGCGGTTAGGCTCCCTTCGGCAATTTCCCATTTATAGCCAACACGATCTGCCTGGCTCTTGAGCCGTTTTTGCTCATTCTTGTAATTCTGAAGAATCTCATCCAATGTTATGTCATTTCCCCAGAGATCGGATTTGTTTACCAGAATATAGAATGCCTTTACCTGTTTTGCCGCCAGCGGCTCATCATCAATCATCTGAAGCACAAAGTTCAGGGCATCTTTTTGCAGGTGAATATCGGTATGGTCAATCAAGAACAGAATCCCACGTGGCTGTGCGGCACGGAACAGCTCCATCCAATCCGTTTCCCACATAGCATATTCACCACCAACGTCCCGATTGGGCTTTAGTTTCATATAGGTGTCGCCAATCCGTGTATTGAAGTCCGATACAACATCTCCGCCGGCACCGGTCGGGTCAGGTTGGAAATCACCCAACTCGTTCATATTATGCTTTAGCCATTCAATTAGCGTGGTTTTGCCGGTTTGTCGGGCACCCAATACAATGAATGACACGCCAGAGATTTTGATATAGAAAAAATCTTGCAGAACAGTAATGGTTCCGGTTACAGCACGGCTCACACCTGTGATAGTTCCAATCACGATTGTGATGAGTGTGTCAAATATGTTGGTCACAGAGGCTCTCCTTCACATTCTGTTTCTATTCATTGTTATACGCAAAATGTGTAAGTATGTTGCTTGACGAACTAAACGGGTTTATTGACTACTAAAACTTTTCGGGCTATTGTAAATAAACTTCTGAACCAGACTGAGCCAGAGTTATGTAGTGCTTAACAACACACCTTTCTGCAGATTGAAAATAGCCACTTCCTTGAGCAATTTTGAAATACTGCTAGATATTGTAGGATCAAAATTCCTATATTCGCCAGGATTTTTTATATTATACCTCCCTGTTTGTAAGAGTTCGATAATCGGCAAAGGAAGAATACTCTGGATAAATTACCTTCTAAATGATAATGAGATTGGTAGTGCAAATATATGAAAACCCCTTTAGATCGTATTCAAGTATTACTCCGACAACTTTACCCAGACGAGCAAAGTGAAACAATTTATCATGCAATCCTGGGTATGCTTAAGGAGGCAGCCATTCCGCCATTTCCATCTGCGAATTATTTCTCCGAGCGCAATATTACTCTAATAACCTATGGTGACACTTTGTC
The DNA here is from genome assembly GCA_044226645.1 of Aggregatilineales bacterium. Taxonomy (GTDB): domain Bacteria; phylum Chloroflexota; class Anaerolineae; order Aggregatilineales; family Phototrophicaceae; genus CFX2. The sequence goes on from JBGAGR010000002.1 coordinate 71,242, forward strand.
AATGCCTGAGCAAACCTCATTGAGAACGCTCCATAATTTTCTGAACCAACGCCTCAAAGATTTAATCTCGACAGTGCATATTTTACCCTTTTATCCCTCCTCATCAGATGATGGTTTTTCGGTCACGGACTATTATGCAGTTAGGCCGGACTTGGGGGTGTGGACGGATATACAAGATATTGGCCGCGAGTTTCGCATGATGCTCGATGCCGTCATTAATCATATGTCGGCGGAAAGTGATTGGTTCCGAGCTTTCCTTGAGAGGGAACCGGATTTCCAGAAGTTATTTGTTACAGCTAACCCAGAGACAGATTTGAGTAAGGTTGTCCGTCCTCGCATATCGCCTCTCCTCACAGAGTTTAAAAAGACGAGTGGCGGCACCATTCATGTCTGGACGACCTTCAGCGCAGATCAAGTCGATTTAGAGTACCATACTCCCGAAACACTCCTCCGTGTACTTCGTGTTCTGCTATTTTATGTTAAACAAGGTGCTCAGGTTCTCCGTCTGGATGCTATTGCCTATTTATGGAAAGAAGTTGGAACAACCTGTATCCATCTACCGCAAACCCATGAAGTTGTGCAATTGATACGGGCGATGCTAGACGAAGTTGCACCTCATGTTGTGCTTATTACGGAAACGAATGTACCACACAGTGAAAATATCACATATTTTGGCGCTGACGAATTTCCTGAAGCGCAATTGGTGTATAACTTTACATTACCCCCTTTACTATTGCACGCCCTGAATACAGGTAGAGCCAAGGAGTTATCCGATTGGGTGAATACACTACGCACACCCAGAAAAAATACAACGTTTTTCAATTTTACGGCTTCGCATGACGGAATTGGAGTACGCCCACTTGAAGGCATTCTCGATTCAGAACAGATTGCCAATCTTGTACGTAAGGTGGAAAAAAGTGGAGGGAAAGTTTCCTATAAAACAAATCCGGATGGAACACGCAGCCCTTACGAGTTAAACATCACATATGTTGATGCTATTATTGATCGGCGAGCGCCCTTAGAATTACAGGTGAAAAATTTTCTGGTTTCTCAGGCTATCATGTTAGCGATGGCTGGTGTTCCGGCAATTTATATCCACAGCTTAATTGGGTCGCACAATGATTTTGAAGGCGTAGAAAAGCTAGGCTATCCCCGCGCCATCAATCGGAAGAAATTATCCGCTACCGAACTTGCAACCGAATTAGATACGAAAACAAGCTTTCGTTTTCGTGTGTTGCAGGGCTATGCGCATCTTATACGCATACGAATTCAATGTCCTGCATTTCATCCAGAGGCCAAACAACAAGCATTTTGTTTTAACGATGGGCATGTATTTGTGCTGGAGCGATCCGCACTTGATGATTCGCAGCATTTATTGTGTTTGTTTAATTTGACAAGTAATGAACACAGGGTAACAACCGAGTTACAGAATTCCGTCGATCTGCTTACAGGCGAATCTTGTGATAGCATGGTTATGCTCCTGCCCTATCAGGTGCGCTGGTTACAACATTGAAATTGGGCATCGACTAATAAATATATGAGGATATAGAGATGTCCGCCATTGAAAACCTTCATAATCGCATTGATTTGACAAATATCCCCTTTACAGATCGTGGTTCACGAATCATGCTGTTTCGGCAGGGAAATGAACTCTATATCCGCCTTGCAGAACGATGGGAGAAAGCCCAGGGAAAGATGGGACACTACCGCCAGCGTCCACCCATCATTGGTCATTTTATGGTGCTTGATTCTGAAGGAACTCCACTTCCGTTTGAAGCTGATACTTATCCTCACCGCGTACAACTAATGACAGAAAGCGGGAATTTTGAATGGTTATTTTCAGATTCGGAGACGTTATTACTCCGCTTGCCCACTGGAACTTTTGGATTTCAGTTCGTTGCCCAGGCTGAACAAGGTCAAATTGGCCGCAGAGGTGGATTGCTCCGTGGTGTCCGAAACGTTGCCTATACCACTAATGCTTATTTACTATCAAACGAAATGACGTATCTCCCTGATGTGGGTTATCAGGTGAAGATGATGTTTGAGGTTAGGAATGGTAATGGATTTTTGCTGAATGTCACGCCACGCCTCGGATTTAATCAATCCATCCCTGATATTGAGGCGGAAATAGCTGCTGCGGAGGAACGGTGGGATAGTTGGTTCGAGAAAACGCCCCGTGTTTTGGATATTTACCGCAGCCAATATGATTATGCCTGGTGGGTCATGCGTGCCGGTTTACTCAGTCAACGATACTTTTTTACCCGAGAAGCATTAGCCCCTTCCAAAATACACTATGTGGGTGTTTGGCAGTGGGATCAGTTTTTCCATGCATTAGCATATCGCCATATAAATGCACGACTCGCCGAGGATCAAATACGAATTGTGGTGGATCATCAACGCGAAGACGGGATGCTGCCGGATGCCATTCACGATGAAGGTTTAGTTGTGCATTTGCCTACTCCGGTAGATGCAGATGTAACCAAACCACCACTTGCTGCATGGGCAGTGCTAAAGCTTTTTGATGTTTCGCATCACCACGACTTCCTGGAGGAGGTTTATGAACCGCTGACTCGTTGGCATGATTGGTGGATAAACCATAATAGTGAACATGGATTATCCTTTTATCGCCACCCCTTCTCGTCAGGATTGGACGACAGTCCCTTGTGGGATTATGGTATGCCGGTCATTTCACCAGACTTAAATACATATTTGTGCGTTCAGCAGGAATCATTAGCAAGAATTGCGGATATTATTGGTAAGCCAGACGACGCGGCTCGTTATCGAGCCAGTATTATAGATCGCGTTCAACGGATGATTGATACCATGTGGAATGAGCGTGTAGGAATGTTTCTAGCCGTTCACAATGGCGAGTTTATTCAAAAACTAACCCCTTTTAGTTTACTCCCTTTGTGGACAAATCGACTTCCCGATTCTATACGAGCGTGCCTGCTGAATAATCTGGTAGACCCTAAGTATTTCTGTACAGATTACCCCTTGGCTACTGTCTCGATTTCCGACTCGGCGTTCGACCCTGTGCAGATGTGGCGTGGCCCTACATGGCCCAATATCAATTACTTGTTTGTGGAGGCGCTCACAGTCATTGGAGAGACAAAGTTGGCTGCGGGGTTACGAAAAAAAACACTGTCAATGATCATGAAGCACTCCGATATATATGAATACTACAACCCCTTGACAGGCGAACATCCTCCAAAGGCAGCTCCAATCTTTGGGTGGACATCTGCTGTCTTTATTGATTTGGCTATTCAGGATAGTCAATCTGGAATCACTTAAACAAACCGATTGTTATGTGCTCTATACTACGACCAGTAGCTCTTACCCTGAAATACCTTGAGACTATTTTCCAATCCCCTGCTGGACACCCGCAATTCGGGAAATATCTACTGATTACATCACCCCTTCAGACCAGTCATCACAATACCTTTAATGAAATAGCGCTGTGTAAAAAAGAATAATATGACGACCGGGAAAATCACTGCTGTAGTTGCGGCTAACTGCAAATCCCAACTAACATCGAGTGTACTTCGAAAAGATGCCAACCCTACGGCAACTGTGAAATTTGAAGGTGAACGCAGATAAATGATGGGGCCAAGTAGGTCATTCCAGGCATTTAAGAAGGTGAAAATAGCGACTGTAATTAAAGCAGGTTTAGCTAGCGGCAGCATTATGCGCCAGTAAATCCCGACTTCTGAACAGCCATCGATTCGAGCAGCGTCAGCCAATTCTTCGGGAATAGTTCTGAAAAATTGACGTAACAGGAAAATATTAAACGCTCCACCACCGAAAAAGAGCGGAACCGTGAGAGGTAGAATAGTGTCAACCCAGCCTAATTGAGTAAACATGATAAAGCTGGGCACAATCAAGATAGCATATGGGAGAAAGAGGGTTGACAGCACAATTCCAAACCAGAAATCGCGCCCGGGGAAGCGGATACGGGCAAAGCCATAGGCGACAAATGACGATGAAAATACCACAGCAATGACATTCAATACTACGATTTTCAAAGTATTGACAACATACAGGCCGAACGGTTTGATAGTTAACGCCCGTGTAAAATTGTCCCAATGAATTGGATCTGGGATCCATTGAGGCGGATAACTGAAAATCTGCGTTTGAGATTTGAGCGAACTGCTCACTAGCCAGACGAAGGGCATAAGCATAACAACAGCCATAAAAATAAGCGTTGCGATACTCATCCAGTTCCATACTCGATCACTTTGGCGTGAGGAATATTTATTGATAATCTGATCTTCTTGTTGCGAGTCAGGTGCTAATTGACCAAGTGCACTCATAATGGTTATCCCCCTTATTCGTCTGGATTCTCATAGTAGACCCGACTGCCGAGATATTTGAAAACAATAAATGATAAAATCATCAGGATAATGAACAGTACCCAGGAAAGCGCAGCGGCGTAACCCATATTCTGATTGCGGAAACCCGTCCGGTAGATATACAGCACCAGGAACAAGGTAGCATTTTCTGGCCCACCGGTTCCACCGGTAATCAGGTAGGCAATGGTAAATATCTGAAATGTGTTAATGAACCCAAGTACGAAATTGAAAAAGAAAATGGGAGACATTAGCGGAAGTGTCACATGGCGGAGTTTTGCCCAGCGTCCCGCACCATCAATTTCCGCGGCTTCATAGTAGATGTCGGGAATTCCTTGTAGACCCGCCAGAAATATGATCATTGAACCACCGGAACCCCACAGAGTCAAAACAACAAAGGCAGGAATCGCCCAGGTAGTGCTCTGTAACCAGGGAACTTTTGCCCCGCCCAGACCACGCACAATCACATTGATGAGACCGAATTCAGTATTGAACATCCAAGCCCATAACAGCGCATTAGCTATAGCCGGGACAATGCTGGGGAGGTAGTAAATTGTGCGGAAAATAGCAATCCCTCGAAATTGGCGATTGATGAGAGTTGCCAGGAAAAAACTCAACAACAGACTCAATGGAACCGAAAGTAAAGTATAAACAAATGTCGCTTTTAGCGATTGAAGGAGCAAAGGATCGTTAAAGAGATGTTCAATATTTTGTAAACCGACGTACTGCGGTGGGCTGATCAGATTCCACTTGTGAAAAGTGAGATAAACCGAGACCAGTGCCGGTATGAGAAACCAGAAAAGAAAGCCTAAAATAAACGGACCAATAAACATATACCCCAAGAGTGTACGGCGTTGTGTTAACGACAATTGTCTTTTTTTTGCCGGAATAAGTCCCGATGCAGAGGTTGTCAGGTCAGATTGAGATGCCATAGTCCTTGCCATCCATTTTGTAACGGTTCAGCTCGCATGAGGGTGATTGAAGAGAGAGTCGATTGATAAAAAGTCCAACCCCCTCTTCAGCACGATCTTTAGCTTGAGGCCGCTGCGATCACATCGTTAGCCTGCTTCACTGCGTCAGGCATAACATCGGCGACAGGTGTGCCATCAGCAATGGCCTGCATAGCGGGTGTAATGAAGTTGTTGTTGGCTTCAATATAGCCCGGTGGAATACGAGCCACAACACCATGTTTAGGCAGGTAATCCGTGACAAAATCAGCATAATTGGCTGTATGAATGCCTTCAGTGAGCCACGTTTTCAGCCCATCTGGTGTCACCTGTGCCATCTGACTGGGCAGCCACAAGCCAATCTTCATGAATGACAGCGTGTAGAAGGGTGTTGCCAGGAAGCGCAACCACTGCCAGGCTTCGTCCTGATGTTGACTGGTGCTAATCATTGCATGGAAATGAGCCTGCATATAGTCTGCTGGTTGTTTCAAGTAGGGAATTGCACCTGTTCCCAATTTAGCATTAGTCACCTGAGGAGCCATCCAGGACAGCGCCCATGATCCATCAATACCCATCGCAAGACGACCACTGTCGATCATCTGGGTGTTAGTCATGCCGAGGTCGGACATTGCTGCTGTGCGGGGTGCGACATGATGGACGTAAACCAGATCAGCTAGTTTTTGCAGGGCTTCCATTGCTTCTGGGCTATCCAGGGCAACCTTGCCATCCTTGATCCATTCACCGCCATTGGAATAGACTGCCCCTACAGGGAGGACGAAGTTTCCGAGAGGCCAATCTACTGCCCACTGCTGAATGTTATCGGGGTCGAACCCTGCGTCATCTGGATGCCGTCCATTGGCATCTACAGTTAATTGCTTGGCATTCTCGATAAAAGTGTCCCAGTTCCAGAGTTCTTCGTCCTTGAAACCAGGGGGCGTAATTCCAGCCTTATCGAAAATGTCAGCATTATAATATACCTGTGCCGCGACCCACGTTGAGCCAATCCCGTGCCAGCGTCCGTTGTCATCTGCACTTCGAGTAGCTTCTTGTGGGAAGAAGTAATCCGGCCTGCTCAGATCAGGATCAGCCATAATGCGATCAGTGATGTCCACTAATTGCCCACCTTTAGCCAGTGTTTCATACGAATCGGAGGTGATGAAGCTGGTATCTGGCGCAGTTTGTGCGGCAATATTAGTCAAAAGCTGCTGCATGTAGTCTGTTGCCTGTGGAGTGATTTGCCATTCAACGGTGATGTTGGCATTTTCACTCTCGAATTGCTTGATAGCAGCCTGAACGCCGTTGTCCTCAGCGGTGGCACCCCAGCCGCCAAAGACAATATTGACTACATCCTGTAGAGCGGGTGCCGCACGTAGCATATTCTGGAATTGCATTCCAGAAGCAAGCGCTGCCGCTGTACCACCGGTCACTTTTAAGAAATCACGACGAGAAAGTTTTCGGTTAGCCATTTTCAATCATCCCTTTATATTTAGCGATATTTATGTGTAAAACGACCACTGTGTTGCCAAAACCTCTCCTGTTGGCCTCCTTTCACAGATTTCTGTTTTCAACTTTCACGTATCCACACACGCATTTCACCCGGTTCCCGATTTGCCCAAAAGAAATAGGGGATAGCCTTAAAAGTGAACGGGGTACGGGTGGGATGGAGTTGGGATTGCGGTTGATAAAGATTTCCAGACCAATTGGTAATTTCAGTTCGCACGGCCTGACCTGTTATGACAACTGTTCCATCAAATAGATCCGGGTCTACGGAGGCGGTCAGAGTTGAGTCAGGCGGCAGAATGACATGTGCCAGATTTGCGCCGTTGTCGACCTCTTCAAGGCAGTAAACGATAGGACCGCGCTGTAGAGCGACGTGGCCTGCATCCTGCCGAATCATCGGATGAGATATCATGCGTTCAACCGGCATATCGAGGATCAGAGTAACTGTGTCACTATTTATCCAGGTGCGGGAGAGGATCAGATACCCTTTTTCGAGTTTCGGCTGCTGCGGTTCCCCATTTACCTGGACTTGATAGTTTTTGCACCACCCCGGTACTCGTAAGGCAAGATCAAATGAGACCGGGTTTGATAACTGGAAGGTGAATAGGATGCTGCCATCCCAAGGGTAATTTGTCGCTAAGTCTAGCCGTATATCCTGACCATGAATGTTGAACTGTGTGCTATTCTCGTTATAGAGATGAACATATAGGCGATCATCACCTAAGGAATACATATAAGTTCCGATATTGGCAATCGTTCGTGATAAATTGGGTGGACAGCACGGGCATTCAAACCAAGGTGTTCGTCGATAATGCTGGGCTGATGTTATGCCACTGAAACGTTCGTACGGATTGACATTCGGATATGATGTTAAAGGGTTGGCGTAGAAGAAATGATCGCCTTCAACCGACATGCCACTCAGGGCGGTGTTATAGAGCGCGGTTTCCATCACGTCGATGTAACGGCTGTCAGGGTCGAGATGAAACATGCGATGTGCCCAGAAAACCAACGCAAGCGACGCGCAGGTTTCGGCGTAGGCAGTTTCATTGGGTAGATCATAGGCGAAGGTGAAGCCCTCGTTGGAGTGAGCCGGCCCCAGACCTCCCGTGATATACATCTGGTGCTGGGTTAAATCATCCCAGAGGCGATGGGAGAGGTCTATCAGACTTTGATCGTTGGTTTCGAGAGCAATATCAGCGATTCCAGAGTAAAGATAGCAAGCGCGGACGGAATGCCCGGTGGCGGTTTGCTGGTCACGCAGTGGTTCATGCGCCTGACAATAGCGATAAGTTTTTGCCCAGAAGTCTCTAGGGTCTTCACCACGTTCACGCGCTTCAACATCAAAATAATGGGGCTGTTGTCCGCGTTCATCGATAAAGTATTTTGCCAGACTGAGGTAGCGTTTTTCTCCAGTTGCGTGATACAGTTTAACGAGTGCTAATTCAAGCTCTGGATGTCCTGGATAGCCTCGTTTTTGACCTTCGTTGGGGCCGAATGTCTTATCGATTAAATCCGCGTAACGGCTAAGCACATCAAGCATGGTGCGTTTGCCTGTGCCTTCGTAGTAGGCTACCGCACCCTCAATCAGATGTCCTGCATTATAGAGTTCATGACAGTCGCGCAGGTTACGGAAGCGATTTTCTGGCTCTAAAACAGTGAAGTAGGTATTTAAATATCCGTCAGGCTGCTGGGCTTTTTCCAGCCGATTTATGAGGTCATCCGCCATGCGTTCAAGTTCTGGGTCAGGATGCGTCCGAAGACTGTAACCGACAGCTTCAAGCCATTTAGCGGGGTCTGAATCCCAGAACATATGGATTACGCTGCGGTGCTTTGGGCGTTCACGAATTAGTTTTAATGCGTCCAGCCGTCCGGTTCTTTCCATCTGGTCATAAATAGCGGGAATTGTCCGGTCACGATTTATTTTCTGACGCTCGCCCCAGAGGCCGGATTGGATTTCAACTTGGTTCAACGGAATCGTTTTTAGACGACTTGTAGGCTCGATCAAAAGAAATATCCTCCGCCGAAATCAGACACCATATCTGCATCTTTATCCCTAATGTAGTCAATTTGCAGTCCGACCAACAGCTATTGGAGCATACAATAGCAGGACAAAACCGACTTCTTGCTATACCCTAATTGTGAAAAAAGATAAGATAATAGATGAAATAGATGGTGGCTGAATATGCTTAATTTAAGACCTTTTTGTCCCGTTAAAGCTCAGAATGCTGGTTTATTTGTTTCGCGTGGTACAGCACAACATCCCACCCGTATCATTGACTCCCATGAGTTGATATTTGTGAAACAGGGTCAATTAGATATGTGGGAAGAGGAACAGACTTTCCATCTCGAAGCTGGTCATACACTCCATTTGTGGCCTGGACGCAGGCACGGGAGCACCTGCGTAATGCCACCCGGTCTCAAATTCTACTGGATTCATTTTGAGGTGATGGAACCGAATGATAAGCCAAACTCGGAACCTGTATTTGCGCCGCCCATAAAAGTTTCACAGGTTAGTTGCATATCACAACCTGAACGCTTGGAGCGGCTTTTTCGCACATTTTTGGAGGACCAGGAAAATGGGGGGCTACATTCTGATTCAGCAAATTTGCTCACCATGCTGATGCTGGTTGAGGTGGCTCAATCAGTAGAAGAACACCTTACGAACGCGGATAATGTCAATGCAGTTGCCACTTGGGCACATACTTTTATCCAAATCAACTATGATCGCTCAATCACATCTGGCAAAGTCGCTGAGGCAATCGGCTATAATGCAGATTATCTGGGACGTATCTATCGGCAAGTTTACGGGCACACATTAACGGAAGCGATTCATCGCCGTAGAATCAGCAAAGCTTGTGATTATTTGTTGGAAAGTAATTTCACAATTGAGCAAATCGCTCAGAAGTGTGGCTTCACCGACCCAGACTATTTCCGGCGTGTTTTCAAACGCCATATGCAGGTCGCCCCGGTTAACTATCGGAATGAATATTCGCGATTGCATGTAAACACGCATTAAATCTCATTTGTGTTTGATTTTTGCGGTTAGCAATCCTCTAATAGGGGATTGCTAACAGATGGGATATAAGGCTATTCGAAGTCAAAAACAAATCGCCTCAAGTTTAAACAACTTGAGGCGATTTATGCCCCATAGGGGATTCGAACCCCTGTTTTAGCCTTGAGAGGGCCACGTCCTAGGCCTCTAGACGAATGGGACTACTAAAATCCGATTCTAGCAGTTAGCAGAACTTCGGTCAAGATAGGGAAAACTTATCGTGTTGTCAAGCCAATATGCTCCCTTGCAGTCTTAAGTGTCGCATTCGCTACCCCGGAGGCCTTTTCTGCCCCAGCAGCCAATATATCGTCCAAATATCCCGGCTCATCCATAATCTGATTAAAGCGTTGTTGGAGGGGTGCTAAATGCTCAGTGACAACTTCAACAACGGCTTTCTTTAATGCCCCATAGCCTTTTCCTGCAAAAATAGACTCAACGGCGTCGCGCGACTGACCAGTATATGATTGATAAATTGTGAGGAGGTTGTTTACCCCAGCCTTTTCAGCTTCATCACTAAACTTGATTTCTGAACCGGAATCTGTAACTGCTCGCATAATTGTCTTTTTAATACGCTCAGGCTTATCAAGCAAATAAACAGCGTGATATTCCAAAGACTCGCTTTTGCTCATTTTTGCCGTTGCGTCATCCAGACCCATAATTCGTGCCCCTTCCTTCGGAATCATGGCTTCTGGGATAACGAATGTGTCTCCATAAAGATGATTAAAGCGCTGTGCCAGATCGCGGGTGTATTCCAAATGCTGGCGCTGGTCATCTCCGACGGGAACCGCATGAGCCTGATACAACAGAATATCGGCAGCCATGAGAGTCGGATAATTAAGGAGACCAGCACTGATTGAGTCCTGCTGTTGTTTTGCAGACTTGTCCTTGAACTGGGTCATTCGATACAACCAGCCTACCGGAGCTACGCAGGTTAATATCCACGCCAATTCTGTATGGGCAGGAACATGCGATTGTACAAATATGGTTACTTTTTGAGGATCAAGTCCCGATGCAATGTAGAGTGCAGCGACTTCGCGGGTTTTCGCCTTTAGTTGGGCAGGGTCTTGCTGCACAGTGATTGCGTGAAGATCAACAACACAGAAATAACAATCATGGGCTTCCTGCTCAGCAACCCACTGACGTAAAGCACCCAAGTAATTGCCGATGGTTAAATTTCCAGAGGGCTGAATACCGGAAAGCACCCGTTTTTTGGAGCTATTGACCATAAAAATCACCTTTATTTATCCGGGAAGCATCAACAAGTGTTATCTGCGATGACTGTGTTATGCAACAAAACTGGCATCTGATTATCTTGATGCCAGTTTTAATATTCAATCGCACCTAGGGGGATTCGAACCCACGACCATCGGTTCCGAAGACCGGTACTCTATCCGCTGAGCTATAGGTGCTTATGCGTTTATTGTATCCCAGTTTATCGTTCGGTCAACTGACAACCTTTCGTTTTAAAAGTTTGATGTTATGCCGGGTTACGGCTAAACCAACTTGATCCCTTAACTGCCGTTGGATGTTTTCTGCGTATTCCAGCGTAAGCTGAGCATCCCTGTAAGCGCCTTGTTCAATCATCACGGCTCCTAGATTTGCCCGAATCCTTGCAGTTGCAAAGATATCCCCTTTTTCTTCAACGATTGTGAGCGCAGCGTATAAATGGCGATAGGCATTAGTGAAATCAAGCATCTGTTGATAACTTTGCCCTATAATAACCTGCATACGAGCAAAATCGCCGGGTCTCTCTTGGAGAATAGATTCTATTTTGGAGAATGTACGATGAAGTAAATGATAATCGCGCTTCAGGAGCAATAATTCGCACCATAACATAAGAGTGTGGGGTGTTTCCGGCAGGCTCTGAATCAACCCCTCTACCCTATCAACTTCTCCTGCATCCAGTGCGATTTGTGTTTGTTCAAGCCGGAGTGCATATAATAGATTTTCATCTTTGTGTTTCGAAAGTATTACCTCGACATGCGATAAAAGTTCTAAAGCTTTTTCATACTTACCCTGCTGTCTGACAAGAATAGCCCATTCAAGTAAGGCATAAGCCTGATCCAGAAATTGACCTACCCGACCAGCACTCCGAGAAACCTGGTCAAATAATGCTTCTGCCTGTTTCCATTGTGATACCCGTCGTAAACAGACAGCATAATTCACGCGAAGCCTGAATTGATGTGGTTGATGAATTTGGGAATATGGTTTCAGAATAGCCGCCCACTGCGCGGCATGATCTTTTTGTAAGCCATCTTCACAAAATCGCTCTATCCACTCTTCTCGAATATGGTTATCTAACTGAAGCCAATCACTAAGTAGAATATGTTCAATTACGTCAAACATGAAACTGGAGTTTGATTGTGGATGCATCCCTAGTATGTTAAGTAACTCGCCCAACGTCTGCTGCATTTCCTCATCCGATGAGTACTGGCTCTCGATAAAGTGTCGCCCTAATGTTGAGAGACCACATTTAATTTTGGCATCTTCCTCAAACACCTCTAGCATATGATGTCTCAATAAGTATTGCAGTTGCACTTCGTTTATTTCGGTTGCCCAAAAGTGAATAATGGATTTCAAGTCATATGATCGAGGCGGCAATAATACAAATGATAACCATGCCCTTTTTAATTCCGAATCAAGAGTTGCATATGCTTGGTGTAATGGATTGTGTAACGCGGTTGGAGGCAAGGTGGTAGTAAAAGGCCAATGATGCAACAACAAAATAGCAGCCCCTGGATTCCCTCCAGCAGACTCCCAAATATGGGATACACGCCCCTCAAGTAATTCCTGGTCACTTTCTTTAAGGTAAAAGGATTTCAGAATAGTGAAGACCGCCCCCTTCGAAAGTTCCTTCATTGGAATATGAATTGCACGGGTTAGCTCAATGTAGACACGACTCGTTAGCAAAACATGCGCAGAGCTTAACTCATCCAATAATGCCATTAAAAGTCGCGCAGTGCCTTTGCTGACTTCAATGTCATCGACAACAATGAGCAATCTTTGGAGAAGTGCATATTCCCGCAGTGATATGGCGGAATACTCCGGAAAAAGCTGTTCGGCCAAATATTGGCCGACATATTCTATGGAGTTGGGATGGTTAATCCAGATGAATCGATCGACCAAACCCGCATCAATTTGATGTTTCGCGATTATTCCAGCCAAAGTCGATTTTCCGATCCCTGACGGCCCGCTGATTTGGATATGTGCCGGAGAAGCTGTTTCTAACAGGAATATTGCCCGCTTTACCAGCTCATCTCTGGCAACAAAAAGGGTGAACACACTACCAGGCAACTGGGTATACATCCACCGCTGTCGCTGTTCCTTGCGCGCTTCCCCTTCCTTCTTTGACAGATAATCGGTTAGTCGTTGAATACCGTGTCGCTGGTAGCGCCTCAGCGTTCGTTTATCAATATGGGCGTAGTTACAAAAAGTCGAATACGCAATATCGAGATCAACCCTCACAAAATGATAATAGAGCCAACTCCAGCTCAAGAGTTCAACAGAAGCCAAAAGCCCTTCTTCGGCAATAAAGGTCACTGCTTGCTGCTGATCCAAGTTTTTTTCCGAGACTTCAGTCAAATTAAGGGTAGTACGATGATGCCTGTATTGGTCAGTAACAAAAGAGGAGAGAATGTGATTAAGGGCATCATACCGACGTTGTGGTGTTGGCGGTAGATGTGTGTTGAGAGCTAGATAGAAGTCAACCAGGAGTAGATAATGAAGCGAGTTAGGTAATCTTTGTGGAGAAACCTCTATGAGTTTACTAAGGCACTCATGGACATTTTCCGGTGTGATAAGCAGAGTTGAATTACCAGTTTCCATCGGTGAATGTATTGATTCCTGCATGAACCCCTATTCGTTTATACATCTGAAATCCCGTAAACGGATAGCCCAGAATGCCATCGTGTATGGCCCATGAACGCCCACGAATACTTTTCCAACAGTCCAGTTGGCGGAAAGTTCGATTTGGTGAAAGCTTCTGGAATAACTCTCCACCTTCTTGGAATTCACGATCAATCCGCAACATTTCCTGATAGCCTCGAATGTAATTAAACCCATAGCGCTCAAAAACGACCGCATTATGATAAGCAAGGGGTTCAATCAAAAACATATCATGACCAATTTTCTGAACAAAATCCTCAAAAAGTGGCACTGCCTGTTTAAAAGATCGTAATCCCCGCCGAATTTGTCCTGGTGCTAACCCGGCCTTCATCGCTGCTTCTTCAGCAACCAGATTCCGTCCTGTAGTTCCAAGATGAGTTTGGTTACCATTTTGATCTATATCAATATTAAATCGTTCCCCGTCCGGATCATTGACAACAACTAGGAGAACCAATAATTGATTGTTAAATGTATCAGCCATATTGAGATACAGCATCGGGTCAGCGTCAGTCATGCGTCGTTTAACTGAAATTTCAAGCGCACGACTTCCATGAGGACAGCGAAAACGCACTACTGGTTGATCATCAATCATAAGCGTGTCACGATCCACTCCATAATTGATAAACAGCCAATCAGGCAGCAGCGTCTTATAAATTTCGCGTTTTTCGGTTTCAGGGAGATTATTGATCTCGCGGATAGAATTAGGCCATGCCATATTAGCGATAATCTTCCTTCATTGCACGTCGAATTTCACGATCAGCATCTCGTTTTGCGATTGCTTCGCGTTTATCGTACTCTTTCTTACCCTTTGCAAGCGCAATTTCGACCTTCGCACGTCCTTTATCCAAATATACCATGGTCGGAATTACGGTGTAACCACGTTCGCGACTTTGCGCGATAATCTGGGCAATTTCCTTTTTATGGAGCAGAAGTTTACGCGGACGTACTGGATCATGGTGACTAAAGCTGCTGGCTTGCTCATAAGGGGAAATATGGACGCTTAGCAACCACAGTTCACCGTTTTTCTCTTGAACGAAGCCCTCTCTCAGGTTGATATTATTAGCCCGAATAGACTTGATTTCGGAGCCTTGCAGCGCAATACCCGCCTGATAACTTTTTTCCAGATGATAATCGTGTTGAGCCTTACGATTTTTAGCGATTATTTTGATGCCAGTATTTTTAACCATTTATGGAGCCTTCTCGCCTTGAGACTGCTGTTCAAGCTGGCGGACAGCCTCTCCCAATTCGACATCACGGCCATTAGCGTCCGGTATCATGGCAATGTCAGGATCTAATCCCTTACCATCGAGTTCGCGATGTTTTGGCGTTAGCCATTCTGCCGCTGTAATATGTAATGATGAATTGTCTGAAAGCCGGAATATTTGCTGCACAGTGCCTTTACCATAGGTAGTCTGTCCGACCAAAATACCTCGGTCTCGATCCTGTATTGCCCCTGCTACCAATTCAGCAGCACTCGCAGTACCCTGATTTACTAGTACGACGAGTGGAATATTGGTCGCAATCCCACCACCCTCTGCATTGAGTGGGGTTTCCTGTGTGTTACTTTTCTCATACACAACGACACCCGCATCAACAAACTGGTTGGCGACTTCCACGGCTTCTCTGAGTAATCCACCACTATTATTCCGTAAATCAAGGATAAGTGATTTGATCTGCTTTTGCTCAAGTTCTTCAAGTGCAGTTTTCAGTTCATCGGGGGTGCGACTAGTGAAAAGTAATATCTGAACGTAACCGATCGAACTATCTTCCGGGAGCACGCGCCATATAACCGATGGCACATTGATAATTGTAAAAGGAACAAAAACGGTATACGTTGTACCATTAGATGCTTTGATAGCGCTGATTTCAACTCCACTGCCCTCTTTGACTTCACCTCTCATCATTTGATCAAGGACATCGGGTTGCATCTGTAAGTCGACGGGTGTTTTATTGATAGCAGTTAGAATATCACCATCTTCAATACCTGCAGCAACCGCCGGGCTATCTGCAAAAGGATGTAGTACTAATTCACCTTTTTCAGACCGCTGAATCAAAATTCCAACACCGCCATATGTACCTGCAAGGACATCGGATTCACTTTGGGCAACTGGTGGGTCGACAAAAAAGGTATAACGATCATTTAAGGATGTTAACACGCCGCGTATTGCCGCATATTCCCGCTCTTTCGTAGGCGGTTGCTGACGCAAAAAGTGCTGGTCCAGCAAGGTTTGAACCTCATCCAATAAAGGGTAGCCCTCGGTGTCTGAAGCCGACGAAGCCAGAGCTGAATATGGATCAACTATGCCTCGAAAAAGAAAACCAGCGGCAAATATGACCCCTGCACCGATTCCAATCAGCAAGCCAAATAGGATAGATTGGCGATAATAACGAATTTGATGAGAAAATTCTTGCATTTGAACCTGATTACATGATTTACTATGTTGAGTAGAGAAAATTGTAACACTATGCTGAAAAACCCGACAGCGTTACTTCGAGTATTGGCGAATAATATAACAAAGGATACCCGATGAGCGACCACAGAGATGCCCCACTTGTCCTTGTAGCAGACGATGAGGTTCATACAACCATCATGCTGACACGCATATTTGAGCGCGAGGGTTACAAAGTGGAGAGTGTTCATGATGGCGCGGCGGCAGTAAGTGTAGCACAACATCTGCTGCCAGACCTCATCCTGCTTGATATTCAAATGCCGCTCATGAATGGATTTGATGTACTAAGTAATCTCCGTGAAAACGGACTAACTGCCAATATTCCGACAATCATTATCACAGCGAAAGCACGTCAGGCTTCTGATGTCGCACATGGTCTGAATTTAGGGGCTGACGATTTTGTACACAAACCATTCGACCCACGTGAGCTTCTCGCAAGGGCGCAAAGTAAGATCCGAGCACGAAAGCTTGAAGATGCTTTGCAACGCCGCTCACAGGAATTGGAAGCCCTACTACGGGTCGGTGAGGAACTAAATCAGCATCTTGAAGTCAACGAACTGCTTAATCTTGTACCCTACCTGGTTCTTGATTTGCTACCCGGTAGTGCAGCCGCAATCTACCATCTGGATGACAACCTTCAGCTTGTCCAAGTAGAAATACGCGGCAAGGACATTGCGATAGATTCCTATAATATAAGTCACCAAGCTATCATTCAACAATTTCTTGGAGCCGGTACTCCCGTTTTTTGGTCTGGTGGAAACAACAGCGAAGTTAGCGAATTTAACAGCGGCATGATTGTTCCACTCAGACATGGATTGACCGTGATAGGATTATTGCTTCTCCTAGCCAAAGATGGTTCATATGACGAGAGTCATTTGCGCTTATTTGAGGGAATTGGAGGACAAGCAGCACTAGCTCTTCGTAATGCTCAGCTCTATGAAATACAGGCCAATTATGCGGTTCGCTTAGAAGATATGGTCGAAGCAAAAACAGCGGAGTTGAAATCCGCCCAGCAAATGCTTATTCGGGCCGAAAAATTGGCTTCGATCGGGCACCTGGCAGCCAGCATCGCTCATGAAATAAACAACCCCTTACAACCTATTCGAATTATGCTTGAGGACATGCTGGAAGATACCCAAAACAATGCGCCAATCGACATTAAGGCACTCCAGATTACGCATGAAAACGTAGAACGCATCTGGCGCATCGTTAGTCAGCTACTGGATTTTGCTGGCAAACGCAGTACTAACTCATCTGATATTCAGTTTATTGATGTTGGCACAGTGATTGAAAGTGTTGTGAGCTTGAATAAAAAGTTTTTCCAAAAAGAGGATATGACAATTGTTGCCAAAATGGAAAACCCTCTCTCGGCATATGGTAACAAGGATCAACTTGAACAGGTTTTCATGAATTTAATTCTTAATGCAAAAGCAGCTATGGAGCGTGGTGGAACACTGACAATTGAGGCATGGAAAGAAAACACCGATATCATTGCGCAGTTTACTGATACAGGATGTGGTATTCCTGCCGATAGGATAAACCAAATATTCGATCCGTTTTTCTCAACTAAACCGAATGGGACAGGCTTAGGCTTATTTGTAAGCTACGGCATTATTCAAAGCCATCACGGAACACTTGAAGTTACAAGCGTGGTTAATAAAGGAACTACTTTCACAATACATTTACCTGCTTATGAACCCGAATCGAAAACTTAGCAGGGTTTATGTCAATGGCTTCCAACGTGCCTGAAAATCTTCTTCAGTTAAATCGCCATTCGCGTAGGCCACGGCATCGCTCAAGGATACACCAATCGCAAGCAAGTTCGCACTAGTTTGACAATCGACCATCTGGACACCGATGGCATCAGCCTGATTAGTGTACGTATTATTTGCCTTCGCCAGTGCGTCTACTACTTGTGGCAATGTGGATCGCAGTTCTCGTCCGGGCGTTGTGCAAACCTGAACAATAAGCGTGTTACCCAGACTGGTTTGATTCAATTGAATACCATTGTCCGATAGAGTGAAAGCACTTAACATCGGGCGTAAAGCCTCAAATGGATCGTCCACAGATTGCGAAGGTACTGTCGCCGAAGTTTGGATAACATCAGTTGCGGTTACAGCAACCAGGGTTGGTTGATCAATGACCTGTGTAGCATCTGGTGTACTAGTGCCACCAAATGGACGCACGACCACAATAACAATAGCGATAATAAGCAGGATTGCAATGAGGCTAATCAAAAACACTGGACGGCGGAAGAAGGTCTCAGATTCTTCATCTTCGTCAAAATCATCAAAATCCATATCTGATTCAGGCAAATCAGGAAGGCTGCCCGGAACATTTGGTAAGAATGCAGGGTCCTTATGAAAATCAAGTACAGCATCAGATGGGGATTGTTGCTCAAGGGTCTTAAGCAAATCGGATGCCTCAGGATATTCACTATCAAGTCGAAGGACATTATTTAATGCAATACGGGCCGTCTCAGGATCCTGAACCGCATGAGCGAAAAGCCACCAGGCATCGGGGTTATCTTTATCAGTTTCCAGGGCAGATTTTAAAATAGCCTTAGCGTCATCTAGCTTATCAGCCTCAATAAGCTCATAAGCCTGTGCAAGTACATCGCCTTTAAAGGTGTTCATTGTTCTTGATCTCCCGTTTGGAGCAAATTGTTCCTAAGGCTAAGGACAACCTATCTTGAGGTCAGTGTACCTTTAACTTAAATACCACGCAAGCCTAGCGGCAATAAATAGGAAAACCCACCTATTAAGTGGGTCTTCCATATGTTTGATGCCCCGGAGAGGACTCGAACCTCCACCCCTGTAAAGGGACACACCCCTCAAGCGTGCGCGTCTGCCAGTTCCGCCACCGGGGCGTAAGCATCAAGATAGTATTATACCCGGCGTGTTTTCAGTGTCAATTCCCTAAAATAAATGACTTTTAGTCATTCAAGTAATAACGGTTATAGAGGCTTCGAGGATGACTTTAAAAACTCAAAACATTTCTTTAACATTATTTCGTCTCTTTTCTGAATGAGTGGTGTTCTAACCATCAGTCATGCGCAACTGAACCGACTAACGATCAAAAACTGGTCAATCACGGGATAGTTGGCAAGAATTATTTACGGGTAGTCTTGGAAATTCTAATAAACGCACCAGGCCATTTAACATTGGCTAAAAAGCAAGTTGAGGGAGAAACTAAACATGGAACTGTTGCGCAATGGTCGCCCACGAGTAGTGATAACTGGTCTTGGCGGGGTCACTGCCCTTGGATCAGCAAAATCACTTTGGGAAGGTTTAAAGGCGGGACGTTCGGGCATTCGGCACATCGAAACCATTCCTATCGAACATGTCCCGGTGCAAATTGGTGGCGAAGTTCGGGATTTCGATCCTACCGAATACATTGAACGAAAAGAAGCGCGGCGTATGGGGCGAGCCTCTCACTTTGCCGTTGCAGCCGCAAAAATGGCAATTGACGATGCTGGACTTTCCACTGAGAAAATCGAAGTAGAAGGTGAGCGCGTTGGTGTAGTAATTGGGTCATCACTCGGAGCACACGAAATGGCCGAGCAAAGCACCTTCAAGTACAAGACAACTGGATACACCAAGCCTAACCCGCTTTCCTTGATTAACTCATTACCCAATATGCCCGCTCATTATGTGAGTCGCTTCTTCCGCGCGCTTGGACCGCTTAATGCCCCTTCAACCGCTTGTGCTGCCGGAACCCAATCTGTCGGCGAAGCTTCTGAGCTAATCCGCAGTGGGCGCTCCGACATGGTCATTACAGGTGGTGTAGAAGCAGTATTGCAGGATTATGCAATTGCGGGCTTTGATGCAATGCAAGCGTTAGCTAATGAGTATAATGACCGACCAGCAGAAGCGAGTAGACCATTTGACGCGGATCGATCCGGTTTTGTTTTTAGCGAAGGATGCGGCATAGTTATCATTGAAAGTCTTGCTCACGCTTTGAATCGTGGTGCCCGGATATATGCAGAAATCCTGGGACATGCCTCATCATCAGATGCCTACCATGTCGCTGCGCTTGATCCCGAAGGAGGTGGAGCAATTCGATCAATGCGCTGGGCGCTTGAAAACGCACACATGGATCCAGAGAGAATTCAATACATTAACGCGCATGGCACATCCACCAAAGCGAATGATGCAATGGAAACTTTAGCGATTAAGCGTGTTTTTGGTGAACATGCCTATAATGTTCCCGTCAGTTCAACCAAAAGCATGATTGGTCATGCTTTAGCTGGCTCAGGGGCAATTGAAATTATCGCTTGTGCAATGACTTTGGTAGAACAGGTCATTCATCCGACGATAAATTATCGTACCCCTGATCCGGAATGTGATTTGGATTATGTGCCTAATGTGGCACGCGATGTAAAGGGGCTTAAATACATCCTTTCCAATAGCTTTGGTCTAGGTGGTCAAAATGCATCAATCGTTTTAGGAGCTATCTAAACTTGCTCAGTAGATAGTAGATAGGCGTGAAATGAGAACGCGCACAAGTGAGTGCGCGTTTTTCATTTCCGTTCGTTATAATACACTCAGGGATGTTGTTTATAGTTTAGTCAGGTTGGGTATGAAGGAACAGTTGAAAACAGTTGATAATCTGGTCTCTACTGGTGAATTTAAAAAGGCCGAAGTTGCTATTGCCCGCTCACTTCGTTCGGATCTCTCCCCCCAGGAGCAAAGCCAAATTTTGTTGTATCGTGCGCGTATTCGCCTTCTATCTGCCCGCCCAGAAGACGCGCTTGATGACTTACACATGATTCACCAGATTAACCCAGAGGGTTATGAATTACCTTCAACCAAAGAGTTAGAGGGTGATTGTTACTTTGCGCGTTTTGAATTAGCCAGTGTTGGCTTTGCCCAACGGACTGACGTTACGGAAGCCGAGCGATTCTATCAAGAAGTGATTATAAATCACCCGAATTATAACAATCTTGGGTGGATTTATTATCAATTAGGGCGCGTATACGTCACAACTAATCAAATTGACGATGCAATCCGCTGTTTTCAGCAGGCACTTATCAATCCAACCCATATAAAACCACTTACTTCCTACTGCTACGAGCGTCTAGGATTTATCACCTACTATGAACAACGTGATCTTGAAAAAGCAATATCTTTTCTTAATCGTGCCGTAGATACCTACCCTCTTACCGAAAATCCCGGTTGGTTAGTAGAAGTTAATCTTTTACGGAGTCGCGTTTTCAGAGGTATGCAAGATTATGGACAAGCTTTGACAGCTACCGAAGCAGCCCTAGTTATTGTGTCGAAAGACAGTAATGAAAATCGATTAATCCTCCCTGAAGTGTTATTGATGGCTGGCGAAATCCTGTCTGAAATGGGAAACCGCGACAAAGAGGTTTTAGCCTATCTCCAGCAGTTCACCCAGAATGCAAAAAAACCACTTGGGATCGATGTCACATGGTCAAGAGTAAACGAAATGTTAGGGGATGCTTATTTCAATTTGGGACAGTACGACAATGCAATTTCTGCTTATCATGCCTCATTGCAATTTAATCCAGATCATCCCTGGGTATTGTCGCTTCAGTATCGAATCGCGCGTAGCTATTATCAACAAAAAGATTATTCTCATGTGATCAGTACTATAGAGCATTTGCTGCATGTTGCCGAGATTGAAGAACAAACCGTTGCCGACTATCATATTTATGACACGCTTGGCAGCGCATTTTTCGCCCTCCGCAAATATAATGAGGCTATTGCCGCTTACCAGATTGCTCTGCAAACCGCGCCTCCTAATGCCGATAATGTGAGCAAAATCAAATCATACTGCGATCTCGCCAGGGAGTTGATTTAGCAACAACACTCCTCTACTATAGGCATATTTCTGTTCATATATAACATTAAAAGTAATTCTCATGGAACATCGAGTTAAAGTCATTGGCGGTGGCCTAGCTGGTTCTGAGGCAGCTTGGCAGTTGGCTGAGAGGGGATTTCGCGTCGAACTCTACGAGATGCGCCCTGTGAAAACTACTGGCGCACACACATCAAACAACCTTGCCGAACTGGTTTGCAGTAACTCATTGGGTTCAAAACTTCCAGATCGAGCCTCCGGCGTGCTCCAAACCGAGCTTAAAATTCTCCGCTCGAAACTTATGCAATGTGCTGATCTTGCCGCAGTGGCAGCTGGTGGCGCATTAGCTGTAGATCGGGATAAATTTTCTGTAATGGTCACTGAAGCAATCGAAGCACATCCCAACATTAGTCTTATCCGGGAAGAAGTCACGGCGATACCCGATGGGCCAACCATCATTGCTTCCGGCCCATTGACTTCACCGGAACTCACTACCAGCATTACAGCACTCACCGACGAAAAATATCTCTATTTTTATGATGCCATCGCGCCAATTGTGGCAGCAGAAAGCATCGACATGAGTATTGCCTTTAGTGCTAGTCGTTATGGACGCGGGGAAAATGACGAAGGCGATTATGTTAACTGTCCCATGAATCGAGAAGAATATACGCGGTTTGTCGAAGCACTTCGACTAGCAGAGACGATTGAACTGCGCGATTTTGAGCGTGAAGATCCATTATTCTTCGAAGGTTGTCTCCCAATTGAGCAATTAGCATCACGGGGTGATGACACATTGGCATATGGTCCTATGCGCCCTGTCGGTTTACGTGATCCTCGCACAGGACAGCGACCCTACGCTATAGTTCAACTTCGCCGTGATAATTTCAGCGGCAGCCTGTATAACATTGTTGGCTTCCAAACCAATATGCGCTGGGGCGACCAACAAAAGGTCTTGCGGTTGATCCCCGGTCTTGAAAACGCCGAGTTCTTTCGCTTGGGGCAAATGCACCGAAACACCTTCATTAACTCACCAACACTTTTGCATCCAACGATGCAATTCCGTCAGCGTGAAGATTTATTCTTTGCAGGACAAATCACCGGTGTGGAAGGTTATGTAGGTAATATTGCAACCGGGTTGCTTGCTGGATTAAATATGGCACTTTACCTCGAAAACAAGCCCACATTGACACTACCGCTAACTACCCTGCTTGGAGCACTAGCTCATTATGTCACCCACGCCGAAGCAGAAGATTTTCAGCCTATGAAAGCGAATTTCGGCATCTTGCCAGATTTACAGGAACGCATTAAAAATAAACGGGATCGTTATGCTGCTTATGCTGAACGCGCTTTAGCAGATTTGCAAAATTCACTTCGCATCGTTCCCGATGCTTATTTGCAATCCGTTGTGAAACAAATATAATGTTTCACAATATAATAACATGCCTACACAATCACTGAGCGGGGAAGGCCAAGTGTGACAAACCTGAGCGAGTGGCTTCGAAAGAATCAGGATAGTCTAATTGATGCAGCCGTTGCCAAACTTTCACAGGATGAAGCCCTAAAATCGCAGGTTCATCAATCTGTGGTATCTTTCTTTGAGGGTCTGCTGCGCTCCCTAAAATCGCAAAGCCCTACCCCATTGAATACCATTCTCATTGATTGGGTCGAATCACGCAGTGCGCCAACTGCCTCCGAGTCAGCCAGCCTTGTACCTGTATTGGCAACACTGAAAGAGGTCACATGGGAAGGGATTCTGGCGCGATCCCCATTAGATCAGGCAGTACGATTTCTGGTTGAAAGTGACACTATTTTCACCGATGCTATTACCTATCTGTCGAATCTTGAGGGTAATGCCTTGCTTGAAAATGTGCGTCGCCAGCTTATCAAAGCACAAGCTGATGTAGACAGGCTCGATAAGAGCAAATCCAACTTTATCGCCGTCGCCTCTCACGAACTGCGTACACCCTTGACCCTTGTTGAAGGCTACTCCGATATGATCGCCAATATTCCAATTTTAAAGGATGATCCGCAAATATCACTTTTGCTTGAAGGAATAGAAGGCGGCATATCGCGTTTGAAGGCAATTATCAATGACTTGATTGATGTTTCACTACTTGATCTCAAGCTAATGGATTTTTCTTTCCAGCCTGTATGGCTTCACCAATTGATGAATGCCACGGAGCGCATCGTTCAGAAAGAACTGGCTACCCGGCAGGTACAATTTACAATCCAGAGAGATACAATCCCGACAACGGTGACTTTTGCAGATCCGGATCGACTATTACAAGTTTTACAAAAAGTAATGTTGAATGCCATAAAATATACCCCAGATGGCGGTAGTGTCGTGATTCAAGGCCGCGAATTACCTGGATTTACGGATATTATGGTGATGGATAATGGCATTGGGATAGCGCCAGATAACATGCCACGTATTTTTGACACATTCTCTGCGCTCGGAGATTCTTCCTTGCATTCCAGTGGAAAAACAAAGTTTAAAGGCGGTGGGCCGGGATTGGGTTTACCTATTGCACGCGGTATTATGGATGCACACGGCGGTACTATCTGGGTGGAAAGTGATGGCTATGATGAAGTGGCCTGTCCCGGTAGTATATTCCATATTATGGTTCCGATGTATAGTCGCCCTCTCGATGCGCCCATATGGCACACGAATAAAGATATTGGCGATAATGCTGATTCGGATGAATAAGCTCGAACCTAAGGGTGAATGACCAATGCCAAAGCCTGCTGAACGATTAAATAACTTGCCCCCCTATATCTTTGCCGTTTTAGGTCAGCGTGTTCAAAAACTCCAATCACAAGGGCATGATGTCATCAGTCTTGATATTGGAAGCCCTGATTTACCGCCCCCCCCTGCCGTGATTGATGCTTTAAGTGCTTCAGCCCGAAATGTTAATAATCATGGTTACTCTGGGTATCGGGGAATCCCGGCTTTTCGCAAGGCAGTCGCCCAATACTATGAACAAAGATTTGGTGTAACCCTTGACCCCGAACGCGAGGTACTACCGCTTATTGGTAGCAAAGAAGGTATTGTTAACCTCTGTTTAGCCTATCTTGATCGCGGGGATAGTGCCCTGGTTCCTGATATTGGGTATCCATCCTATGCTATGGGCGCGCAGCTCGCGGGTGCTGATGTATGCTGGATACCCACACTACCCAAGAATAACTTCCATCCTGACTTAGCCAGTATCCCCGATGAGTTAGCGAATCACGGAAAAATTTTGTGGCTGAATTATCCCAACAATCCAACTGGCTCAACTGTTGAACTCGATTTTTACGAGCGAGCCATTCAGTTTTGTCGTCAACATGATATTTTACTGGCATCCGACAATCCTTATGTTGATGTAACCTATGATGGATACCGGGCATCAAGTGTCTTACAGGTGTATCAGGCGAAGACCTGTGCGATTGAGTTCATGTCTTTTTCCAAAACATATAACATGGGTGGTTGGCGACTCGGTGCAGCGGTGGGGAATGCAGAAGCAATAAGAACGCTCCTTCAGGTCAAAAGCAACGTCGATAGTGGACATCTCCGACCAATTTATGATGCTGGTATTGTTGCACTCAACGAAACCCCTCAGTCATGGATTGATGAGCGTAATCGAGTCTATCAGCGACGACGAGATCGCATTTTGGAAATACTACCTTCAATTGGGTTGACAGCGGAAAAACCCAAAGGATCCCTCTATATCTGGGGGAAAGTAGATAAAAATGATGGTGCATATTATGTTGAGCAAGCTTTACAGCATGCATTAGTCGCTTTGGCTCCAGGTGAGGCATATGGA
Organism: Aggregatilineales bacterium; assembly: GCA_044226645.1. Lineage (GTDB taxonomy): Bacteria > Chloroflexota > Anaerolineae > Aggregatilineales > Phototrophicaceae > CFX2. Next base: position 97,048 of record JBGAGR010000002.1, read on the forward strand.
CCCGGTGGTGCCCAATATGTCCGAATCAGCCTTGGCGTACCGGATGATCGTCTAGTAATTGCACTTCAACGGTTGAAAGATTGGTATACTACTGCTCATCAGGATTAGTTGAAAACGGGTTATATGTCGTCTGATCTCATGTCAAATCATTTGGAAAAAGAACGTGTTTATCTGGTTGGTGCGGAAGTTAAAAATTCTCGTCCGCTGCTGAATTTAGAGGATTCTCTTCTTGAACTGGCTTTGCTCGCTGATACGGCAGGTATGGAAGTTGTTGGGCAAAGCACGCAGCGCTTGCAACAAATCGACCCTAGCACATTTATTGGCTCTGGTAAGGTTGAAGAAATACGGGACACAATTAATGGGCTAGAAATCCGTGTTGTAATCTTCGATGATGAATTGTCTCCTCGTCACCAACGACAGCTTGAAAGAGAGTTTGGCGAAAACATCAAAGTTCTGGATCGTTCAGCGCTTATTCTGGATATATTTGCCCAACATGCCCATACTCGCGAGGGAGCACTACAGGTTGAGTTAGCGCAGTACGAATACCTTCTCCCTCGCCTGACACGCCAATGGACGCATCTCGCGCGACAAGCTGGTGGTGGTGCGGCACGCGGTGGTTCCGGTGGTGTAGGATTGCGCGGTCCCGGTGAAACACAGCTTGAAGTCGACCGCCGTGAAATTGGGCGAAAAATAATCAAGCTAAAGGAAGATTTGGAGCGTGTGCGCGAACATCGCAGTCAACATCGTCAGCAGCGCAGTCGAGCAGGAATACCTGTTGTCGCTGTGGTTGGTTACACAAATGCGGGCAAATCAACGTTGCTACGAGCCATGACCGGAGCAGAAATTTATATTGCAGACCAATTGTTTGCAACTTTAGACCCCCTCACTCGTCGAGTTGATTTGCCTTCGTCTCGGCATATAGTAGTAACCGATACAGTAGGTTTTATCCAGAAGCTTCCGACAACTTTAATTGCTGCCTTCCGCGCCACCCTCGAAGAAATCTCAGAAGCTGATTTATTGTTGCATGTGGTGGACACGGCTCATCCCAATGTATTACAGCACATCGAAACTGTTGAGGATACCCTTGCCGAAATTGATGTTCCACCGATTCCGAGAATTTTGGTCTGGAACAAAATAGACAAATGGGGAAATAATCCACGCCCACAACGTATGAGCAGTGAACAATATGACGCTGAGGCTTCGGTTTCTGCACGCACCGGTAATGGCATTCCAGAACTTCTGGATGTCATCGAAACAATTATAGCCAAACATTATCGAAAAGTACGCCTACTCTTCCCTTATCAGCGTGGAGATCTTGTTTCAACGCTATTCGAGCTGGCAAATGTAGAAAATCAAGAACACACAGGGGATGGGGTTATTCTCACTGTACAGCTCCCACCATCACTCTACGAACGATTCAAAGCATTTCAGGTTGCGGGATAAATTCATGTTCAAACGTATTGACCGATCTTCATGGTTAGCAAAGCTGATCGCCAGCTTGTCCGAATTTATGTCGAAACGACGCGGTTTGCCGGTTGTGATCGGCATCGGGTTAGTTATCATTAGCTTTGTTATTCAGATTTTTGATGTTTACTCGGACTCGCAGTTGTTACACCTTCTGGGCGTAGTCATACAGAATATTGGGATCTTGATGGCACTTATCGGTTTGCTGCTCTCCGAACCACTTGGAAAATGAATCTGAATCACTGGGATTGTCGCATCCTACACAGCATAGACGATCTGCAAAAATTCGTTGATTTGGAAATTGCGGTATGGGATCTCGAACCACGCGATGCAGTTCCCACTAGTCTTTTACATGTAATGGCTATGAATGGTAGTCTTGTAGTTGGGGCTTACGACCAGAGTGAATTCGTAGGCATGGCATTTGCATTTCCCGTGCCACATGGTAAACAATGGATGTTGTGGTCGCATATGGCTGGGGTGAGATCAGATTACCAGGGTAAAGGAATTGGCTTCGCTCTCAAACAGTTTCAGCGTGTCTGGGCGTTAGAACACGGTTACAAAACAATTGCCTGGACATTTGACCCACTTCAGAGAGGGAATGCTAATTTTAATCTCCATCTTTTGGGGGCGACAGCGAGTATTTATCATGTTAACCTCTACGGCGAAATGACCGATGGTATCAATGCTGGTTTGCCCTCTGATCGTCTCGAAGTTCATTGGGATTTACGCCACAAGCGTGTGCAGAAATTGGCGAAAAACATCTCAATTCAGTCGAAATTAAGCAATGAATATTTTGGTCAATTTCTTCTAAAGGCTGACACTGAAAACAGTATTTGTTTCAATAAATCAATTCTGGAGTCTACATCTCATTATTTAATTGAAATTCCGGCCAATCTGGCTGATGTAAAACAAAAATCCCCTGAACAGGCGCTTGCTTGGCGCATGGCACTTAGAGAGGCGTTCGAATCCGCTTTCGCTCAAGGCTATACAGCTGAGGATTTTATCAAGCTAGATGGACGTTATTGTTACGTTCTTGCGCCAATGCCCCCCTGGTTTTTATATGTTTTGGAATGCAGCGACGGATCTTTGTACACAGGCATTACATTAGATTTGAATCGTCGCCTCAAAGAACATAACGCTGGTCGTGGTGCGGCCTATACAGCATCTCACTTACCCGTAAACCCGATAGGAGCATGGCGATTCAATTCTCAAGGAGAGGCACTCAAAGCAGAAGCATCATTTAAACGTTATCCACGCCAGAAGAAACTCAACATGATTAAACAGGCATCCATATATCGCGATGCCCCATTTATTCCTGTGCAGAGTCCATAATTAGGGTGTGTTCTGGTTTCTTGACAAATGCCGTAGACACCTTATACTCATACAATTATATTGTCGCAGCACGCAATACAATCATGCCTACAATTGAGAAATTCAATTCCACATGGAGGATAAAAGTGATGTTTCGCTCAAAGATTAAACTGTTTGTGATTCTATTGATATTGATTGTCCCGGTTCTGGGGGCAGTGGTAGCTCAGGATGTTTCGCCTGATAAAGTTAAGTGGCCCGATCTCGGTGGTCGTGAAATTACCATCGCTGTCGAAAACGCCTATCCTCCCTACAATTACCTGGATGCAGATAACAAGCCGGTTGGTTGGGACTATGATACTTTTACCGCAATTTGCCAACTCATCAACTGCAAGCCTGTGTTCGAAGAAACTGCCTGGGATGGTATGTTGATTGCCATTGCGAATGGTGAGTTCGACGTTGCAGCCGATGGTATTACTTATACGGCTGACCGTGACCAAACTGTCGATTTTTCGCAGCTTTATCAGGCTTATGATGAAACCCTCTTAGTTCGTGCGGGTGAAGACCGCTTCACTACAGCCGATGAACTGAAGGCTCTCGGCGATTTCCAGGTTTCAACTCAGAATGGAACAACCAATTTCATCACTGCGACAAATCTTTTCGGTGAAGATCATGTTCAGAGTTTTGATGAATTTGGTGCCGCTGTCCAAGCACTTCTTAATGACGAGGTTGATGCCGTTGTAGTTGATCGTCCTGCAGCCGAGGGCTACATCGCGACACAGGGTAACATGAAGACTCTACCTGAATCCCTTGCCGGCATTGAAGGCTTGGCTTTTGCCTTTCCACCTGGAAGCGATCTGATCAATCCAATTAATGCTGCAATGTCTGCCTTACAGGCAAGCGGCGCATGGGACGACATTTACGCAAAGTGGTTCAATTCCAGCAACTAAGTCGGAATTTGCTCTAAATTAGTGGTAGGGTGAGTAGCTATTTGCTCACCCTACCTTGTTTATATGCAGGGAGACTCTCATGACATCCACCGCCGCTGAAATGAATGCACCGCTTGAACCTCGTCAATTCTTAAACCCAAGAACATTTGTGGGAGGTCTCATTCGGCGGCGGAGTTGGCTTATTTTCTTCATAATTCTTGATATCATTATTTTCCGAGCAATTCAAACCGACTCCGTACTCATTGAAGCACGCAACTTCATCTGGCCTGGAATTAATGTTACCGTCCAAATCACATTGGTTGCATTCTTCTTCGCCGCCATCATTGGTCTGATTACAGCTTTTGGACGCATGTCAAAAAATATCATTATTTACAACATTTCTACCTTTTATGTTGAGATGTTTCGTGGTCTGCCTCTACTGGTGATTGTGCTGATATTTGCGTTTGTAGTTACCCCTGCGTTTGTGGATTTCGTTGCAGGTACTTCTACGGTGGAGCAAGGTGATACAGCAGTAACTACTGGGCCGCCTACCCCACGTATTCCCTTCCTCGACAATCTTTTACAGCGCATGGCAGGTGTACCTGATAACAAAATTGATAGTACGGTTCTACGTACCCGTGACATTGATCCAACCTGGCGTATTATGCTGGCCTTTGCTTTGACCTATGGTGCATTTATGTCAGAGGTATTCCGGGCGGGTATTGAAAGTATCGGTCACGGACAAATGGAAGCGGCGCGTTCCTTGGGTATGAATTATGTACAAGCCATGCGTTATATCATTTTGCCACAAGCTGTTCGAAACGTACTTCCTGCACTGGCAAATAATTTCGTTTTCCTACTCAAAGACACTTCGCTGGCTTCAGTTGTTGCCGTACCAGAAATCTCACATTTAACGCGCCAGTATTCCAGTAATCGCTTTCGCTATCCCGAAGGGCTTTTGGTCTTATCCTTCATTTATGCTAACCTGACCATCATCCTGTCAATGGGTGTCTATTACCTGGAATCGCGCCTGCAACGATCCAGAGAGCGTTAAATCGATTGACTGTCAATTTGCGTCTGATCATTTTCTCCGATGACAAGATCAGTAGATCGGAGATCACTGCCCAGTCAGCCAATAAGCCAGCGATGATCGATTGGAGACCACGCTGGGGCTTGAAAATAACCTGGGAGCTACAGAAGTGTATCAATGAACTTGTTTGTGCCAGCATCGTAAATGTCGATGGTAGCATTGTTGCGATGCCACAGCATTTTACTGCCATCTGGACTCGAACTGTAATAAGAAGGCGCTCCCGTTCCAACGAGACTATCAATTGCATCAACACTTCCGGAATGGATTAATTTTACTGGGAAGCCCTGATCGGTAAGATTGCTTAAGAGAACCGCCAGATCACGACAATTATCACCCTGACAATTGTTAGGTGCCCACGCAGCATATGTGAAAACCTCACCACTCCCCTGATAAACTATCTGCCCCTCCGTCTGATGCGGGGTCGCAACAAAACATCCGTTTCTACCCGTTGATCAATCACTTTGGTCAGAAAATAGGCCAACCGGCCATCGGTTGACCAGGTAGTCCAACGATATTGGATTTCCGGACTCCCATCCTGAGTAAAAGCATTCGTAGAGTTATGAGGACGCAAAACGTAGATATTATTATCTGCGTCAACATAAGCGATTTGTCCATGCAAAGACGAAATGATTCGTTCTCAGCAGCGGTGGCTTTAGAAGAAAATAAAATGACTAGAAACGCGCTTAGAAAAAACGCTGCCAGTTTTCGCATGATATCTCTTTCCCTGTGCCTCGGCTACAGATGTACATATTGTATACTATTCAGGCAAGGGATGTGCTAAACTTAATCAACTTATCGGATTTAAATACACAATTAGGAGTACAAAATGGCAACTACTCAGGAAATCGCCGAAATTTTCCCAATCATGGTCACTCGTTTTATTCCGGCTAAGGCCGAAGGCGTAAATGCAGTTATTCAATTCAATCTGACCGGCGATAACGGTGGATTATTCTGGCTGCGAATTGCAGATGGACAGTGCGAAGCAGGTCAAGGTCAAGCTGAAAATCCTAAGATGACACTTAAGGCCGCCGCAGATGATTGGTACGCCGTTTCGTCCGGCAAACTTAACGCCATGCAGGCGTTTATGAGTGGCAAAATCAAGATCGAAGGCGATATGGGAATGGCGATGAAGTTGCAAACAATGTTTGCTCAGTAATCTCCTCTCTGAACAGGCGTGCTGCCCTGAAGCGCGCCTGTTATCCACCGCGTATATTGGTCGCCTGTTGTAAAACAAGAATCAAAATCGATAAAGTGACTGGGCTAATGAGCGTCGAAATCAGTACACCCTCTAAAACCTGATCGTGATTCAGATGATATTCGCTGGCAAAAATGATGGTTGCGACTGCAACTGGCATACTTGCCTGCATGATGAAGGCAATCAATGACCACTCATTAAGCCCTAGTATCAACCCTAAGAACGCTGCTACGATAGGTGAAAGGAGTAATCGTACACCGACAGCTGAAAGCACTAACGGCGGACGGCGTATTCCCCCAGATTGCGCCAATTGTATTCCAAGCAAAATCAACATCAGAGGTATTGTTGCCTGTGATAGCAGGGTAATGCTGCGTTCGATAGGTAGCGGTAGAGGAACCTTAAAGATGTTAATCAGGAATCCCGCAATTACAGCATAAATCATCGGGACTTTCAAAAGATTGATGATAGCCTCGCGTGGAGTGCTTTTGCCACTCGAAGCAACATACAATCCAAGTGTGTAGTTCAGAATAGACACGGCAACATAAAAAATTACAGCGCGGGCTAAAACATCCTGTCCAAAAGCAAAGCTAATGACTGGAAGTCCCAGGTTGCCCGTATTAGGCCACATTGTCGTTAAGACAAATCCTGCCCGCTCAACCCTGCTTTCACTTTGCCAATGTGCTGCTAGAAAAGCAATCAGCGCTATCGCCACGATAAACACGGTCATTGCCAGAAATAGCTGTCCGAATTCAGCCGGGCTGATAGTGTTTGTTGTTAGGGCGTGAAGAACAAGGGCTGGCGAGAGAACATTGAATAGCAAGCGGCCTAATTGGCGAGAGTCAAGCTCCAGACGTTTTCCGACTAAATATCCTATGCCTGAAACAACCAGAATAGGCACAATATTGTCAAAAAAAATGCCAAATAATTCAATAATCAAATCAGTCCCCCTATAATAGAAACCGCCCAGCTTCCCTGCCGGGCGGTTCAACAATGTATTTATTCACTTGAGAGGCCGTTTAATAGTCGGCATCATCCGCGAAGTCGAAGTCAAGCGAGTCTCCTGCCAATGTCGCAATGCTGATAGCATCCTCGATGGCTTCTACCAAATCGTCGTCATTCAGATCACCAGCATCTTCAGCTAGTGCGGTCAATATACGCAGCGCCTCACGCCCACCAATTTCACCTAACGACCAGATGGCGACTTCCTTGATCTCGCGATCATCCTGTGTGGCCATAGCTCCTAAAGGCATAACTGCTTCCTCAAGCTGCAACTCTCCTGCCGCTCGGGCTGCCTCATAGCGGATTTCGTCATCATCGCTGTTCATTTCCTTCAAAACGCTCTTGCTCCATTGCTGGTCGCAGGATCGTCCCATAGCGAAAACTGAACTGACCCGCATCATGCGTTCGCCGCTGTCATAAGCATCCTGAATTGCCTCTGTAACAATCTCATGACTGGAATTCGAAATCGCTTCCAGGGCACGTCGTCTGACATCCACTTCTTCATCGTCATTTGTCAGCAGTTGAATAGCAGCTTCCTGGGCACGGACAGCTTCCTTTTCGGGAATTTCTTCATACTCGCCCAGCAGAATGAACCGTCCTAATTCGCTCACCGCTGCTGCGCGGACTTCATAATTCTCGTCCCATTGACTGAGATCAATTAACTTGGACAGGAGTTCTAACGACTCGTCGAGCCACAGCAATTCAATTGCGGCGGCTCTAACGCTGCCATTTTCGTCCTGTAACCCAAAGAATCCAAGCCCCCGGTAGTCCAGATCGAAATTCAACTCGCTCGTTTCGGCAAGCTCAATAATGAGTTTGCGCCGAAAATCAACTGATAACTTCTCCCAAACTGGCTTCAATTGTGTAAGCTCGGCTGAATTTAGCCCGGACAATCCGTAATATACTTTTGCGGGGACAACCTCGTCCTCCACCGTGAGTAGGGCGGCGATTGCCTCCTCAAAAGTAGGTTTTTCTTGTCTGTTTTCCTGATTCTCATCGAATACGGGTTTCATTCGAAGGATACATCCTCTCCATTAATGGATTGCGTTTGTTATTGGGTTTATCACATCATTCAAAATGATGAGTACGGAAAGCGAAAGTAATAATGCCAATCCGATAAGGTGAACCAGACCTTCTCGCTCAGGAGTAATCGGACGACCTCGCACAATTTCAATCAGTACGAAAACGATTCGTCCGCCATCCAAAGCTGGAATAGGCAGCAGATTAAAGAAACCCAGCGCAACACTGATGGTCGCAATAAAATCCAGAATAGGAGCGATGCGCCCTTGTTGAATACTCTCTTGAATCACTGCGCCACCTATCTGACTCATTCCTACAATACTCACCGGACGCGCATCTTCAGGCTTTAGTGCCCCGCTGATTAGTTGAGAAGGAATCTGGACAGTGGTTGTGATCACATTCATAACCCTGTTAACGCTGTATTGTGCCGCATCCCCAACTGGCATTGGTACAATTTCACTCTGGGTAAAACCATCTGTATACACCAACCCCGTCGCCACATCTTTCCAAACTCGGCTGATGACAATTCCCATTGCGCCCTCACCTTGTGGCGGATTTACACGCGGCGTGAGAGGCATATCAATTGATTTCCCATCGCGCTCCACGGTAACGATGATTTTTTTACCTACATTCTCGGATGTTTGAGTTTTCAGGTCATCAATCCCAGTGATTTTCTCACCATTGAAAGCTACAACAATGTCACCTGGTTTCATACCTGCCTGATCTGCCGGGGCATTCTTGACAATCCCCAAAATTAAAGCGTACTCATGAGACACACTTTGCCTTGTTGTCGCCGGTGGAACTACAAAGTCAATCGGCTGAGATTCACCATTTCGCTGAATGGTCAACGTAACATTTTCTCCAGCTTTTTCATACGCAGAGATGAAATCGGCACTCGTATCAAATTTTTGGCCATTTATATCCGTGATGACGTCACCCTTTTGCAAGCCCGCCTTCGCGAGGATCGATTCGGGCGCTATGTCGACAATTGCCGCACTTCCACCAGTTGCACGGGGGATTCCCAGCAAGCCAACCGCCATAAACAGAACCAACGCCAATAGAAAATTCGCTAATGCACCTGCTGCCATAAAGAAAATTCGTCCCATAGGACGAGCTTCATTTACTGACCTGGGATTTATGATCCCGCGCGACTTTGCTTCATCAAAATCAGAAGTGTAATTCTCATTCGGTTTAGTGGATGTAGATATATCCTCTGCTTGCTGTCGCGCGATTAGTTCCTGGCGATCTTTCTCGACCGCTTTTTCGTCCAATGGGCGAATCATATCCTCACCTAGTGGTCGTACAAAGCCACCCAGTGGAATCCAGTTTAAAGTGAACTCGGTATCATGCCAAGTGAACAATTTGCGAATTCGTGGAGGGAAGCCTATTCCGAATTCGAGAATGGTAATACCGGCGACTTTTGCTGCCAGAAAATGGCCTAACTCATGAATTAGAATCAGAGGAATCAGAACCACAAAAAACGCGATAATGGCGGATATGGGGTCACTCGCTTGCAGGGAATCCAACATTGATCTCATCCTTATGGATACAACACTACTTTGTCACCATATGATGACACACCATCTTAACACGAATTATAAAGGGGTACAGTCTCACCAAGCAATTTACCCTCACGGATTACTCACTTGAAACAATGACTGCTCCCGCCCCTGCCCCCGCAACTTTAATATCCACGACTCCAGATAACTTCTTCAGTAGTTGACTTACCTCATCAACAGCATTTCTAAGACAAATACAATGAACATTCGGGCCGGCATCTAACGTATAACAAACCTGCAAGCCCTCAGCTCGCCATCGCGGAACCTCTCGCATAATAATGAGGCTTGTAGGCAGCCAGTAAAACAATCGAGGACTGCTAGTCATCATTACACCGTGCATGACATTACTGTCGAGTTCTACAATATCCGCAAAGGTTGTAAAATCACGATTGTGGATAGCTTCCTTACAAACCTCCAGGCGCACCCCAGCACTTTCAACGCGGGCCTTTTGCAAAGGACTGGTTTTGGCGCTCTGATGACCTTCTGTTGAACCAACGGCCTTGTGTTCGGCGCTAACAACAGCAATTACATCCACCAAGTCCCAATAATCGGGCGCAGCTATACTTTCAGCATATGACTCTTCATGAGTTTCGCCGGTATGCCATTCAACGTATCCGCTTGGAACAGAGCGCGCAGCCGAACCTGATCCTAAGCGCGCCAACATCGTTAACTCGCGTTCGGAAAGATTTAGGCCCGCCGCATAAACGGCTGCAACTGCTAATGCAGCTGACGATGATGCGGATGACGCAATCCCGGCTCCCATAGGGAAATTATTGAAAGACTCAACTTTCGCATAGGATTGTATCCCGACACGCTCGCGGATAGCATTTAGATGTTGAGAGACTCTTTCAACGGTGCTACCGGACTGTAGATTATTATTCAGTATGAGGCTATCGGTCTCCACCCCTTCAGTCCACGTTACTTTGGTCTGTGTGAATAGCCCATCCAGATTCATGCTGATGGACGAATTTTCAGGTAGTCTTAAGCGGTCATTACGATTGCCCCAATATTTGATAAAGGCAATATTGGGATGTGCTTGTACAGTTGCGCTTTTATCCATCAATGTCACTCCGGGTACCAAAAACACGGCAAAGTATCATCTTGCCATTGATACAGCTCCGTTGACAAGGTACATTTCCCGGTTAGGCTAAGGATTGCTTCAGTTACTTTTCAAGCTATATAATCCCGCCGCATTACTGTAGGGATAAACTCACGAAGGAGTTGAGGTTGCGATCGATAATTGGGCTCTTAAGAACCATGCGTCCTAAACAATGGACGAAAAACATCTTCATTTTTGCCGGGTTGGTTTTCGATGGACAGCTCTTTCCGCTTGGTGACCCATTTATTCGTGTTGCATTCAGTTATATATTGCTTTGTTTGTCTGCTAGCACAGTATATATCATCAATGACCTGGCAGACATTGAGCGAGATCGCCAGCACCCCAAAAAGAAATATCGCGCCTTGCCTTCTGGTCAGCTTCCTGTGCCGATGGCTATCGCATTCGCTATCATTATTCCTGTTTTTTCAATTGGCGCAGCATTCTTGTACAGTCCACTATTTGCGCTGGTTCTCATCGCGTATGTTGTGATGAATATCCTGTATTCTTTCCGGCTCAAACATATCGTTATCTTGGATGTGTTGACCGTTACTGCCAGTTATGTTTTGCGCGTTGCCGCAGGGGTAGTCGTCATTCATGTGGCTCAATTTTCTCCTTGGCTTTATACCCTGATGGCCCTTCTGGCTTTATTCCTCGCAATCGGCAAACGCCGTCAGGAATTACTGCTTCTTAACGAAGGTGCTGCCAACGCTCGTCCGATATTCCGCGAGTATAATCTTCCACTGCTAGATGAAATGATGCGTATCGTCACAACTAGTATATTGATTGCTTACATTCTCTACGCTATCGAGGCTCCATCCCGTTTACTGCGTGGTACGAACCTGGGACTCGCTACGGTACCATTCGTGATGTATGCTCTTTTTCGCTATCTCTATCTCATCCACGTTAAAGGCGAAGGTAGTGCTCCCGACGAAGTAATTCTAAAAGATAGACCTTTACAATTAGCCTTTCTTTTGTGGGGATTGTCATTTGTGGTCATTTTATATGTTATTCCTCGTCCTACGGTGTAGAACTACACATGCAAGCAACTGCACCTGCCAAAATCATATTGTTTGGCGAACACGCTGTCGTCTATGGAAAGCCCGCTATTGCTGTGCCGGTGTCTAGCCTTCGAGCTACCGCATCTATTCAAAACAACCCATTGGGTAAGCAAGGTCTGGAAATTGTCGCGCCGGATATCAACCTGCGTCTTTTAATGATGGATATTGGTGAACAAGTATTTGACGACGCAATAAGACGAACCGTACAACTGGCCCTCAATTATTTCCAAGAAGCGCCGCCCAATGTGACAATCACTCTACATTCTACAATTCCAATTGCCAGCGGTTTGGGCAGTGGTGCTGCTATCTCTACTGCATTGGCGCGGGCAATCGGAATTGCATTGAGCCGACCAATTGAAGATGACCAACTCAATGAAATTGTCTACGAAGTTGAAAAACTCCATCATGGAACTCCAAGTGGTATTGACAATACGGTCATCGTTTATGAGCGGCCGGTTTATTTCGTTCGCAATCAGCCTATTCAACCTCTGTCGATTGGTCATGACTTTTCACTCCTTATTGGAGATACCGGGCAAGGCGCATTAACCCGAATTGCCGTCAGTGATGTTCGCAAATTGTATGATAAAGATAGCGCAGGCACTCGGATCGTATTGGATGCTATTGAAGCAATTGTCCTTCAAGCACGAAAAGTCATCGAATCGGGTAGCCCAATGGATTTGGGAGTACTCATGAACCAAAATCATACATTATTACAACAGCTAACTGTCTCCTCGCCCAAATTGGATAAATTGGTTCAAGTGGCGCTTCAAGCCGGTGCTGCAGGAGCAAAACTTTCCGGCGGTGGGCGGGGTGGAAATATGATTGCTTTAGTTACACCCAATTCTGCTGCTCAAGTACGCAACAGCCTCTTACAAGCTGGAGCCGTTCGCGTTTTCGAAACAGTCGTTAAATAAAAGAGGGTTTATGCTGACCTTTGTTAAGCTGGGCGGTTCACTTATTACGGATAAACGTCTTGAGCGAAGTTTTCGTAATCCAGTTGCTGAACGCCTCGCACAGGAAATCGCCGCGGCTTATAACACAAATCCCGCGCTGCAATTACTTGTAGGGCATGGAAGCGGATCATTCGGCCATTTCGCCGCCAAGCAGTATCGAACAGCAGAAGGTGTTCACTCAGATGAAGAGTGGCGCGCATTTGCCCATGTGGCAACCGTCGCTGCCGAGCTTAATTATCTAATTGCCCGAGTATTGGAAAAAGCTGGAGTTCCCGTATGGCGTATGCAGCCTTCTGCATCAGCCATGAGCAATGATGGTGAGTTGGTAAAAATGTCGGTCACGCCGATTCAATCTGCTCTCCAACAACGACTGATTCCCCTCGTCTATGGCGATGTTTGTATTGACGAGAAACGAGGTGGAACCATCATCTCGACAGAAAAGATATTTTTCTATCTGGCAAAATATTTGCCTGTTAATCAAATTCTGCTATTAGGAGAAGTTGATGGCGTATATGATCAAAACGGTAACACCGTATCTGAAATTACGCCTGCCAATTTCGCCCAGATTGAAGCGGCGTTAGGTGGATCAGCAGGTGTAGATGTAACGGGCGGCATGGAAACTAAAGTACGGGACATGCTTTCGCTCGTTGAACTTATGCCGCAAATGACTATTCGGATTATGGATGGTACTAGACCGGGTTTATTGGAACAGACATTGCTGGGTTCGGCAAAACCCGGAACACTTATACGCGCCTAAAACTGCATCTGAAACGGGGTGATTGGCGCTACCCTATTTGACCGCTTTCAGTACCATGCAGAATACCCAACAAATGGGTAAAAGTCGGCGATTTTTCCAGAAATACATACCGTACTGGGCTAACAATTATCTGTGTTCCACCAATGCTGCGAATATGCTCGACTGCATTAAGCATATGATTGCTATCAATAATTATTGTCACGGTATACCACTGGCTGTCACTTTCGTCTCTGCCATCCACCCCGAAAATTGGTGCTATGGTGGGTCCCTGCAATCCTCGCGTAATGGCATTTGCCGCCACCTCATGCGCAATTGCTTCTGGAGTTTCACCTTTAACATTGGCGATTAACTGAAAATATTGGCGGCCTTGTTGGGCAGCGTCGATATATTCCAAGAATGTACGCACAGTATCCAAGATAGCCGGGTTATTAGCCAACGCAGCTTTGTTACCGATCAGGCAAGCTTGAGATTCAACAATAACACCATCTGGTAAAACCTTAAGATGATTTTCGCGCAAAGTCGTGCCCGTTTGTGTGAGGTCAATAATTAAATCGGCATAACCCAGTGTAGGGGCAGCTTCGATTGCCCCTTCCGCCTTGACCAGTGTAAAGTGATGAATACCATTGTTATGCAGAAATTGTCGTGCTAAAGATGGGTATTTGGTGGCGATGCGGATATTGCGGCGTTTGTGTTCGCGGAAATCGAGTGCGACATCAGTCAAATCCTGCATATTATCCACATCTATCCAGTTTTCGGGAAGTGCAACCACCAGACTGCAATGCCCATAACCCAACTGCTCATGAATAACAAGCAGGTTTTCATCCGGATGCTCACGAGCCACATCATAGCCGGTAACGCCTATCTGTGCTGTGCCATCCGTAACTTTATAGAGGACATCCGTTACCCGTTGGAATAAAACGTTCAGCGCCGGAATTGCGGGAATAACACCTGTGTACTGACGCTCGTTAGGCTTACTGATGCGTAGGCCGCAGTCACGCAGAAAATTGATAGTTGGCTCGGCAATTGCACCCTTGCTGGGTAATGCGAGTGTAGTAATAGTGTGATTATTCATTTCAAATCTGCAATCAGAACATCAATTTGTTCGAGCGTATATGTGGTTCCACTAAACAGAATAGTCTCATCACTTTGGGCAATCAGGCAACGAGAACCCGTTTTCGGTTCTTCACCTAAAATCAATTCTATTGCGATAGCGCGCTCGTGGAGTTGATGCGCCCAGCATGATGCTGAATATGCCGATACCTCCGCAAAGTAAATCGGCACCACACGCCAATCGGGAGATTGGATATTGGTCAGCAGGGGCACGAGGTGATCTACATAATAAGCAAACCCAACCGCCGGAATATCCTGTTCCCCACCAACCAATCGTGCTAATTCATCGTAGCGTCCACCACCACCCAAATGTACATCTGCGCTGCTAAGTTCAAAAACGATACCCGTATAATACTCCCAGCTTCGTGCCAAACCCGGTTCCACAACAATCTGGGACAAGGGAATATCATAGGCATTGAGGAGATCGACAGCAGTCTGCCATTCTCTTAATAAGATTTGCGATGCCTCATCCCTTTGTGCAATCATCGCCTCAAGGACTGGGAAGACCTCATCGGGCGTACCACTAATGCCTCTCCATCGCTCCAAAAGATTAAGCACTTCAATCACACGGTTTCTTTCAAGGGTGCGATTACGTTTCAGTATCAGGCGGTTATTGATTTCTTCAGATGAACGTCCACCTATGCTCAGAGATTGCCCACTGATATTCGCAAAATGCATAGAATCTACAGGAGTTAATGTCGCTGCTTCAGGCAAAGCATAATGATTATCGAATAATCTCATTGTTTCAACTACTGAGTGTTTCAAAACAAGGAAATGGTGCAGCAGAAACCGCTGTGTACGGTCATCGAGTTTGTAGTGAGCAAGAATTTGGCGGATAAGTCCAGTATGTCCGATAACCAACTGCCAGTTATCCAGACCTTGTTTCATAAGACCCTGAACGGACATGGCAATAATCTCGGCTTCTGCAACCTGTCCATTCATGCCAATTAACTCTGCACCAACGCTCAACTGTTGGTAATTTTCGGATATGTCATTTGGGTCATCAACAAATATCGGGCCATTGAATTGCCAGCGCACAGCATGACCAACATTCTTGTTAGCGATATATTGATAAGCTGCTGCTGCTGTGAATTCGGGGCGCAAGGCAAATTCTTTACCATGTCGCTCAAAGGTAAAAAGGCGATTGATGATTTGGTCTCCAGCCTTTATCAGAAATAAATTAGAATCTTCGATGATTGGGAGATCTATCGGCTCATAGCCAAATCGGCTCATATGTTCGCTCAAACTGGTCATGAGCCGATAAATCTGTTGTATATTTTTGTGAGTCTGGCGTGATGATTTTTCCACCAAGTGCGACTTCCCTTCTGTGATGTGGTCGCACCATAATAACGTGCTTTAGATCAATGGCAATGGCGGATATGTTTAGCCATTATCATATTGACCGCTGCTGAAAATATACACTGCCGGACCATCCTCTTTGTCTGCGGAAGACATTGAACCCATTTCATCTGCTACCCATTGATACAGCCAATGTGCATCAGTAATTGAAAGATTAACGCATCCATGACTGCGACGATACCCAAAGCCATCGTGCCAGTAGGCTCCATGCAGCGCCCGACCATCGTCGAAAAACATGGTCCAGGGAACTTCTTCCAGAAAGTAGAAATCTTCGCCTGGAATACCACCGCTCATGTTTTTACGTTCGCGACGGAAATAAATATGGAACAAACCCTCATTGGTAGGCCACTTGGAAAGTCCAGAAGAAACCAGTGTTGACATCACCGGCTTATCGCCCTCATAGGCTACCATCGTCTGCTCATAAAGATCAATGCTAATCCACAGATGAGTGTCAATCTCCGCAGGACGATCAATTGGCGCGATTTTGGCAACGTGGAATTGGTGTACCCATTGATCGACACCGATTTGATACCACACGGAACCATCGATTTCGACTGAAGAATACAGATTTAGGTGAGTGTAACGCCAAACAATCGGATACGTCTCATCGGGATTACCGCCCGGTTCGCGGCTGGGGTAAAAATTGACAAGTGCCCATGCAACTGGATAGGGCATTGACTCATCACCGAGTAATACACCGGAAAATTGCGATACTATGCCATTACTATTATCCAGGCTATCAGACTGTACCCACTGGTTGGGATTTATTTCTGTCCAACCGTCCTGAGCCTTGAGAACAGTGACGAAATTGAAACCATTATCCAAAGTCGCGGTCTGTATTCCACCTGGGGCATCGAAAATATCCAGTTTGCTGTTTGTCTGTTCATAGTAGCGATCATGCAAAAGCTCTTCATCAACGGGGATCTGATTAACCAGCGGGACAGGGTATGCGCTAATATCTTTCCCAGAGATACCATAATGTGGGGAACAATCACTTTCTGAAGTACATTGATCAGATGCCATAACATGTGTCATGGAAACAATCATCAGCAGTATCGTTAAGATGAGGACATTGAGTAAGTACTTTTGTTTCATGAGAGCCACTTTCACTTGTTCAAAGTTGATTTGTTTTTATTCTAGGGGAATTCTGAAATGGCTAACCCTCGTAAAACTGACGGCCAGGCTACGCTTCTGGTACTTTTGCTCTACATTCGCCTCATTGCAGTATTTTTTGTCTCGCTTTATACTCAACACTAAATCAGAAGCGCAATTTGTAGTTTTATTCTATACTGGTCAATGTTGTTGTTTCTCGCATTCACCTATGAGAGGCCACCTCATAATTAATTGGGGGTTGGCTGCCTAGAGGAGATAGGGCATGAAAAAGTCGTTTTCGCTCATATTTTTATTTGCCTTTTGTGTCGGGCTGATGGCATTTGGCCCGGTCGCACTGGCCGACGAACTCCAGCAGCAGTCGCAATTTGTTGCCCCCAGACTCGTCGTTAATACGAGCTTTCTCAATGTTCGTTCGGGTCCCGGTATACAATACAGCGTCCTGATTACCGTAGTGGGCGGTACAGAGCTTCCGGTTCTGGGGCGAGCTAGCGATAATGTCTGGTTCCAGGTCTCTACCGTTATTGGTGTTGGTTGGGTGAACGTTCAATTCACCGTTCCACGTGGGAGCTTTGATAATGTTCCAGTGATTTCGCTCTCGGACATTGCCAGCACTATCCCCCTTACTGGTAATCCTGCAACATTAGGTCTCGGTCAAGGTGGTGGCGCCCCTGCCCCTGTGACTACCACGAATTCCCTGGCTGGGGCGAATATCGGCGGTACACTGCGCTTTACCCTCGATAACGGTCGTATTGTTACCGTTAACCCCGGTGAACGCTTCCGTGCTGTTATTAACGTTGAGGCAGTAAATCTTCGCACCCAGCCTTTTGACGGCGCGCCAGCTTTAGGGACACTTTTCCGAGACGACACCAATGATTATTCAATCGTAGGCAGCGCAAATGACAAGAGTGGTGTGCAGTGGTTGGCTCTTGATGTACCAGACCTTGGCAGTGGTTGGGTTGAAGCTCCTAAGGTGTTCATGCGCCTTTCGGCAGCGGCTGGTACGGTCGTTCAGGTGGCTGCATCTGTTATCAATATGACGGACTCCCCCAACGGCAGCGGTACTAACATGCCCGTCCTTACCAGTGGCCAGGAAGCGTTCCTCATCGCAACAAGCAAGGATGCCAAGTTCGTCCAGATTGAACTCGGTGGTGGAGACCGGGGTTGGGTTCCGTTTGACTCAGTCGTCATTCGCAGCGGAACCCCAACCGACGGACTTGATCTTGGTCAGGCCACAACGGTAACACCATCGTTCAACAATCCATCAGCAGTAACGAATACAACAGGCAACACCTTCCCAGCCTCATTTGGTCTGGATATTCCGCATATCGTGATTAACACTGGCTTTCTGAATATCCGCAGTGGCCCCGGTGCGCAGTTCAGCAGTGTCGCTACCCTTCCTGGTGGGACAGAGCTGCCTGTTCTGGGTATTGCAAAAGACGGAGTTTGGTTCCTCGTACAAGGTCCTTTCGGGCGCGGATGGGCTAACAGCGAATTCACGGTTTTCCGTGGCTCCATGGCTGCTGTACCAATTATCCAGAACGCAACAGGCGTTCTGGCTGCGCCGATTGCTGTTATCGCTGGTTCAGTTACTTTGTACGCTGCGCCGGGCGGTAATTTTGGCGCAATTGGGGCATTGAACGGTCCCGTCGAAGTGGCTATCGTCGCTCGTACCGCAGATTCTCAGTGGTATCAATTGAATACTTCACTGGGCTTTGGCTGGGTTGTTGCATCTCAGGTACTTGTACGTGGAGATGTGAGTCTAATCCCCGTGGTTGGCTAAGTCTTAATTGACACGGGACGCTCCATGATCTATCGTATTATGGAGCGTCTTTTTATTCATTATTCAAGTGGCAGGTACTCAAGACTATCATGCGTATTATCTACGTCGAAGATAACACTACAAACATTGCTCTACTGGAACGCATCTGTAATATGGGTAAGGATGAACTCGTTACCTATTTGGATGCTGATACAGCGTTGTCTTCGATTAATCCGGGAATGAGCGATCTCATCATCATCGACTTGCATTTGGGGAGTTTTAGCAGCCATGATGGGTTGGAACTGACCCGCTTACTCCGTGAAAAAGGTGTTGATGAGCCAATTGTCGCCATTACCTCCTATGACCACATTTATGCCAGCCAATACCAGGATGCGGGTTGTAATGACTATATCAAAAAACCTGTTTCAGTGAACAACTTCCTGAATTTGATTGAGCGTTATCGAAACTAAGAAATCAATCTGTGGCATTAAAAACGAAAGGATACATTGACTTACTGTATCCTTTTGTTTTTAGATAGTGCGCTGGATTTATCATCGCAAATTGGATGAGACCTCATCAAGGGTAAGGTCAATCAAGCTCCGCTTACCCTGGCTCTCCGCTCCCATTTCCATTGACATTGCTAACCCCAACAGACTGATTTCGGATGGGAATTTGTTCGCGTCAGCCAA
The DNA here is from genome assembly GCA_044226645.1 of Aggregatilineales bacterium. Taxonomy (GTDB): domain Bacteria; phylum Chloroflexota; class Anaerolineae; order Aggregatilineales; family Phototrophicaceae; genus CFX2. The sequence goes on from JBGAGR010000002.1 coordinate 116,509, forward strand.
ATTCATTGTGAGAAATGGGCAACAGAACAATGCTGTCTTAATATAGTCGCGCCAATCGGGTCGCAGCCAAGCCTGAGCCTTGAGTTGATGCAGTACAGGTAGCAAAACACGCTTTACTTTACTCTCCAAAAACATTTTCCGTATTGGCGGAATGGTGTAGTTATGTTGGACAATCCATTGATTATCGTGATGCTCAAGGAGGATATTTGTTTGTTGTTTTTTGACCAGAGGGAAATACATCCACATCGCAAAAACATTGTGAAACAGCGGCTTGGTCAAATCCAGCAAGGGATGATGACGACCTGCAAACGCGGGATCGAAGTATAGCAATGGCGCAGATGGGACATTCTGTTGTAAGAATACATTTCCGTTATGTGCATCCCCATGCCCGATAATAGATGCGCCGGGTTGCTTTGGTTGGAGTAGCTGAACAGCCTTTTGAATAATGTCATCCAGGGTTTCTTCATATTCCTGTCCGTTGATGACCCAGCGCGCCTGGCGTACCGCACTCATCATGTACTTTCCGTTTGGCAGCGCAATCTCGACATCAACTTCATCCTGTTGATCCGGGAGCGAGCCATAAAATCGTTCCAACCGCCCACCGACAAGTCGATGATAGAATAGTTGATGAATAGGCGATTGTGCGGCCTCCTCAGCGTTTTGATGTTGTAAACTTCGCTGGTAGAGTTCAAATAACTCCTTATCAGATGACTGTTGTGCCTCTGTTAACTGTTTCAGTTGCTCATTCGAACCGGTTTCAATCGCCCACGCGACATCGAAGACTGAGGGGCTTTCGACAACTTCATAGATGAGTAACTGTCGTCCAGCCTCAGTTGAGCTAAAGATTGGTTGGATGACCGGATATCCAGCATTGGCTAATTGTGTAGCATTATAATATTCACCGATGACCCCATCTGGCTCGGTATGCGTCTTGAAAAAGAGTCGATTCCCATCCGCCATCATTAGAAAGCCATTGAATGAATTCAATGATACAGCTAAAGGACGCAGCTCAACAGCAGACACATCCGACGAAAAAATGTCGCGCAAAAAGGATAAGAGCAAGACTTCTGCCCTGCCCTTATCACTAAATTGCAGCGTCTGAATATTTTGCAGCAGATTATCGCTCATAGACCAAGAATTTCATTACGCTTGCGAATCGCCATTGCATGTGCAGGGAAACCCTCATAATCTGCAAGGGTTGCCGTAATACCTTGTAAACGTTCATATCCTTCCCGTGAAAGATACCCCACACCACTTCGTTTCAGGAAATCCTGTACACTAACGGACGAGAAGCTCTTGGCAAAACCGCCTGTTGGTAATATGGCATTCAATCCTAAACAGTAATTGGCTGTTGGAATAGGTGTCATGGAGCCAAGCAGAATCTCGCCCGCGTTTCGAATTTTGTTCAATGTGATAAATGGTTCCTCAGTCAACACTTCCAGATGCTCAGGCGCATAATCATTTACGAATTGGACAGATTCTTCCAAACTTTTGGTCAATAACACTCCACCATAATTGGATAAGACATTATTGATAAAAGCTTGCCGCCATTCCGGCAGCTCCGCAATATATCCCGGCAGAATTTCGAGTACCTTCTCAGCAATCTGACGGCTGTGGGTAACAAGGATTGCTGCTGATTCAGGGCCGTGTTCGGCCTCTACCAGTAGATCTAGCGCAGCAAGGCGTGCGTCAACAGTCTCATCAGTCAGGATGATTGATTCGCTCGGCCCTGCTGGAAGGCCGACATCAACAGTTCCATATAGCAAACGTTTAGCCGCCGATACGTAGCTACTGCCTGGGCCGATAATCTTATTGACCCTGGGGATTGTTTCAGTACCATATGCCAGTGCAGCTACAGCCTGCATTCCGCCGACAACATACACTTCGTCGACACCACAAATTTCTGCCGCGACCAATGAAGCGGCATCGGGTTTTCCTTCTGGTGTTGGGGGTGTAACGACTACGACACGCGGCACACCTGCTACTTTAGCTGGTGTTGCCAGCATGAGCATCACAGAAGGAAACGCCCCTTTGCCACGTGGCACATACAACCCAGCACTGGCAATCGGTGTAACCCGTTCGCCTGCCATAATGCCGGGTTGAACTTCCATGAACCACATCGGTTCTGGCATTTGTTCACTATGGAACCGCTCAATGTTATCGTGTGCATGCTGAATAGCATCTATCACGTCATCACTAAGTTCTGATCGTGCCGCTGCGAAATCTGCTGGTCGCGCCCGTAACATATCTGCTTTAAAATTAGCCGCATCGAAGCGCTGCGCATATTCGACAACCTTTGCGTCTCCCCCGTCACGCACACCATCAATAACTTCCTGTGCCAGTGGTAAAAGTTGACGAATGTCTGTTTCCGCCCGACGCATCAAGCGTGAAAGTTGCTCTGGAGTGAGTTTGTCGAACTCCCAAAATTGAATCATGAGAACTTGCTCCTTAAAACAAAAAGCGTGGGGTTTTGTTTCGCCCCACGCTCGAATAGCTGGTATATAAACCTCTTACGGCTATTTTGAGGCGATATTTTCATCAATGTTTATACAATGATGATAGATACCACCGCATAGAATCAAGGGCTTCAGTTCGCGTATGTTGTACGTGATTGAACCCTCAGATATAGGCCGTTTCATCATTTTCCTTATACGGTCATTGATTCTAAGACGAGTATACTGCATCCTGCCGCGCCGCGAATCGTGTTATGCGAAATCGCGACAAACTTATAGCCGAGAATAGGGCATTCGCGCAGTCGCCCGATTGAGGTCGCCATACCCTTGCCAGCATTTCGGTCTCGTCGACTCTGGGGACGATCTGGCTGTGGCAGATAATAAAGCGGAGGCTGCGGTGCGCTAGGAAGACTTGACACGGATTCCGGTGCCTGGAAGTTTATCCACTCTTGAATGATTTCATCCAGACCCGGCTTTGCTTCCATTTCAATGGATACGTTAACCATGTGCCCATCCACAACGGGAACACGAGTGCAAGAAGCGCTTACCATCGCGGGGAGCCATTCAATATGATCGTTTTGTAAATCGCCAAGCATCCGCAGTGTTTCAGTTTCCAGTTTGTGTTCATCACCACTGACATAGGGGATGATATTGTCTAAAATATCAAGTGATGCTACGCCGGGATACCCTGCCCCGCTGATGGCCTGTTCGCTGACCACCAGAATTTTCTTAATCCCGAATTGGCGTAAGGGAGCCAATGCCATCACAACTGGCATGGCTGTACAATTCGAATTAGCGATAACTGCGCCTGTTGTCCAACCCCGCTGCTGCCGCTGTATGTCAACAAGTTGAACATGATCCGCATTCGCTTCTGGCAGCAAAAGAGGGAAATCTTCCACCATACGATTGGTCGATGCGTTGGTACAAACCACATGCCCCTTCGCAGCCAACTCAATTTCGCGGGTCTCAGCCGCTTCTTTAGGCAGCGCAGAAAACACCAGGGGCGACGTGAAATCATCATCCAGGGCTTTAACAGTCAAACCTGCCACAGAATCAGGCACGCTACCATCAAGTACCCAGTTGGTGATTTCACCATAGGGCTGACCAGCACTGCGGCTCGAACCAATCACCTCAGCGACACGAAACCAGGGATGATTTTCAAGCAGTTGGATAAAGCGCTGTCCAACTGCACCTGTTGCGCCCAGAACGGCAACATCCAGCTTTTGCATGTTTACGATCCTTATATTCCAACCGATTCGCGTCCGGCCTTCACAGCCGGGTACGAACCGAGTATTTTGACAAATGATGCGCGCTGCAATAATCGAACTAATGCTTCCTGGCATACAGGGTCTTGCCAGTGACCTTCAAAATCGAGATAGAAAACAGGCTCCCATGGGCGATTTCGCCGAGGACGTGATTCGATTTTCGTCAAATTGAGTCCACGTGTCGCGAATTCACCCAAACAATCATATAGAGCGGATGGACGGTGACGAGTTGCAAAGACCAAAGAGGTTTTATTATAGTCGCCCTTTATGGGATCATCATGCCCCAAAAGGAAGAAGCGAGTGTAATTAAAGGACACATCCTCAATCTGGGTTGCAACTGCCTCAAGGCCGTAGAGCTGACCAGCCAATTCGCTGGCGATGGCACCAATCCCCTCGACCTTCTCAACTGAAAGATCATAAGCTGCGCCAGCCGTATCATACCAGGGCAGTGCCTTGAGCTTATTGCGGATCAAGAACTGCTCACACTGCGCGAGAGCTTGTGGATGCGAACGAACAGAATGCAGGTCTTCAATCTTTTGTCCCGGCATTGCCAGCAGGGCATGATGAACATGGAGATAAACATCGGCCTGAATCAGGAAATCGTAATCCATGAGAAGCTCATAGGCTTGCTGAACAGCCCCAGCTAGCGCATTCTCAACGGGTAGTAATCCGTATTTGACTTTCCGCGATTCGATAGCCGTAAATAAATCACCCAAGGTTGGGCAAGGATAGACATCAACCTTATCGCCAAAATGCTGGCGCACAGCCTGTTCAGAATACGCGCCATGAATGCCTTGAATTGCAACACTGTCTCGCAATATATTACTCGCTTGTGAGAGTCCATAATGGAAAAGATGGAGGCGGCCTCCACGCGGGAAAATGGTAACACAGCGCTCTATGCCCGTCAAATAATCTCTGATGAACGTATCGCAATATTCTGGGAGCAGAAAATGTTCCAATGCTTTCGTTTGGGTTAGATTTGATGGACGTTAATGTGTAAAAGATTAATGCTCTGTTTAACAGAGAATAACAGAGAACCTGAGGGAGATGGAAAACGTCATACGGGAAAAGAAAAGCACAATAACAGAGACTTATCAGAGAATCCGAATGGGTGATGCTGAGGGAGAGCAACGTAAATGGGCGTGAAGATTTAGTGATTGGGTGAAAAAGTGAAAATCGCGGATGTTGGGACTGGGTTTGAAAAATACAATAGAGGCGATTCGTAAGATGCTGAGGTCAATGCAGAAAGACCAGCGTTTTAAGAAGGAGGGAGTTGGAATACGAGCCATTGCCACCTATTCAATCACGACATCTCCAACACCTCGGTATAGCACAAATATTCTGAAAAGCAAGCGGCTCGCCAATGTCAAATCAAGAATCGTCTCCCCCGAAAACAAACATTTGTATGCTGTGACATCCCCGTGATTGGGATACTTAGGGTTGGGATAGCTCTTAGGATGAAAGACATGTAAAAATCGTAATTTCAAATTTGACAATCATTGTCCTATGATGCTAGACTTTTTATGATCGACATTAGCATTATTAGGCATTGAGGTGGCCGGTATGCAAGAAACTCGCCGGTACATACTTGATATTTTAAAAGATCGTGGTGAATCCACTGTAGATGATCTGGTCGCTGAACTGCGCACCCTCAGAAGTGACAGCATTACCGCCGTTACTGTCCGCCATCATCTCAATGAATTACTCAAAGAAAATCTGGTGATGTGCCCCCAACTACTGCACCGCACTTCACCGGGTCGTCCCCGGCACATTTACACCCTTACCGAAGATGCTAAGGATCATTTCCCTAATAATTATCAACCGCTGGCTTCCCGGCTTTTGCAGCAGATTACCGAACAGTTCCCTCCTCAGCAGGTTAACGTAATTTTGCAGGGCGTGGCGGAGCAAATGGCGGCTGAAGCGGGAATCGCTGATATGCCGCTCACTGAGCGGTTGGATAAAGTAGTGGCTTATCTCAATGAGCATGGATACAAGGCCAGTTGGGAAAAACTGGATGAGGAAAGTTATGTCCTCCGTACCACCAACTGCCCCTATCATCACATTGCCGAAACCAGCCATTCGCTGTGTGAAATGGACATGCGGCTGATTGCATCCCTGCTTGGGAGAGTACCTCGTTTGATGTCGCGTATGTCAGAGGGCGGCTCAAGCTGTGCCTACATGATTCCAGAGTAGCACAGCATTTTTATGACCACCATCGTTTTAATTGACGATGGAATTTGTCCGTGTTATACTGTAAACACTGTGAACAAGTAAAGCTCTTCAGGAGAACAAACCTCATGACCATCATGGAACCGGGAACCATCGAGACCGAAAATATCGAGATTATTCCGGTATTAACTGTCACTCCAGCCGCCGTTGATATCATTCGCAACCTGCTCGTCCAGCGGAATATTCCCAATCATGCGCTGCGCGTGTTTGTTTCAGGTGGTGGATGTTCAGGAATGCAGTATGGGATGGCTTTTGAAGAATCACCGCGCGAATTTGACAAACTGATTGAGGTTGACGGTGTTCGCCTGATCGTGGACTCGACCAGCCAGATGTACCTCCAGGGTGCAACCATTGATTATGTGGACAGCCTGATGGGTGGCGGCTTCCGCATTGACAATCCGAATGCGGTGTCAACCTGCGGCTGCGGTCATTCATTCCGTACTGGCGAAGATGCTGGAGCAGAAGATTCGGCTGGTGGCTGTGGCAGTTGCAGCCACTAAACTCAATCACGAAATTCGATTGTGATCTAAAAGCCCGTACACAGTGTATGGGCTTTTTTATTATCGTCGGTAGGAACTGAGAAATAATCCTACGATACCCAGTCCAGCCAAAATCAAAATCGGTGCTATAGGTGGAAAACTCGCTGGTAAGGAAAGTCCTGTATCAACATTACTATCAGTAGGTTGTGCAGCTACGCCTAAGGCATCAGTTGCAGCAAGCGTTGGGAGAAATACATCCGCGGGAAATGTAAAGGTGGGTAAGACGGCGTTTTCCTGTGGCAGATTAATAGACGAAGCGTTACCCCCTGACTCCACCGGAAGCTGGATAATGGCTGCATTAGCCGTTACCGTTAAAATTCCGCCGGGTGTTTGCGTAATGGCATTCATTGTGCCCGTAGCACCCGCTAAGGCTGGATCGAGTGTCGGCAGTGCATCCTGGGTCAAATCAGGAATCAGACTCTCATCTCCAATGATATTCACCAGTTCATCGAATACCCAGCCAAAACCACTCGGTGAAGTATTGTACTGAAACTTGTACCAACGATAATACTTGCCCAAAACAGGGTAAACATCGCCGCTGCGTATTGTTCCCAATTTCTCGGCTCCAGTATCCGGTTCCGCGCGGACATTGGCTTCACTGAGTGCTTCCAGAAGTACAGGGCCATTGGGCGTTGGCGTTCGAGTGGGAGTCACTGTTGAAAGCGACGCTTCTGTTACGAAAGGGAGCGGGCTGGGCAAACTAATCGGAACGGGTGTAGCACTCACCAAAACCTGTAATGCCTCGTCGGCACGTAACTGGCTGGAGATCACGATAAAGCCCAGACCGAATAATGCGACCAGCATCTTCCGCATTGTCGGGCGTACTATTTGAACGAATCCAGAAAGATGATCTTTCATTTCCATTACCACGAAACTCGATTTTCTGGTGTGAGCCGTCCCTGCTCCGCGCGGCGCTCCTGGCCATTTTTGGTCATGTAGCCCTGATATTCCTGATGCGGAAGACCGTAGGCAGCCCATCCACTTAAGGTAAAGGGTGGTGTTTCATAACCGGGCGCACAGGCATCACAGCTCACCGGAATCCACTCCCCATTATACCGCCGGGCAATATGCATGTGAGTGGCATTGGACACACCACCCTCACAGGAAGGGTGTCCAATCAAGTCGCCCGTGTTGACCTGTGTTCCAACCCCTACGCGCCCATCCGTAGCCATATGCAGATAGAGAACGCTCCAACCAGTCGATTCGTCACCGTCACCATCCAAATCCAAGATAACAGTGCCTCCTCCAGATCGCGCGATAACACCCGGTGCAACGGCAGTCGCCCAGAATTCCGATATGTAACACGGCGCACTTCCATCGGGACGGTCATCGGGCGGCGCAAAATCAATGGCTGCCCATGCGCTGCCTGTCCCCCATCCACCGTGAGGCCCTCCCGTGAAAAACCAGGTTTGTCCCGACAGGAACGGAAATTCCATCACAGGCTGTGTCAAATTCGCAGGAATCAGCATATCGGGCGATCCGCTAAAGGGATCACCAAAATACGCAGAGTAGAGGCGATAAAAGCCATCAGCCGTTACTTGATGCGTCCAGGTCAAGTAGTTGTTATTCAGGCTGAGGAAATATTGCAGGGCGACGGTTCCCCCATTTAATCCCGCAGCATACAACACCCGTGTCTTGTCTTCGAATTCTAATACGGTTAAGCCGTTGTCTTTCCAGCCGTAATAGCCGTAATTGAGCTGATTTGCCGCCCATGCCAACTGCCGATACAAGCCGCTGCGATCAAATCCATCGCTGGAAGGCGCACCTTGCATCGGATAAGTCTTCAGATTTTCGGGAATATCAATACCGGTCAGCCAACCCGACTTATATTCCAATAGAGCCAGCAGCAAACGGGCATCGACGCTGAATTCCAACGAAACCCGTTCCACGATTTGTGATGCGCTCAACACACTATCATCGACTGTATCATTCGCGATACGGATATATCCCGGCTGTTGGTTAATAAACTGGGCAATATCAAAATTACGACTTCCCGGTCCCCGCACCATCCGACTATCGGGAATGATTTTAAAGATGGGTGTCTCTTTGTCTGGCGGTGAGGGTAAAAGAATCTCCTGCCCTACTATAAGAACATTTGGGTCAATGATGTTGTTAAAGGTGAGGAGGGTTTCCAGGCTTACTCCGCTGGCTGCCGCGATTCCCGATAAAGTATCACCGGGTTGGACAATGTATTGGCTGGCCTGAGCTGACGCAGGGCGGGTTGGATCAAATGTTGGGTTAATGGCGGTAATCGGAAAACTCGATGTGGGAAACCCATTATCCGGTGCAAGGGTCGCGCTGCCAGCAGTTCCAATCTCGTTTGTGATTGAATTAGTAGCTGTAATCACCACATATTCAGGCGCATTTCGTACACACCCTGCCGTAAACAAAATACAGCCTAGAACCAGAAAAAGTCTTCGCATCTCAAGCAAATCTACTGGAACAATTGGGTTCAAGGAGACGGCGTACTGGTTGCAGCATTCTGATCAAGCTGAAGCCAATAAATATCGGGACTAAAGATGCTGTGGATATACATGCGCATATCTGGCGAAATCGTCAGACCAGCTAATGGAGCAGCCAATTCACTGTACAGCACAATCTCTACCTGATCGTTGCCGCAACCACCCTGCTCGCGACATATATTGGGATCGATCCGTCCCACTACCCCGCGCGTTCCCAAGGCATAGCTGAAATAAAGGTAGCCATCTGCTCCCAGAGCCAGATTAGTGACATTCTGCAAGCCCGTTACCAGCGATGTATTGAGCGATTTGTCGCTGGAATCGAGCGCTGCTTCACTTTTCTCAATATCACTCAGGTTATACCACTCAATCGCGCGTCGGGCGCTGCCGCTATTGGCAACATACAGATAGTCGCCATTAATGGCTATTCCAGCCGGGGATCGCAGGTTTAGGATTAATTCTTTGGTCTCACCGCTAGCGGTCACGGAAATCAAATTGTTTCCGAGCAGGTTTGTAATGGCAAATTTATCTGCGCTGAGCGGCGCAATACCCCATGGGCCTTTCAGATTAGAGGCAACAATTTCACTATTGCCTTTGATAATGTGAGTCAGGTTGTTGCTCTGGAAATCAGGAATCCATAATGTAGCTCGATCACCATCACTGGTGACGTACATTGAATGAGAATTTTTAACGCCATAGATATATTGGGCAGTCGTGCCTGTTACTGTGTCGATTTCGTAGACTGTCCAGTCACCGCTGCATGAGGTGTATATTTTGTTATCAAACCACGCCAGCCCATTGGGGCGTTGAATGTTTCCTGTTAATAGCGACAAGTCCTCTTGACTGAATGGCTTTGCCAGTGAAAATCCAGGTACAGTTGAAGGCGCTGCTGATGCTGTTGCCAAAGCGGCCTGTGGTGTCACGGTTGGCGTTTTTGATGGCGCGGCAGTTGGCGTAGCGAGACTTCCGTTTGGTGGATAAAGATCAGCGCTATACGCAAATCCCGTGATCGCAAAAATAGCGGAAACCAAAATAATGGCTGAGATAATTGAGAATTGAATCTTCATAAGCTGCTTACGAAACCAGTCTGTTATTTACTTCACCAGCAACTGGAATATACACCGAAAAACGCGAACCTTTCCCCACTGAACTGGTTAATTCGATTTTTCCGTGATGATTCTCTACGATAGTTTTCACAAGACTTAAACCAAGTCCTGTCCCGCTAATGTGTTCCGCCCCTGTCTGGCCTTTTTCAGCCCCGCGCCAAAAGCGTTCAAACACAAATGGCTGCAATTCATCAGGAATACCAATGCCACTGTCTTCTACTTCGAAGACCAATTGGTTGTTCTGTCTTCTGGTGCGAACCGTTACTGTACCGCCGGGCGGCGTGAACTTGATTGCATTCTCAACCAGATTGATAATCGCGCGTTCAAACTGTTCAGCATCCGCCGAGAATGACGGCAGATTGGAATCGGTTAAGTCTACCAATTCGACCTGCTTGTCCGCTGCTAAAGTGTAAAGGTCATTGACCACCACATCAATAATATCTTTGGGCGCGGTTAACTCGGTTGCCAACATCCCATTTTTTATGCGCTCAAGATCAAGAATGCCGCTGATGATACGATTCATGCGCATCAACTGTTTATGAATGGCAGCAAGGGAAAATTGTATTTCACCGCCATTAACACCAGCTAAATCTTCAGTGAGTAAATCCAGATTTGCTATTGCCGCCTGAAGGGGATTTTTCAGATCGTGGCTCGTCATGCGAATCATCTCACTCTTGAGACGATCCAGTTCTTTCAACTGCGTGACATCATTCAATACGACCACCCAGCCTTCTGTGCGGGTCTGTCCAAGTCTGGCGAGATGGCACAAAAATACTTTGCTCCCCAGGGCGATTTCGTAAATGTGGGCGCGCTTCAACCGTAAATCCCGCAGCACTTCTCGATAATTCTGAGGCAATGTGTCCGGTGGAAGACTCTTAAGAATATTACTACCCTCTTTTTGGCTGGCAGAAGGAAGCAATTTCTGTGCTGCCGGATTGGTCAAAATGATACGAAAACGCCGGTCAATGGCAATTACCGGATTTTCGGTGCCTGCCAATACGGTTTCGAGCTGACTTCTTGCAGCTTCTACCTGCTCAGTTAGTTCATGCTGCTCTGCGAATAGACGGCTATGGGCAAGCGCAACTGCTGCCTGCGAACCGAGTAATTCAAGTAACTGCACATCTTCGACCTGAAACAATCTTCCCTGACGACCCGCAATAACCATTAGTGCGCCAATAGTTCTCGAACTGTAAATCAGAGGGACGCAAATCACTGAGCCGAACGTTTCCCGCGCAAGTGGCAAATCGGGCATGTCTTTCCAGTCGCGGTCATAATTCTCCAGATAAATTGACCGCTGGTTTTTGGCGACTTTCCCAGATACACCCTCACCCAATGGAATGCGCGAGTGAACATAGTTTGCGGGTAGATTGTAGACAGTAGCCAGATCAAGCTGACTGCCTTCGGTCAGGAATATGCCAGCCGCGTCCGCACCCAGCCAACCAGCAGCCTGTATAGCAATTTGGTTCAGAACCGTATTAATCGCGATGTGGCTGGTGATAGCGAGGCTAACGCGGTGCATCGCCTGAACTTGCGTGATACGTTCTGCCAGTGGAACGATAATTTCCTGTCGCAAAACCGCGAAGCTAATCACGAGCGTTGATATTGAACTGAGGTTTATGGAGAGAGAGACAATTCGTAACTCCGGGTTTAAAAAGCCCAGCCCTTGCCCGATAACAAAAAATGTTAGTCCCATAATGAGGCTGTAAGATCGTATTTTGCGCCGATAGCGCCAGACCAGATAGAGGGTTATGCCATCAAACACGAGAAAAAACAGGGTTGCCGGGGGCTGAAAACGGTACTGAAAGAAGCCATCACCAAGTGAAACAAATTGCGGGGTTACGTTGGCGAAGATGAGAAAAATCTGGTACCCCAGCACCACAAAAAGTGCCGCAAATGCGAGAACACGAAAACGCCTGGTATGAACGCCTACCAGGATAGCAGTTAAGGCATAGACTCCAATGCTGGAACCCGTAAAACCCAGTTCCATAATGCTGACTGTCAATGAAATGAATGGTGACACTGAGCTGATAAATGATATTGCGAGGGTCAAAAGTGAGCCGACATTCCATAGCGTTACAAGGATTAAAAACGCCGCGAAGAACTGATTGAATTCTTTCCGGGCATCATGCCACAATACAATCAGTAGAAAACCTAACGATAACGCTAACGTCAAGCCATTTGAAAGGAGGGTAACCGTATTCAGCAAAGTCATAGACTTTACTGAAGTTTAGGCATAGTCGGAAGTTGTTTTTCGAACCGATAGCCAATTCGATGCTCTGTCAGAATATAAGTGGGATTGGCTGGATCAGGTTCCACCTTCCGGCGAAGCTGACTGATATAAACACGGGGATAGTACACATCATCAATGTATTCTCGACCCCAGACCTGTTCTAATAAATCGTGCTGGGTAACGACCCGTCCTGAATTTTCCAGCAGAATTGCCAGCAGTTTGAATTCTGTGGGGGTGAGATGAATTTTGCGCCCTGCTACGTGAACATGACGGCGATGTAAATCGATACTCAGGTATCCGTCGTTATAACCCTGCTCGGCCTCGGTGGTCGAAATCTGCGAGCGACGCAGTAAGGCATTGACGCGCGCTAAAAACTCGTTCAAGCGAATGGGTTTGATTAAATACTCGTCTGCGCCAGCATTCAGCCCTTCAATGATGTCCTCTTCTTTGACCGCCTGTGCCGACAGCATCATAACCGGTGTATCGGCAATTTCACGGATGCGCTGACAAACCGTTAATCCGTCCATACCATTCGGCATGACGATATCCAAGATTACGAGATCAGGACGTTCAGCATGAAAAGCGCGTAACCCTTCCAAACCATCTCCGCAGAGGACAACTTCAAAACCTTCACGACGGAGCTTTCGCCCTAAAGCATCGCGAATGGCTAATTCATCATCAACAACCAGTACCTTCATAAATCCCCCATCCCGACGACACTGAAAATCGGCTTGACAAAAGTTAACACCATTCAAAATTAATAAAATTAGTGTAGCATCCCTTGCGAGTCGCTACAAGTTCCCCCTTCGTACACAGAGGAAGCGTGTACTTCCCGTCAGGTTGACCACATTGAGAACTGCTATAATCACATTGTGAGTTCTTGAAACTTTGTGAAAGGCAGACGAAGATATGGTGCATATAGCCAGGCTTAGAAGCCTTAAAATAATTTTACTATGGTGCATATAGCCAGGCTTAGAAGCCTTAAAATAATTTTACTCCTATTGCTGACCCTCCTGGCAGGTGCATGTAACCTCACAAGCGCCCCCCAGAATCAGCTTTCGCTAACTGAGGTGCTAACCAATACGCCGCAGCCGAGCCGGACAGCCGTCGGTGGACAAAGCGTTCCGACTACCCTTCCAATTTCAACGTTGAATGCTCCGACAACGCAACCCCTTCAGTTACCGGGAACATCTATTGCATTACCCCCGACTTTTATTCTATATCCGACCAGCACACCGTTTCCCATTAGTATTTTTATACTATCTCCCATTCCGGGTAATGTTGTAGCTGGCAATGTGCAAGTGCTTGGTGCTGCGATACACCCGCAATTCTTGCAATACCAACTGGAGTATGGCCCTGATCCCAACCCAGGTAATCTGTGGTATCCGGCTACCGGTATCGTTCAGACCCCTGTTCTGAATGGCTTATTAGGTATCTGGAATACCACCGTTGTTCAGGACAGCACCTATCAACTCCGACTGCATGTGACTTTACGCGACGGTACCAGTCTGGTGACTGTCGTCAACAATATTCGTATTCAGAACCAGGCACCAACGCCTATACCTTCGGCAACGCCTAATATCGCTCGACCAATAGCTGCCTTTACGCAAGATCGTACCACAGGTCAAGCGCCCCTAATCGTGAAATTCCTTAATCAGTCGAGTGGTGTCATTACCACCTACAGCTGGAATTTTGGTGACGGTGGCAATAGTCCCGATGGCAACCCGATCGCGCCAGATCAATGTTCAGAGCGCAACCGCGCCGGTTGCTGCTTTTACACAGGACAAAACCAGCGGCCCATCGCCCTTGAGTGTCCAGTTTACTGACCAATCCACAGGAACTATCTCCACCTATACCTGGACATTTGGTGATGGCTCTACCAGCAGCGATAAGAGTCCTTGGCACCAGTTTGTCGCTGTGGGAACCTACAATGTTATTTTAAGCGTGACTGGCCCTGGTGGTACATCATTTGTCACACGCAAAATAACGGTGGAAGACCCGGTTGTTCCCGCTCCAGTCGCTTCGTTTGCTGTCGATCATAGTAGCGGAACGGCTCCACTAACCGTACAATTTTCTAATCAATCAACCGGGCAGATCACCACCTATAACTGGGATTTCGGTGATGGCAACAGCAGCGCTGACACCAACCCGAGTCATGTCTTTACAGCGGCAGGCACCTACACTGTTACGCTAACCGCTGTTGGGCCAGGTGGACAAGGCACCGCACAGGTCGTTGTCACGGTATCACAGCCGCCGAATGCGCCTGTTGCGGCGTTTACAGAGGACAAAACGTCGGGTGATATTCCTCTGGCGGTGCAGTTCACCGACCAATCGACAGGCGATATTACCAGCTATGCCTGGGACTTTGGCGATGGCAACAGCAGCACCGATAAAAGTCCTTCGCACAATTTCACCGCGCCGGGAACCTATACGGTTGTTTTGAAGGTCACTGGCCCAGGCGGAACAAATCAGGCGCAGGTTAACATCACCGCTACTGAGCCAATTGTCAAACCGAAGGCAGCCTTCACTATTAACCCCAATTCTGGCAATGCCCCGCTTCAGGTTCAGATGTTGAACCAGTCTACCGGGGATGGTTTGACTTCAAGTTGGGACTTTGGCGATGGCGGCACCAGCACCGATGCCAGCCCAACACACACCTATACAGCTCCCGGAACCTACACAGTAACTTTACAAGTATCGAATGCCGGAGGAAGCGACTCGGCTCAATCGACCCTCACGGTGAGCCAGGCAGCGGTCGCACCCGTCGCAGCCTTCAGTGCCAATCCGACCAGTGGCACAGCACCTCTGGCGGTGCAGTTCACCAACCAATCGACAGGCGACATCACGGGCTACGCCTGGGACTTTGGCGATGGTGGCACGAGTACGGATGTGAATCCGCTCTACAGCTATGCCAATGCAGGCACATTCACGGTAACCCTGACGGTCACTGGCCCCGGTGGCTCCAACAGCACCTCGACGGCCATCACGGTGAGTCAGGCAGCAGTCGCACCAGTAGCGGCCTTCAGTGCCAACCCGACCAGTGGCACAGCCCCTCTGGCGGTGCAGTTCACCAATCAATCGAGTGGTGATATCACGGGCTATGCCTGGGACTTTGGCGATG
>JBGAGR010000204.1:0-14470 GCA_044226645.1 Aggregatilineales bacterium
GTTTTGGGTGATGAGGAAACGCCGATCATTAGCCTGAATCTCCAATTAGAAGAACCATTTCTGAAGATGTGACCAGAAACACCCCCCCAATAACTGGGGGGATTTTTTTAAGTAATCGGGCGTACCATTTGACCAGATTTGCATTTTTGGTCAATTGGTCACGAAACACATGGAAAATGGTGAACATATCCTCAAGCGCGGCGGCTGTGATGTACATTTCTGGCTGTCCGGCGTGGAAGGAAAACCGCTGGTGGTTTTTACACACGGCGCAACGCTCGATCATCGCAGCTTTGATGAACAGGTTCGCTTGCTGGAAAGCGATTATCGCGTCCTGAATTGGGATGTACGCGGACATGGCCTGTCACAGCCGCTGGGCGGCGCATTTTCGCTCATGGACTGTGCCGATGATTTACTCGCGATTCTGGATGAGATTGGTTATCAGCAGTCGATTTTCGTCGGCCTGTCGATGGGTGGCAATATCACGCAGGAATTGGTATTTGCCCACCCGGAACGTGTTTCCGCGCTGGTTTTGCTGGATTGTGCCTGCAACACCCTGCATCTGTCTGGTTTCGAGAAGTTTCTGGTACGCATATCTGTGCCGATGCTGAAAATGTATCCTGCCGGGATGCTGCGCAAACAGATTGCCAGCACCAGCAGCCTGAAACCGGAAGTCCGTCGCTATATCGAAGATGCGTGCAGCAAGGTCATCTCGAACGCCGACTTCATGGCAATCTGGGTCGCGGTTACGAACTGTCTGCATGAGGAACCTGGCTATCACATCGACAAACCGCTGCTCCTGATGCATGGCGATCACGACAGCCTCGGCAATATCAAACGCGCCATGCCGCAATGGGCGAAGCGCGATCATGCCCGCTATCTGGTCGTGCCGGATGCCGGACATACCTCGAATCAGGATAATCCCGCCTTCGTCAATAAGGCGTTGAGCGACTTTTTAGGAGAGTTGAAATCATGAATACCGCGACATTTGGCTACATCAAGACCGCAGGCGATTCGCAAAATCCCGCGCTGGTCTTTCTACACGGCGGTGGATTAAGCAGCCGTGAATGGGAGCCTCAGTTCGCCGCCCTATCCGACTCATTTTACTGCCTCGCGCCGGATTTACCCGAACAGGGACAAAGCGCCGACACCAAACCTTTCACGCTGGCGGATACTGCCAGTCGGGTCATCAGCTTAATCGAAAGCCTGCCTGCTCAAAAGGCAAATGTGATCGGTTTATCGCTCGGTGGCGCAGTAGCATTGGAAGTCGCCCGTATGGCTCCTGAAAAGGTTGATCATCTCATCGTATCCGGCACAGCGGCGGGACTCGGTAAATGGCTGGGCAAAATAACCATTGCCAGCGCGGGGATGTATCGCTGGTTCAGCCAGGAACGGTTGCTGAAAATGGCCTACCAGCAGTTCAATATCCCGGAACAGTACCGCGACTCGCTGCGGGATGATCTGCTGCGCGGCTTCGATGTCGACTTCACGCGGCATTTCACTGAAGCACTGATGCAAGTGCAGTTACCGGAACAGGCAAAAATGCTGGTCATGGTCGGCGAACGCGAAACCGTTGTCGCTAAAGGTGATGCCCGCAAGATGGTGCAGCGCATTCGCGGCGCACAGGGCATCGTGGTTCCGCGTGTCGGGCATGTCTGGAATCTCGAAGCGCCGGACTTATTCAACGCTGTCGTCCGCGCCTTTGTCAATGATTCCCATCTGCCCGAATCCGTCCGCCCGATGAACGCCTGATTTGCCGATCATGTACTTTCCTATTCCCCTCTCCAGGAGCTTGCCAGTGAGGAGGCGAAGTCCCTACACCTGAGCCTGCGAAGGTTGTAGGGAGGCTAGGGGAGGGGTTCTTTGCTAAAAACCAACAACTAACTACCCCGAAAGGACATTATGACTGAAACAAGCGCCAACCCTGAACGAGCTGATCGCATTCTGGACGCGGCAGTCAGATTGATTTCGCATTACGGCTATGACAAAACCACCGTGAGCGATATTGCCAACGAGGCAGGTGTCTCCAAAGGAGCGATTTACCTGCATTGGAAAAGTAAGGAAGACCTGTTTGAAGCGCTGATCTTCCGCGAGGGCGAAAAGCTGCTTGAAGATATGATTGCCCGAATCGAAGCTGACCCGGAAGCGGGCAGCATCTTCAGCCTGTACCAGTACGCCATACTCGTGACGCTGGATAATCCGCTCATGCACGGCCTTGTCACGCGCGATGCCAAAGTCGTTGGCGATTTTACGCAGCGCTGGAAAAAGAGCGGTCTGATGGATGACGGGAACATCTTCCGCAAGGAATTGGTGAAGCAGTTGCAGGATGCGCGGGTAATCCGGGCTGATCTGGATGGCGATGTCGTGAGTTATGTGCTGACACTGATTCGCTACGGCTTTTTGACTGTGCATGAAGTCGTGCCGGATGAACAAGCACCGCCGCTGGGCATAGTCGGCAAGACACTGGCGGAAATGCTCGAACGCGGACTCGCGCCGGAGGGCGGCCCGGATATTGAAGCCGGAAAACGCGCCCTGGAAAACATACTGGAATCGATGAAAACCCTGATGGCTCGGTACAAACCCACGCCATAGTGATTACGAGAGGATAAGACCATGAAAATCACCATTCTCACCGTCGGGACGCGCGGTGACGTACAACCCTATATCGCACTGGCAAAGGGCTTGCAAAGCGCTGGCTACACCGTCAAAGTAGCAAGCGGGACGAATTTTGAATCCTTTGTGCGCGACAATGGCGTGGATTTTGCGCCTTTGCGTGCGGATTACTTTGACCTGATGGATACGCCAGAAGGGCAGGCGCTCAAATCCGGCAATCCCATCCGCGTCATGCAGAACATGAAGACAACCGTATTTCCGCTTATGCGCCGTATGTTCGATGATTCGTGGACGGCGGCGCAGGGTTCCGACGCGGTGATTTTTCACCCGAAAGTCCTGATTGGGGGGCATATTGCCGAAGCGCTGAATATTCCAGCCATGATCGCTGCGACAGTTCCGCTTATGCATCCGACCAGCGCCTTTCCTGCACCGGGCATGGTAGGGCGCAGTCTGGGGCCGTTCAACAAGATGACCTATTCCGCCGTGTCGATGATCTCAGCCCCCTTCAAAGGCATGATTCAGGAGTGGCGGCGGGATTTGCTGAAACTTGCGCCACAGTCGAAAGTGGTGAACGGCTTCAAAATGCATGGGCGAACACTGCCCACACTCTACTGCTACAGTTCCCATGTCCTGCCTGTCCCTTCCGATTGGGACGATACCGCCCACGTCACGGGCTATTGGTTCCTTGATGGCGCGACTCAATGGCAGCCGCCAGCCGATTTGAAAGCCTTCTTAGCCGATGGTTCAGCGCCCGTCTACGTCGGCTTTGGCAGCATGGTCGCCAATGACCCGCAGCGCACCACGCAGATTGTGATCGAAGCGCTGCAAAAATCCGGTCAGCGCGGCTTGATCGCCAGTGGATGGGGTGGTTTGAAGGAAACCGATTTGCCCTCAACGATTTATCGCTTGAAGGAAGCACCCCATGATTGGCTTTTCCCACAAATGGCGGCAGTCGTCCATCACGGCGGGGCGGGGACAGTCGCGGCAGGACTGCGCGCAGGCAAACCGACGGTGATTTGCCCATTTATCGCTGACCAGCCCTTCTGGGGCAGTGTCATCCAGCAGGCCGGAGCAGGCCCCGCCCCAATTCCGCAGAAGAAGCTGACGGTGGACAACCTCGCTGCCGCCATTCATATCGCTGCAACCGATGACTCAATGCGCCGCAAAGCCGCTCAAATTGGCGAACAACTGCGGCGGGAAGACGGCGTTGCTAATGCGGTCAAGGTCGTGGGCAGCATTATCGGGATGCCACAGCGGGAAATGGCTTAAGCGCAAAAGTACCCCCCAATCATTGGGGGGACAAAATATTTAGACTTGGCTAAAAATATTCTATAAGACTTGTTACAAGCCCTCGTTTATTTGAACGGTAATACCCTCAGTCATTGAGGAGGATAAGAATATGAGTATTGGTACGCCAATTATTCAGACGGAAAATTTGGGGAAGACTTATCGGAAAAGTCGTACAGAAACGATACACGCGCTGAATAACTTAAACCTGACGGTAGAACCGGGCGAAATCTTCGGCTATCTGGGGCCGAATGGCGCGGGTAAAACCACCACTATTCGCGTGCTGTTGGATTTGATCCGCCCCAACAGTGGACGCGCCATGCTGTTTGGTCTGGACGCGCAGAAAGATAGCGTCGAACTGCACCGCCGCATCGGTTTCCTGCCCGGAGAACTGAATCTATGGAAAGGGCTGACCGGACAGCAGGTCATCAATTACATCGGAAAGGTGCGCGGCGGCGTGAATGACGCATATGTGCGCGAATTGGCAGAACGTGTCCAATTGGATTTGACCATCCGCGTAAAAAGCTATTCCAGCGGCAATAAACGCAAGCTGGGATTGGTTATTGCTCTGATGAACAAACCCGAGCTGCTCATTCTGGACGAACCGACCAACGGCCTTGACCCGCTCATTCAGCAGATTTTCCATGAATTGATGCTGGAAATTCAGAAGGAAGGCCGCACGATTTTCTTGTCCTCGCACATCCTGAGCGAGGTACAGGCTATTTGTGACCGCGTGGGCATTTTGCGCAATGGCGAATTGAAGGCGGTTGAGCGCGTTTCTGACTTAACACGCACCAATTTCCGTTGGGTAACGGTGAATCTGCGCGAGCAAATGACGGCGGCACAGCTCGCCAGCATTCCCGGCGTGAGTGATGTCAGCGCTGTGGATGATGGCTTGAAGCTGCGGCTGACGGGCGATTTTGATCCGCTGCTGCGTGCCCTCAGTTCGTCTTATGTTCAGGATTTGCGCGTAGAAGAACCCTCGCTGGAAGAAATTTTCCTGACGTTCTACGGCAATAATGGCAAGGGGCAGGGTGCAAAGGAGGTAGCAAAATGACTGGCGTAGTATTTATGGAAACGATGCGTCGTAAATGGCGCACGATGCTCTATTGGGCAATTGGACTGGCGATATACGGCTTCTTCATCACCAGTTTTGTTCAGGACTCCAACATGCTCAAGCAGTACGGTGAACTGATGAAAAACATGCCGCCTGCCATGATGGCCATGTTCGGGGCAGATGCGGCCTCGATGGCGACACCCGAAGGCTTTATCGGGCTTGAATTTTTCAGCTACTCGCTGCTGGTGACAGCCATCTTTGCCATTATGGCGGGGCTGGACATCACCGCTAATGAAGAAGATGCTGGCATTATGGATGTGCTGCTGAGTCTGCCGCTGGTACGCTGGCGCGTAATTGTCGAGAAATTCGTGGCCTATGTCCTCATGCTGGTAATTATTATCCTGGTCATGACTTTAGGGCTGACCATTGGTAATCAGGCTTCAGCCATCAAGATAGATGTGCCCAAACTGCTTGAGAGCGGATTTAACATGATGCCGGGGACACTGCTTATGATGGCTTTCACGACCTTTATTGCTGTCCTGGTACGCAGCAAAGGCACAGCGACGGGCGTAGCGGCGGTATTCGTCATTGGCAGTTATTTCCTCAACACATTGGGACAGGCTGCCAGCGGGACGATTGTCGATCAGGCAAGCGCAATCTCGTTTTTCCATTATTTCGACTACAACGGAGTCATGATTCACGGCCTGAACTGGGGCAATATCGGGCTGTTGATTGCTGTCTCAGTGCTGCTGTTCGCAGGCAGCCTGTGGTTGTTCCAACATCGCGATATTGGTATATAGCAGTAGCACCACAATGGTGGATGCTGTTTTGAGCGCGAATGTTTCACGCTGAATTTGTCTTCTCTCCCCTCTCCAGGAGCCTGCGAGTGGGGAGGGGCTGGGGGGTGGGGTTGACTTTAAAACCATAATCCACCATTTATTGCTGTCCTACCGATATAACCGCCCGAAAACGAGAAGGAATGGATCATGACCGGATCGGTATTTATGGAAACCCTGCGCCGGGGATGGCGCGGGATGCTCTACTGGGGAATCGGCCTGGGACTGTATGGCTTTTTCATCACCAGTTTCACGCAGGATGCCGATATGCTCAAGCAGTATACTGAGCTTGCTAAGTCACTGCCGCCTGCTTTGCTGGCAATAGTGGGTGGAAACAATCTTGAAGCGATGGCGACCCCGGAAGGCTTTCTCGGTCTGAAATTCTTCAGCACTTCGCTGTTGGTCACGGGTATTTATGCCATTACCTGCGGCTTGAACGTGACCGCCAATGAGGAAGACGCGGGCATCATGGATATGGTTCTGAGTCTGCCCGTTTTCCGCTGGCGGCTGATGGTCGAAAAATTCCTGGCCTACACGCTGATGGTTGTGGGCGTAGTTGTGCTGATGGTCATCGGATTGGCGCTGGGTAATGAAACCACACCTGTTCGCGTAGATGCCGCTAAACTGATTCAGAGTTCGCTCAATGTCCTGCCCGGAACCCTGCTCATACTGGCCTTTACCACCTTTGTGGCGGTGGTCTTCCGCAGTAAAAGCACAGCTATAGGCGCGGTGTCGATCTTCATGCTCGGCAGCTATTTCCTGAATACATTGGGGGAAGCCGCCAGCGGGACGATTGTCGACCAACTGCGCGGGGCATCGTTTTTCTACTACTTCGATTATACCGGCGTAGTAATGAACGGCTTGAACTGGGGCAATATCGGACTGCTGCTCGGTGTAGCGGCGCTGCTGTTCGGTGGCAGTTTATACCTGTTCCAGCGCCGGGATGTCGGCCTGTGAGTAACGCATGAGCAATTATTGCCGAACCAAAAGGCACTCAGTTAAAGTATGATAAGGGCGGGTGGTATATACCCGCTCTTATTTTATCTATACCGGAGTAGTTATGTTGAAACGGGTATTATGGATTGCGCTGGCGCTGGCCATTCTCAGCGTTTTTCCAGCAGCAGCCCAACAGGCCGAATCGGTTGATGCAGCCAGCTTTGTTCCGGCGGATTTTGCCGGCTTTATCCGCCTCCATATGACGGGTACGGCGGATCGTACCTTGCGGGACTTGTTCATCACAGCTTTTGCGGCTGAACGGCTGGAACCCCAGCGCAGTTCACTTGGCAATGATCTGCCCGCTTACGAGGCGTACATCCCGTTTGACAAAATTTTCGATGTCGAGAAGCTGACCTTTACCGATACCATTTTGCCCTGGCTCAAAGGCGATATGGTGTTGGCCTATCGCACTTTCGACGGCGCGTTCCAGACCGACTCCCAGAATACACTCATGATTTTGCCGACGGACGATATTATCGGCGCAACCAGCCTCTTGAGCGCTGTGGTTAAGGCGCAGGATAAGCCGTCTCAGGAAACCTACCGCGACATCAATATTTATATCGGTGATACCAGTTCATTTGCTGTGACCTCGCAGGCCGTTTTTGTCGGCTCAACTGATATGGTCAAATCCGCGCTGGATATTCAGGCGGGTGCTGCCGATAGCTTGATCGACTCGCCCGTTTATGTTGCCGTCCACGACAAAATGCCGGAAGCGCCGCTCCTTTCAGGCTATGTTACCGGGGAATATCTGCTCCCGGCTTTAAACGGTCTGCTCAATGGGCAGGCGGCTTCGCAGCCCCTTCTGGCGGCTTTTGGCGAAGCCCTCGCCCAGATACGCAGCGATGACAGCTTTGAAAAACGCTTGCTCAACGGCGGTTTTGATGGTGTCGGGGTCAGCGTGGAACTTCAAAATAACCGTTCCTCGTTATTGGCTTCCGCTGTCTTGCACAGCCCTGATCTCGGTGCTGTCGTCACATCCGGGGCGTTCGATGAGTCACTGCTGAATCTGATCCCGCGCGGCGCGTTTATGGTACACAGCGGGACGAATATCTCCGGCCTGCTGCACGATGCTCTGACAGCCCTTCCGGTCAGCACATTCATCCGCCAGTTGGTGGCAGGGTGGCCAGTTCGTATTCTCGGAACCGATAATCCGCTGACACCGCCGCCCAGTGCGCTGGAAATTCAATCTGCCGTCAGCAGTTATCTGACCGCCCTCAGCCAGTTCAATAAATTCGATCTGCAAAAGGACTTGCTCGACCATCTGTCAGGCAACTATGTTGTCGCCCTGTTTCCGCGTCCCAATGATCCTGTTCCTGTGCTGGATGTTCCCTTCGATACCATGATTCTCGCGCAGGCCGGTGATGCTGCTGCGGCACAGGCCAGCGTTAGTACCTTACTGCAATTTCTCTTCGGCTTAAAAGCGCAGACCGTTGACCCGATTGAAGGCTGGGATGTGGTCGGCGTGGGGGATGGAAAAAACCTTATATTCCGCATTGCCATTCAGGATAATCTGCTGCTCATCACCACCGGACAGATTGAACAGGATGTCATTCGTGCCCAATCCGGCGATAATCGTTTGGTCAGCCAGCCCACCTGGACAGACCTCGTTCAGGCGGGTCGCCCGGATGTTTATGCGGATTGGACAGCCTTTGCCAATACATTTTTCCCGGTGGCGGGGGGCGCTTCTCCCAGCGCGGGGCAGCGGACATTCGTCACGCTTCGTCTGTCCGATCAAGGCGCGGGATTGGTGCAGCTCGATTTGCGCGTTGTCCTGCCCGTCGGATAACTAAATGCTCGTCCGGCAAATGCCAACATCAAAATCATCAACTTTCGTCGTAGGGGCACAGCACCGCTGTGCCCTCCCAGGAATCTATGTTCATCTGTAACAAAATCACGCCTCGCCAAATCCCTTGAGCACTTCATCCGTCTTCAATATTGTCGCGAATTCATCCTGAAGGCTGATCAGCGCGTTGGCGTGTACCATCTCCGCCGGATAATGTACCCCATCATAGCCTTGATGCTCATGACAGGCCGTTGCATCCGCTACCACAATAGTCTTGAATCCCAGATCACCTGCCATCCGCGCCGTCGTCGAAACGCAGTGCTCGGTGGTCAGACCGACAATCACCACCGCTTGAATATCATTTTCCCGCAGGCGACTCTCTAAATTTGTCCCGATGAAGGCGCTGCTGGTGGACTTCTGAATGAGCGTTTCATCCCCCTGCGGCGCGACAATTCGTTTGATCGCGTTCCCCGGTCTGTCAGGCCGCAGTGTCGAATTGGGATGAACCGACATGTGCTGCACATGGTAAATCGGACGTTTCTTCGCGCGCCAATCCGCCAGCAGCCGCGCCATATTGCTTTCGGCATCGGGATTGTTGCGCTGCCCATGTACCGGATCATCCAATCCGTCCTGCACATCGATGATAATCAACGCCGTTTTATCGCTGACAAAACTCATCATAACCCTTCCACTATTTCTCGGTTTCCTGTGCGAAGCCTCCCTTTGGGACGGATTCTCATTGTTCAATCTTAGAATCAAAAACGGGGACATTCTTCACATCCCCGTTTCGTATTTATCCAATCAAGTTACCGGATCGGTACAGCGTTGATGTCACCATGAATCGTGACATACGGCGCATAGATCCAGCCGACTTTGTTGTTATAGCGTACCTGGAACCAGAAATTCTTCCCGTCCTGAATCGTGCGTCCCACAATCGGCACTTCCGCGCCCCAGGGGATTTGGTCGAGCAGGGCGGTGCGGATGCTCGGCCTGCGCCGGAGATTCATCACCGAGCGTGTAATGCCCCTGACCGCGACATCCGGCGCACCATCAATCTGATCAAAGATGGTTCCCTGTACCGGCGGGAAATTCGGATTGCCAGTGACACCCAGATAGCGCCCTGATGACCATCCGGTGCGTCCGTCAACCGTAATCAGATACCAGGTGAACTGGCCTTCATCCTTATTACGGGCGGCGGGGACATATTCGGTACCCTGCCGCACAACCGAAATCAGCGATGCCCCAAGATAAGGGCCGGAACGCAGCGCCAGACCCTGAACACTCACCACGCTGACCGTGATCGCCGGAGCGGCTGTCACCAGCGGCGTAGCCGTAAAGCCGAACTGCGGCGTAGTGTTCGCACTTTGCAGGAACCACTGCACCTGAATCACCGCCTGGTCGATACCCTCAAAATATTCCACCGTGATATTGACCGGCGTGCTGGTGATGCTCACGGTTGCCGAATCGGTTGTCACCGCATGAGGGGTCATGTTGTTGATAATCGGCGAACCATTGACCGTGACCCGTACCCCATCATCTGATTGCGTGACGAACTGGTAGATCCCCGGTGCCAGATTTTGGGTGGAGGTGAACCGTGCGGAAAAATTATCCACGCCGATCCCCGGTACAGCCACGCTGTTGACGATTGGCGCACCAGCACCCCAGTTAAAATTGATAGCGCTGATTCCAGCCACCGTAACGCCGGTGCCGCTGAAATCCGTGCTGGGGAAAAATACGGCTGACCAATTCGAGCCAAAGTCAGCCTGTACCACCAACCCCGGCAGCAGCGCCAGCAGTCCAAACAATCCGAGTAGTAATATTCCGGCGAGGCGTGTCCGCTTCATCGCACAGTCTCCAAGTCGTGAAAGCCAATCTTTGTATCCTATTATAAGCGTTTCGGAAGAATCGCGGTACAGTACATTGGGGACATGACAAAAATCCCGAAAGATTTTGTGCAACTTTATCTTTTGACCTGCGTATAAAGAGATGTAGAATGTAATCAATCGTCCACATGGACTAAGGCAGGAGACAAAATCATGAGTGAAGATATGAAAACCCCGGAAACCGAAACCAAGAGTGGTGAAACCCATACCTTCAGCGAACAGCTTGAAGTCACCGGCAACCAATTGGTTCAGCAGGTACAAGACCTCATTAAGCAGGGCAATGCCCGTCGGCTCATCATCCGCAGACCGGATGGCGAAGTCCTCATGGACATCAACCTGACCGTCGGCGCAGTCGCGGGCGGCGTGATGGTGCTCGGCGCGTGGTGGATTGCCGCGTTGGCCGTTATTGCTGGCCTGGTCGCTAAGGTCAAGGTCGAAATCATCCGCGAAGTTCCACACGAATAAGCATAGCAGCTTAACATGGCTGGGACGGTGCTGAACCGTCCCTTTTTTTGCCCTAAATCTTACGAATTGTTACCTGATAATCAGTTGAAAACAGGTGAAAAGTTGGTGTATGGTTTGTAATAGTTTGGAGAATGAAACCATACCGATGATCCACCGATTCTTTCTTACCCTAATAATTTCTTCTTGGCACGTTCGAATTCATCATCGCTCAGATCGCCATTCTGATGCAGCCGCGCCAACTCCGCCAGTTCATCGCTGATGCTTGTGCCGGACGCACCCCGGTAAGTCCCTGCCGTGTACGTTGAAGAAGAGGACTGGATTTCCTCCACAATGACCACATGCTGCTTATGATCGGGATCGTACTTCACCTGAACTTTTCCGGTAGAGGGTCTGCCAAACCACGTATCTTCCAGCGTAACTTCAAAGGATTCTTCACCGGGCGGCTCAACCCGCAGCTTGATTTTGGAAATCTGGGCTCAACCCGCAGCTTGATTTTGGAAATCTGGCGGTAATTGATGCGCATTGCCGTATCCGTAACACTCACGATAGTCGCCGGAGCCAGCTTGCCATTTGAGCGCACTTTTTCGACCCAGCGCGGCTTGATACCCCAGCGGTTAAACAGCACGACTGGAATCATGATCGCGACCAGATACAACACAATCGCAATAAACGGAATATCCCCCGGATGCTTAGGATCGGTGAATATCCCGAAGATGACCGATAGTGACCCCATCACCCAGACAATGTAGAACACCACGAACACAAGAACTTTTACGATCATGATTGTGACTGTGCCTCATGTGCAATAAATTTTCGCGCCGCTGTCTTGATGGACTATCAAATCCTACTTGATTTTTGCATGGCTGATTATAGGACTATCATCCGTGATACGCCGCACGAATAATGAGCGGATCAGCATTTCTGGGGACGCTTCGACAACCGCCTCTTTTTTGCCTCAAGGTTTATGAATTCATACCTGTAAAACAGGTGAAAAACAGGTGTTACGGGAAGAACGGCGACTTTGAGGGAGCCAGCCGCCGACTATCCCCCCTCCACGATCTTGATTTCCTCGTCCGTCAAGCCGTACAGGTCATACACCAGCTTATCAATCGCCTTGTCGGTCTGCGCGATTTGTTCCTCCAATTCATGCCGCTTATCGCTCATTTCGACCTGCACCGCCGCATGTTCCTGCTTCAACCGCAGCATCTTCTCCACCAATTCCACCATGCGATCATGCCGCGCCTTGTCGTCAGCATCCTCGAAATTGATTTTTGGAAGAGGCAAGCTGCGAACATTTTCAGGAGATGCGTGCATTTTCCCGCCTAGAGCGGATCGGAAGTAAAATGATATTGTGGATGAATTCACAATGCCCAGTAAAAATTGGAGTGCGTACTTTTTAGATAATTCTGCATCCTCTGAGGTGATTTCTAGTCTTTGATTTTGTAGATGCTCTAAATAATGTTTCTGTACGCAACAATTGAATGAGTGATTAGTATATATTCCCGAATTATCTATGGTTCCTAAAAGACCTGAGTTACCAACGATGTCTTGTATTAGAAGCTTGGGAGATTCGAATAACTCTGGAAATTTCGGGCGATGCATTTGACTTGGAATGTATTCGATGAATCGCGTCGAATATACAGAAGCATATCGTGTATCCGAGATTTCTTTAGCTTCAACGTATGGTTTACTGTACGCACTTACGCTTTTTGAGTTAATTAAACGATCTTTAGATGCACCAGTTTCGCTATCGTGAGCTACAAATCCGGTAATGACAATGCATATTCTCCCTAAACGAAGCCTATTCTCCTCATCCTCAATATGTCGAACTATATCGAGGGTGTTTCCAACTAATTCGAGTCGGAACATTTGATTGGCTGTGGTCAAAAAAACATTTTGGTTTATTCGCCAGTTTTCACCTGTTTTTGGTTCAATCCCATCAAGGTACGTTTTTTGTTGGACAACTTCAATAAAATGGTTATCGAAATGGTTCTTTTCCAGCGAAATAATCACTGTTGGAACACTGGCCTCTTGAAACACTTTGTAGTTTGAAAAATCTACAATTGTCTCAATACAACAGTCATTTAATATCTTGCCGCGCACTAATTTTGCGTAATTCTGACTGAGCAAAGCTGAGGGAACGATATAACCCACTCTACCACCTTGTTTTACAAAGTTGATTCCTATTTCTAGGAAAAGTATGAATATATCGAATCGCCCGAAGACAGTCTCAAAGTTTCTGCTGTTCTGCCAGTATTCGCGCTCAACTTTTGACATGTTTTCCGCAGTATGTATGGCGGATTCCCGATCACCACATCGAACCCACCCGCCGCCATCACTTCCGGGTACTTTTCCTCCCACTTAAACGCATGTTCTCCCGCCACATCCGGGTCGTCAATCAGGCTGTTGCCGTGCTTGATGTGTTGCAGTGTTTCCAGCTTTTCCCGTTCGTAAGCCGCTTGCAGCAGCAGATTCAACTGCGCCACTTCCACCGCCTGCGGGTCAAGATCAACCCCGTACAAATTATCCCTCAGGATGCGCAGCCGCCGTGTACGTGGAAATTTCTGGTCGGTTATATCGCCATGCGCCGCTAACCACTCATCCAGCACTTTGAAGGCTTCCACCAGAAACGAACCGCTCCCGCAGGCCGGGTCAAGGATGCGTAGTTGGTGTGCTTTTTCAGGGGTCATGTCCGGTGCATTCAGCAATTTTCCCAATGTCTGCTGCACGATGTAACGCACCACAAATTTAGGCGTGTAATAAATCCCCTGCGACTTACGCTTGGTGCGTTTCTTCATGTCAACGCTTTCCACGCCTTCCCGGTCTTGCGCCTTGAAGCTCAGATATTGTTCGTAGACCGCGCCCAACACATCCGCATCAATCGCCGCGAAATCGTAGGTCGCGAAGGCATCTTTCACATCATATAAGCCGTTGATGATGCCCGTGAGCAGATTTTCGTCGTAGACCTTCATCCCATCCAGCGCATGACCTTCGAACAGCCGCGCGTTGTAGGTTTCGTTCATCTGCGAAAACAGCGCCAGCAAATCCTGAAACAGATTTTTGTCCTTACCGCGCTTCAGGTCATACTGCCGCAGCACTGCCCGTAACAGGTTATTTTCCAGTCGGCGGTCTTCCACCGTTCGTATAAAAATCAGGCGGTCAAGAAAGCGCTGAATAGCCTCGTCCACCAATTCCGGGCGGCTGGCCTCCAATGTTTCGCGATATTTGCGGATATGGTCGAACAAT
This sequence comes from Aggregatilineales bacterium, assembly GCA_044226645.1. Classification (GTDB taxonomy): domain Bacteria; phylum Chloroflexota; class Anaerolineae; order Aggregatilineales; family Phototrophicaceae; genus CFX2. Next base: position 14,164 of record JBGAGR010000204.1, read on the forward strand.
CCCCGCCGCCATTCGGTCAGGTCGGAAAACAGCACTTTTTCCACTCTGGCGCGGGTTTTGTGGCCTTCCAGTTCCGCTTCCGCGTCAATTTCGCGGTTCAGCATGGCTTCTTTGGAAAGCAGCCAGAGGCGCTCAAAATAACGTCCTTCCGCGTATTGGTCATAACGCAGATGCATAAAACGCGCGTTTAAAAGCTGCTTACCCACATTCCAATCAGCATTAAAGACCATCAATTCTTCAAAATTGGTCAGCACCGCCCAACTCACACCCTTGATGTAGGCATAATTGATGGCTTGTTTCAGGTGAT
>JBGAGR010000205.1:0-14286 GCA_044226645.1 Aggregatilineales bacterium
GATATTCTCGGTCTTTTGCGAAGTCATTTGAGTTAAACATGATTTTTTCTCCTCTTATCTGTCGTTGTCGTTACTACCCTTACTGTAAGCTTCAAGGGGTTTTCAATCACCGTCCGAAAAGGAGGGAAAAAGGAGGGACTCTACGCATTTTGACCTTCCAGATGTGCATTCTGTCCTAAAAAATGGCCTGCGAGTTCTTGTTGTTTGTATGCTTTACCTGCGCTAGAATTGTTCAGGATGTCACAAAACAAGTACATGCTGTTCGCTCAAATTAAACCTCTCACCATTTTCCCAATACACGCCCAAATTTCTTTTTAGGTGTTCGCTTTTTTTGACATGAAAACCCAATGCGGGAAGGCTAAGAAAATATGACGACCCCAAATCACAAACGGCTGGTCATCCCCGGCCCGGTAGAAGTGCGCCGTGAAATTCTGGAAGCGCAGACCGAGTGGATGATCGGACATCGCTCCAAAGCATTTGAGGAGCTTTTCGCGCGTCTGCAAGGCAAACTCAAGCAGGCATTCCTCACCCAGAGCCGTGTTTTCGTCAGCGGCTCATCCGGAACGGGCTTATGGGAAGGCGCTTCCCGCAACTGCATCCGCGATGACAAGAAAGTGCTGCATCTGGTAGGCGGCGCGTTCAGCGAACGATGGGCGGAAGTCAGCCAGTTGAACGGCAAGCAGGTCGATGTCATCGAAGTCGAATGGGGACAGGCACACACACCTGACATGGTGGCGGAAGCGCTCAAGAAGCAGCAGTATGACGCGGTGTGCGTCGTCCATAACGAAACCAGCACCGGCGTGACCAATCCCATCAAGGCCATTGGCGAAGTCGTGCGCGGCTATGAAGACACGCTCTATCTGGTCGATACCGTCAGCGGTTTCCTCGGCATCGAACTGCGCGTGGATGATTGGGGCATCGACATGGCGCTCACCTCGTCACAAAAAGCCTTTGCCCTGCCGCCCGGACTGGCCTTCGCCGCCGTCAGTGATCGTGTGCTGGAACGCGCCAAGACGGTTAAAAATCGCGGTTACTATTTCGACTTTATCGAACTCGACAAAAGCTTACAGAAAAACAATACCCCTTCTACCCCTCCGATTTCGCTCATGTACGCTGCCGACAAGCAGTTGGACGATGTGCTGGCGGAGGGTTTGGAAGCGCGTTGGGCACGTCACACCCAGATGCGCGATATGACCATCACCTGGGCAGATGCGCGTGAAATGGGTGTCTTCTCACAGGATGGCTACCGTTCGCCTACCGTGACGGCTGTCGCCAATGGTCGCAACATCGTGGTCGATGATATGGCGAAATTCATGGGAACCAAAGGCTTCTCGATGGACAAGGGCTACGGCAAGATCAAGGGCAAAACCTTCCGCATCGCGCACATGGGCGATATGCAGGCTTCGACACTGGAAGAAGTGCTGTCAGGTCTGGATGAATTCCTCGGCGTGAATTGAAATGAAATTGTGTAGGGGCGCAGCAATGCTGCGCCCCTACTCTGTAATGACACGAGCAAAACCCCTTGCAAGACATCATCATTCGCCTTGCTGAACCGGATGAGGCCGACGCTGTACATCAGCTTGTTGTGGCTGCCTACAACAAATGGATTCTGGTCATTCACCGTCCACCCAGACCGATGACAGCGGACTATGCGGCGCTCATCGCACAGCACTATGTGAATGTTCTGCTGATAAAAGGTGCTCTGGCGGGTGTTCTGGTGATCTGGCCTATGGAGGATGCGCTGTATATTGACAATATCGCTGTCCATCCCGATTTCCAGCGGCAGGGAATTGGCGAACGCCTGCTGGACTTTGCCGAGCAGCAAGCACACCAAGCCGGGTTGACAATGATGCGCCTGCTGACTCACGAAAAAATGATTGTTAACCAGCAATACTATCTCAAACACGGCTATGAGGTCACACGCTACGAACCCATTGGAGATGGTGGGCAAGTGGTGTGGATGCATAAGCCTATTTCGCACGACAATAAGGAGCAAGTTTAACAATGACTTTTCACGTACTCGTCCCCGACAGCGTACACAAATCAGCCGTCAAGATTCTGGAAGAAGCTGGCTTGAAAGTGACTGCACCGGGACAAATGAAGCGCGATGAAACGCTGGCTGCCCTTCCGGGAGCCGATGCACTCATCATCCGCAGCGCCACCAAAGCCGATGCCGCGCTCATCGCCGCCGCTGACCAGTTGAAGATCATCGCCCGTGCCGGAGTCGGTGTGGATAATGTCGATCTGGATGCTGCCAGCGCCAAAGGTATCGCAGTAGCAAACACGCCGGAAGGCAACACTGTCGCCACCGCCGAATTTGCTTTCGGGTTAATGCTGGCGCTCGCCCGTCAGATTCCGCAGGCGTATGACTCGATGGTCGCCGGGAAATGGGATCGCAAGACCTTCATGGGCACAGAACTGCGCGGCAAAACATTGGGCGTAGTCGGCTTCGGACGCATCGGACGCGCCGTCGCCAAACGGGCACAGGCTTTCGACATGAACGTCGTGGCTTATGACCCCTTCGTCCCGGCGGATGCAGTTCGCGCGGTGCAGGTTACGCCTGTTAGCCTTGATGAACTGTATGCACAAGCCGATTTCATCACGCTGCACAGCGTCGTCACCGATGAAAATCGCAATATGATTAACGCCTCCACAATGGCGAAGATGAAAAAAGGCGTGCGCATCGTCAACGCCGCGCGTGGTGCGCTTATCAACGAGGCTGATCTGGCAGAAGCCATCAAGAGCGGACAGGTCGCCGGGGCCGCGTTAGATGTTTACAGTGAAGAACCGCCGCCTGCTGGACATCCACTGGTGAACCTGCCGGGAGTCATCCATACGCCGCACCTTGCTGCCAGCACCGAAGAAGCACAGGTCGCGGTGGCGGTAGAGGCCGCGCAGTTGGTCATCGCCGCGCTGCTCAAGGGCGAGTATAAAAATGTGGTCAATGCCGATGTGCTGAAAACCAGATAATCTGCGGATCAGCCAGTGTTTTCTTTCAAAGGGGGTTTCAGTCTAGACCGTATTAACTGAACCCCCTTTCGCCAGAGTACAAGATCGGCATGAGTGGGCAGAAAAAGTTCCCGCCAATTGGCACCCGATAACCGGCAAAATGCGAGAGTGAGCAAAACCATCAGAATAGGATAGGAGATGCTGGAAGCTAATGCAGCTCCCACGAAATTGAGACGTGGGATAAGTATTACATTCAGACCGATATTCAGCACTACAGTAACGGCAGACTGGATAGCGATATACTGAGGTTTACCTCGTCCTGCGATGTCATTGGACAAAACATGCGCCATTCCTAAACTGATGATACCGGGCAGAAGCAGACGTAACGCCGTCGCAGAAGCATGATAATCCTCTCCATAAACTAGTACGATGCCCCACTCAGAGAAAAAATAAACCAGAATCGAGAAAATAATTTGCAACCAGAGTACATATCGAGCAGCCGTTGTCGTTAGCCGCGCACGTTGTGCTTCCATATCTTCTAAGGCCGCCACACGCGAAAACGTTACCAGACTAACCGAGCGAGATAAAATCCACATCCGCTCCCCTAGTGTCACCGCCACGTCGTAAAGACCAATCGAAATCGTGCCCATGTTGAAAAGATTGAGCATAAGCACATCAACACGCTGATTCAGAAACGTGACAATATTGTAGGTGTAAGCTTTCGCCCCGAATGCGAGCACATCACGAGAATAGGACCAATTCAGGAGAAGCGAGATAACATCCCGCAGACGTACCGCATTTCGCCGCAGCAGGATCATACCAACTATCGTCGCAACGATGTAACGAATAATCACCGCCAACACAGCTCCTAGAACACCGAGTTTGAACACCCACACAAAAATAACGGTCAAAATAAGCACAATCGGTTGGGATAACAGCTCTGTCAGGTTATAACCCCGAAAGTCCTGTAATCCGCGCAGGATCGCGACCATATTCAAATCAAAAAGTGTTACGGGAATAACCGCCAGACTTAAATACAAATACTGCGGGTCAATATTCGGGAAAAGGAGGCGGTGTCCAAAGGTGATCAGCGCGAATGTAATGGCGATAGCAATCAAACTGACCCATAGGGTGAGCGCAAATGTACCGCGAATGACCTCCCGCAGATTGTAAACCCCACGCGCTGTTTGATAGGTGATAGCGGGTTCGATGCCCGAATTCAGAAAGACGATAACCAGATTCGATAGCAGAATGACCAGTGCATAGGTACCTCGGTTATCGACCCCAAGCCCTCTGGCGACCAGAACCGAGGTGATCAGCCCTACTACGGTACCGAAAAACTGCTGAAACAGATTCAGCCCACTGTCTTTAGCAAAACGTCGCAGCCCTGCATTGGGATTCATGAAGACTTCAGCCCCTCATCACGTCTGGCTGAAGTTAGTCTTTGATACAACGTTTGCAATTTTTGTTCCGCAATCTTCCAGTTGTAACGTTCACCTGCCGCCTGTGCTGCCTGCTGTAATGCCTGAAGCCACTCGACAGATTGAAGTTGTTTAAAGGCCGCTTTAAGAGTTGCCGACGTAACTTCATCTAACAAAACACCTGAACCTGTATCCGCCACAATCTCCCCAATTTCACCAACATCGCGACGAGCGATAATCGCACAGCCTGCCGCGAACCCCTCAAACAGCTTATTGGGTGTTGAATAATAAGCTTGGTGGGTAACTTGAGGATCGAGACAGTAATACACCGCGTCAGCCAGGCGGGTATACAGTGGCAGGCGATTTAACGGAATCCAGCCCAACCAATGAATATTCAGATTGTTCTCGGATGCTTTAATGACCTGGTTTTCCAATAAACCTTTTCCGCTGATGAGTAGTTCCACATCGGGCATATCCGCCACCGCTTCCAAAAGCGGTTGAAGACTACGTTCGGGATGCAAATTTCCAAAGTAGGCGATAATCAGCTTATTGTGAGCTAAACCCAATTTGTCACGCTCGGCCTGCAAAATATCCGGCGCGATTTGATATTCCTCCAGCCGCTTCCAACTCCCAATGATTTCAACATCTCGTGCACCGCGTTCCCGTAGCGAAGCCGCCAACCGCTCGCCAACCGTAATGATAACCTCTGCTCTCCGAACCACTGCCGCTTCTATCTGCCGCACCAATCGGTTCATGAGAGTATTGGGAAATTCATCGAGATAGTCTGGAACACTTTCTGTCGAATCGTAGACCAATGGGACACGATGCCACCGCGCTAGCAGCCATGCTCCCGGCAGCGGTGCATGGGTATGGCAATGAATGGCAGCAGGTTTGAGCGATAGCCCTAACCGGAGCGCCCACAAATTGAACAGCAATGCGCTAAATTTATTCGCCCGTCGAACAGGTGGTGATGCTACTTCGCGCAAATCTCCTCGAAGCAAGCGTCCACATGCCCTTAATAAATCAACTAATCTCCCATAAGGTAGCGGAGTCAGAATTATGTCCATCCCTTGTGCCATCCCTTGTATGGGAAATCCATCGTGTAAGGCCAAACCAATCACCTGTACCCGATAGCCAGCATTAACCAGGGCTGCCCCCATCGGCACAACACGGGGATCGTCATAAATATGACTGTATGAAAGCATGAGGATTAATGGCTTTGCGGAAGAAGTATTCATGAATGCCTTTGTGAGAAAATTCAGGAAATGAGGTCTTGATATAGTGCTAGCAAACGCCCTTCCGCGACAGACCAGTTATACTCCTGGCTCGCCATTCGCGCCTGCTGTTCCATCGGTTTCCGCGTTTCAGCATCTTGCAGGGCAGCAAAAGCAGTTTTCAACATATCCGATGTAACATCGTCCATCAGATAGGCCGCCGGGAAATGCTGCAATATCTGGCTCATTTCACCCACACCGCGATACGCAATCACTGGCTTTCCGGCAGCAAAGGCTTCAAACAATTTGTTCGGCACCACATAACCCGCTTGATAGTAATCGGGGCGGATGCAAATGTAAACCACATCGCACAGTTGCGTATAAAGGGCGACATCGGCCTTGGGCAGCCAACCCAGCCAGTGAATATTCGAAGCGCGTTTTGCGGCATCCACGACACGCGCCTCCAATAAACCTTGTCCACTGACGAGCAAGCCGACTTCCGGCGATTGTGCGACTGCTTCCAGCAGTTCTTCGATATTCCGTCCAGAACTGAGACTGCCCAGATAGGCGATGACCAATCGGTATTGATCGAGGGCTAATCGCTCATGCTCCTGCTTCATCCGTTTTGTATCCGGCGCAAATTCGTCCAGGGGCTTCCAGTTACCAATCACTGTAAATCGACTCGCCCCGCGCTTTTCCAGGTCATGCCCAACCACTTCACCCACCGCGATCACCGCATCACACTTCGGAAGAAGCCATCTTTCGACCCGCTCGACAAAACGCCCGAAGGAAGGTGAATAAGCTGCATAGGTGTGTGGCGCACTTTCCCGCGCATCATAAATCAGACGTGCTCGATGCCAGCGTGCCAGCAGCCACCCGGCAGGAAGTTGCATAAAATCGTGGCAGTGAATAACCTGTGCAGGTATCCCAATCCCTAAACGCAGCATCCAGAGTGCAAAAAAAATGAGTGACAATAGATTACTCGTTTTATAAGTTTTAGTGATGGTATCGGTAATCTTTCCGGGGTCGCCTCGCAGCCAGCGCCAGACTTCCCGCAGCAGCTTGATGGGGTGATAACTCGTCACCATCGGGGCAATAATCACATCCACCCCGTCAATCCTATCGCGGACTTTCAAGCCGCCATAACGTGCCATGCCAATGGCTGTTACGGTATAGCTGGCCTTAACCAGCGATTTCGCTTCGGGCAGTACACGCGCGTCATCATAAACATGTGTCCCAACAAACATCAGGATATGCTTACGATCCTTAGGAAGCTGAGCCTTTGCCAATATGCATAACCTCCTCGTAAATCGCGACCAGTCTTGCAGTCGTCTTCACCAGATCATGATTCTGCTCGACATAACGCCGCCCCGCCTGCCCGATACGCGCCCGTAAATCGGCATCATTCAGCAGTCGAAGGACACACGCCGCGAATTCCGTCGGGGTATCCGCCACCAGTACATGCTCATCATGCCGCACATCCAGACCGCGCAGGGCAACCGATGTCGCGACCAGCGGCGTTGCCGTCAGAAACGCTTCCAGCACTTTGATCTGCATCCCGGAGCCGTACAGCACAGGCGCAAGCGCAACAGTCGCTTTTTGCAGATAATCCGTAATGGACGGGACGAAACCAGTCACTTCCACTACGTCACTCGCCAGCGCTGTTATCGATGCCAGCGGATTTGCGCCAACCAGTTGCAAACGCGCTTCAGGGTTATTTCGCTGAATCAGTGGGAAAATATCACGCGCGAAATAGTGGACAGAAGCCACATTCGGGTGATAGTTGAGCGTCCCGGTGATGATGAGCCTATCCGCATCCCGCCCCGCATTCTTGAGCGGGGTCATCGGCAGGCCGAGCAGACTTGTCCGGACTCGATCTGCGTAGGAATTATCCTGCCGGAATAAATCTGCATCCCGCTCCGAAATCACCAGTGTCCGCGGAAATTGACCACTCAGCCAGCGCTCGTATGCCTCAAGACGCGGTGCTTCCAGCCGCGAAATCAGCCTCAGCGGCAAACTTGTACTGGTATCCCCTGCCTGTCGATATAAAACCGAGAGAAAGTCCACCGCGTCCCAGACGGTAGGCCAATCCTTAACCAGCTTCAGCCCATAACGCGCCATGCGCAAATGCTCGACATGAATCACGTCCGGTGGGTCATTTTGCAGTACGACATCAATCTTCTGCATCAAGTCATCCGACCACATGAAAGCCGATTGCAGCGGGAAACGGGTCGGCAGCGTGGACAGACTGTTCAGGAGCGTTTTTGTCCGCGTCAAACGTGTCCAAATCACCTGTGCTCCGGACTCCTGTAAATGCGCGATGTGCTTATCATCGCCTGCGCCGCGCTCAACTGTTGCCACAGTTACGCGGTGTCCAGCATCCAGTAATCCACGAACATGAAAGTGAGACCGGATTTTAGTCGGGTTGGGAACGTGAGGAACCAGATAGAGGATATGCATGAAACTAAATTATTTTACGGAATGGTTTAGGTGGCGCATCGGGCGTATACAGATCGTGGAAACTGTAACGCTCCAGCAGGGCGGCATAACGATCCTCAAAACGCGCCACAATAGCGGTGTCCCGTATATCCAGATGCATCTCGTAGGCATCCTCGTCGTTGTTGCGATAGTAGCCCTCTTTAATCAACGTCGTGCGGAATTCGTATTTCACGTACAAATTCTGCGCACGGATGTTGCTCACCCGCACTTCCAGCACCACTTCCTCGGCTTCCAGCATAATCGAGCGCTGCACCATCCCCGCCAGCAAAATCTCACCCCACCCCCGCCCGCGCGCACGGGGATGTACCGCAATCGTGCTGATATGTGCCTCCCCGCTGATATGCCACAACCCGCCATAACCCACTACGCGATGATCCGGTTTATTATGACCATTCAGGCTGGGAAGCCAGCGCCGCCAGAAAGGGAGCTGTTTTTCCTGCCTGGAATCGAGTACAACCATGTAGCTGTTCTGCGACTCCTCGATTTCGTATTCATATGAACGGCGTGACCAGGGAATATCAAAAGCCAGGTGGTCAATGACGGTCACCTGCGGCAGGTCATCCGCTCTCATGTAGCGGAGTGTAAGATCAGGTTTCAGGGACATCCTGGGTCTTGATATAAAAAGGCACGAGTTTGGCAGCCGGGAATCCAGAACGATCCGCGTTATAACGTGCCCAGGCTTCTTCCGCCAGAAATCCCGCCCGCCGCAGTCGATAGGCTGCCGGAGCCAGCGTCACCGGAATGCCCTGTTCCTGCGCCACCAGAAGTGCCTGATAGCCTTTTTCGTTGATTTCGCCCGTCAGATGGGTAGGGCCGTCGATGTTAGCGAACAGTGCTTCCCACTCCATCAACTGTGGTTCGCCGCGCTGCCCCCAGCGGCCTTTGCGCCACTGGTAGCGCCCGACGATCACACGCCCGCGTCCGGCCTGTACCGTCACCACCAGGCTGCTCTGAAAATGCGATTGTCCGGCAGCAATGGTATCCAGCGTGGAAACGCCCACCAATGGGAGATGACGCGCGGCAGCCATGCCCTTCGCCATCGCCACACCAATCCGCAGCCCGGAATAGGATCCCGGCCCGGTGGAAACTGCCAGCACCTTAAGATCATCCATCGTCACGCCGCCCCGCGCCAGCAGTAAGTGGACAGTTGGCGCAAGTTCAACCGTGTGGTTATTGGCGGTATGCCAGGTTTGTTCAGCGAGCAGGCTGCGTCCGTCGTGCAGCGCCAGACTCATTACTTGTGTCGCGGTATCAATTGCAAGCAGCATAGTTCGTCAATCAGTCAATCGTCTACAGTCGTCAGTCATTAGATTTTGGTGAGTCGTAGGGACACGATATATCGTGTCCCTACGGAAAACAAGCCTTATGCGATCAATCCTAAAAGCTAAAGGCTAACAGCTTTTTCCTCACTCACGTTCCAAACGATGATTCGCGAAATTTGGACAACAATTCCTCGTAGCGTTTGCCCGACGCTTCCAGAATGAAATTGCGCCGCGTCGTTTCCAGTACCCGGATTTCAACCCACAGGTGCTCAGGCGGCAAAATACTCAGGATATGTTCAGGCCACTCCAGCAGCACCGGGCCGCGTCCGCTCAGAATATCGTCCAGACCAATGGCATCGCCATCCGCAGGGCCTCCCAGACGGTAGCAGTCCAGATGATACAGATGCTGCGAATCAATCGCCCGCGTGTGGTCATGTACCAGATTAAAAGTCGGACTGGTCAGCGGCTGTTTTGCGCCCCAGCCTTTGCCAATCCCGGCGGAAAAAACGGTCTTGCCCGCGCCCATATCGCCGGAAAGACAAACCACATCACCCGCCTCAAGCAGTGACCCCAGACGCGCACCCAGGCGCTGAGTCTGCTCAACGCTGTGGCTGATGATATCCAGTTGCCCCTCTTTTAAGATCGGCACACGCGGCTCCCGAAGTGAAAATCACACTTAGGCATTATACAACGCTCACTCTTATCACAAAAGGCCAGTGCTCGCTTGGGAGTACCAGAGGATGAGTGCTCGTGCTGTGAAGTGACGGTGACTAGGGATGCTGTTGAGAAACAACATGAAAGACCGGAAATGATGCTGCGATTTTTTCAAATTCCGCCACAGGCGCATCCTTGCTCACGGGTACATGAGGCCGCGCACCTACCGCGCGTTGCAGATAGGCTTTGATGATTGGGGCACGCTGCTCAACAGGGACATCCTCCAACAGCACATCTTCACGCCCGGCACTCAGGAGAGCCGCTTTGCCATCTGCCGCCCGGACATTATGAACCCACTGCGCATCTTCTCCGAGCATCGAAACCAGATAGCGCTCTCCATCGACAATGGCGATTGCCACCGGCAGCGAGAATTTTCGCCCGGACTTCCGCCCAACCACTTCCAGAGCCACCATGTAGTCAGGCGTTAGCCCCAGTAAACCAATCGTGGCATCGAGTCGATTCCAGATGCGGGCTATCCAGCCAGGCCGCTGTCCACGATATAACCATCGTTTTATTGCCCCAAGAGCCATTTTGCACCTCCTCGTCGTAAACAAGCCTCGCCACAATCGTCCGGCATCAAATCACGGCGGATACAATCCAATGCTCACGTTAACCGCGTATAAGGCTTGAACATTCTAACTGAATGTGAACCGAAGTGAAATGCGATTCGGACACCGGGGGCGCGGCTTTATTATTACAATGAAGAAAGAATTGCTGGAGCCTTAATCATGCGAAGAATGTTTTTAAATTGGAGCATCCGGCGGCGGCTGGTGTATATCATCGTGACCATCGCGGTGGTAACGGTGCTGGCTGTCGCGTTGATTGCCTTGAACACCAGCAGCATGATTTTGCAGCGTCAGACCCAGCAGGCTTTTATTGGGCGCAATCAGGCTGTCGCCAACGCCGTAGACAGCCGTTTGCAGCAGATAGTCGGCCTGACCAACAGTTTCGCCGCCGCCCTGGCTGACCAACCCGTCTCCCCACTGACACAAATCTGGCAGATGGCAAGCAATACCCTGCTGGATAATGATCGCATCATTCAGCGTGTGAGTGTCTATGCCTATTCGTCTGAAGGCCATGAAACCATCATCTTCAACGCGGCGGCTGCACCCCTGCGGGTGGCTCCGGTCAAACAGCTCATTAACAACGCCGTTCCGGTTGATACCTGGTTCCTGCAAGCGTTGGCTGCCGGACAGCCTCGCTGGTTCGGCCCGCAGCGCGCCTTTGATGCACTTTCGTTAGAACCGGTTATTTCCTACGCCGTACCCTACAAAGGCCCCGGCGGTCAGTATGTCGGCGTGGTATGGGTTGATGTCACCGCAGCGGAATTGGATACGGCTCTCAAAGTGGCAATGAACACTGCCAATTGGCGCGACAGTTACAGCATCCTCACGACAGGCAGCAGCGCAGTCGCCGCCAAATATAATTTGCCAGCCAGCATCCTGCCCGACAGACTGCCGATTATCCTCGGTGCATTCTTCGACCAACCGACCATTGCCGAAACGCGCCAGAGCGTCACCAATCAGGAAGGCGCGTTCATTACCGGCAGCGATCCCTTCAAGGCCGATACATCATCCGTCTTCCTGATGAACCAACTGCCCGGTTCCAACTGGCAGTTGATTACAGCGCTGCCAGCCAGCGTATTGCAAAATCCGTTGGAACGCAGCGTCATTCAAATGGCTGTCGTCGCCCTGTTGGGGATGGGTGTGCTGGCATGGTCTGTTTACAGCTATGTTGGACGCACCGTTTCCACGCCAATCAAGGATTTGAGCGCCGCTGCGCAGGGTATCGGCTCCGGCGAAATGCGCTATATGATCGCCCACCAGGATCAGCACGACGAGATTGGTTTGCTGGCGAATGCGCTGGAGGATATGAAACGCAACCTGGCCTATTCGTATCGTCAGCTCTCTATGTGGAGCCAGACACTGGAAAAGCGTGTCGAGCAGCGCACCGAAGAATTGGATGCTGCCCGTAAAATCGCGCTGGCACGCGCTTCCGAACTGGAAGCCCTCTATGAGGCTTCTATCTCCGTCGTCGGTGACTACGAATTGGAGTTGGTGCTGCAAAAACTGACCGAAAGCATCCTCAATTTGCTCAGTGCCAATTACTGTGCGGTCTGGTTGGTCACAGCTAACAAGGAACATCTGCAACTGGTCGCCACGACTTTCGCCGGAAAAAGCCGCCTGAACATGCTCATCGGCGTGGATGAGGGCCTGGTTGGCGCAGCGGTGCGTGAATCCAAGCCGTTTATCGTCAATGATTACACCAATTGGCCGGATCGTCTGGAGCAGTCCTTTGTGCCCGGTCTGGAACAGGCCATGACCGTCCCGCTCATTTACTTCAAGCGACCCATCGGCGCGGTGCTGGTCGGACGGGCACGCACAGCCAGCGCCTTCAGCGAACCGGATCAACGCCTGCTGACCCTGTTTGCTAACCTCGCCTCTCCGCTGGTACGCAACGCGCAGTTATTCATCCAGCGTGAAGCCGCCAAAAACGAGGCCGAACGCGCCAGCAGCGTGAAAACCCGCTTCCTCGCCAGCGTGACCCATGAACTTCGCACACCGCTCAACCTTATCATCAACAATATGGACTTCATGCGTATCGGCATGTTCGGAGAAATCAACGAGGAGCAGCACAACCGCCTCGACCAGACCGTTCGCAGTGCCGAACATCTCCTCTCGCTCATCAATGATTTGCTCGATGTGAGCAAAATCGAAGCAGGCGAAATGGAACTGGCGATTCAGATGGCGGATTTGCAGCCCGTCCTGGAAGATGCCCTCGACTCAGCCCTCATGCTCATCGAACAAAAACAGGGTACGGTTCTCCTTGATCCGCATATCGAGGACAATCTCCCGCTTATTCCGATGGATGCGCGCCGCATTCGACAGGTGCTAACTAATCTCCTCAGTAATGCCGTCAAATACACCGACGAAGGCAAGGTCACACTCATCGTCCGGCTGCTGGACGACGTGGTTGAATTTACCGTTCGCGATACCGGCATGGGCATTCCACAGGAAGACATGGACAAGCTCTTCCAGCCCTTCGGACGCGCAGAACGCGCCAAATCAATGGGCATTGAAGGCACTGGCCTCGGACTGCCGATTTCGCGCTTTCTGGTGGAAGCACACGGCGGCAGGATGACTGTCGAGAGCGAACCCGGCAAAGGCAGCACCTTTATCTTCACGCTGCCGCGCCAATCCGGTACCGACAAAACCGCAACGGCGACCCTTGAAACCGTGTTCGGTGTCACTGGCAAATAACCCTTTTCGAAAACTCAACCGGACATTTACGCCTGAAAATCATCAGGCGTTTTTTATGCTGCGAATCTCGTCTGCTCAATTCAGGTAATGGGTAGTATCCTGAATTCAAACTGACCAGAATAATTTTGGAAAGAAGACCTGTGTTTGCGTTTAATTTTGGAAAGAAGACCTGTGTTTACAAAACGCAAAGCCTTATTCATTTTCGGCACTGTAGGCTCTTTTGTATTATTTTTGATCTTGGTTCAAATTCTTATCTACAGAAACCCTTCAAATTTTACAGGTTATCCTTTAACTACAGGAACTGTTACACAACTTAAATTTGAAGATGAATGCTTCGATTTAGATACGTCGTCAATTTTTCAGAGTCGATCATTTTTTGAACGGTGCGACAATCCAGATTGGGATTTTGTATTTGCTTATGATTCTGAACAAAATCCTCATGCTGTGTTGCTGCTGAATCCTCTGTCTAAAGCCCAAATTGCATACCAAAATGACTACGACCCATCAATTACTTTATCAACTATGCTGGTTGCAAATTTTAGTTCTGTATTTCAAGATCGATCATTTAAGTATGGTGTCATTAAGACCTCAAAAAATGCGTATTATAAACTGCGCATACTTCGGGAGAGGTCAGGAAGCGTTACATTCGAGTGGGAAAATTTGAAATCATGAAGCTGTCGTCGGGATTACGTAGGGGAGTGAGGCTTCGGGTAAAATAACTACCCTCTTGACAAAACTAACATAATTAGTTAAAATGCTAATTATGTTACAAATTCAGGAGGTGTCGACATGAAAACCCAATTTCTACAGCAGCAGAACGGAACCATTGCTTACGATGATACAGGCAGCGGTCAATTAGTCATCTGTGTACCATCAATGGGTGATGTACGCGGCGAGTATCGTTTCCTCGCGCCGAAGCTGGTCGAAGCAGGTTATCGCGTCGTCACAATGGATGTGCGCGGCCTCG
>JBGAGR010000206.1:0-14269 GCA_044226645.1 Aggregatilineales bacterium
GCTTCTTCGGTCAATAACCATTGCAAGAGTGCTGGAAGTTGATTTACAGTAGTCATAAGAGAGTAGTTGAGTCCGGTTACGGTTGGTTCTATAACCTTCTCTCAATCTGCTCTCTTTTGCAAAGGTAATGCCTATGGGCGTAGCATTGCTACGCCCCTACAGCCCTTAATCCCCTTTTTGCAGACAGTCCCAGATTCTCCCCATTATGCATCCGGCAGCGTGAGTCCTGATTTCGCAGGCCGCTTGCCGCTCAGATAAAACCCCCGATTTTGCTCGATATAAAACGGAAAATCCTGCGCCCATGCCTTACGGGTGTCCTGCCTGAAGGTCAGCACGAACGATTGAAACAAATCGAAATTTTGCGCGGCGAAATAATGCGGATTGCGGAAGAACATCTCGAAATATCCAGCGATAAATTCCGTGTTGTTCTGGAATACATAGGGATGTCCAATCGGGAGCGGGTCGGTAGGCGATGCACCATCGATAAGGCGGTTGTAACGCTCCATTTCCAGCCGCTTGCCTTTCAAAAATAATGCACGTGCTTCCGCAGAAAAAATATCCCCATCACTTTCGCGCATCCCCGGCAGAAATCCGCTGCTTTTGCTGATAACCACATGTCCCGCATCGAGAAAATCCAGCAGATGTCCGAATTCATGGAGAAATGGCGCGACACCCGGCGTGGGCGTATTGAAGCCTTCGAATAATCGTGCGAGGACAAGTTGTATGCCTTTTGCTGTACTGAAATTTCCTCCTGCTATACCGCCCTGTTTTTGAAATGCCAGTTGAGATGTATACAGTCTGATTTCACATTTTGCAGCCAGCAGCCGTTCCAAAATATCGCGCCGATAGAAGAAAATCTCAGCGATCTGCGCAGCGATGAAATAGGCTATGGCTGGTGTGTGGGATAGGAGGCGTTGGCTAAAGAAACGATCTGCTCTCGGCAGGAATGCCAGAAGATTATTGCGATGTCGATCAATTAGCTGTGTATCAAATCCCTTATGCAGCATAATCTCCTGTGTCACTGCATAGAAAGTTTTCAATTCAACTTCATTCAATGTACTGGTTAAGGGAAAATAGCCGTTTAAAGTTTGAGGTCGCCGGGTGGCAACGAAAGCATGAAAAGCTACTTGAGGGACGTTTAATGCTTTCAGTGTCTCAAATGTCTGGTTGGCATCCCAGATGGATTGGACTGACAGTGTCCCAATCGGTGAGCCGAAATCCACACTATCATCCCGCGCAACTCTTGTGTCGGCAATTTGCAGTTTATCATCAACGACCTTGACTGAACGATAAAATACCTCATTCCAGTTCATCTGTATCATCGCCGCTCATCCTCACAATAAAAAGCCTCTCTACTTTAGCAGCAGAGAGGCTTCTATCACAAAGTCTAGTTGTAAAAAGGCGAATTAGCGCTTCTTGACATCCACATAGTCACGGGCAGTCGCGCCAGTATAAATCTGACGCGGACGATTGATACGGGTGGCTTTGTCGTCGGTCATTTCCTTCCACTGCGCGATCCAACCGGGCAAGCGTCCCAGCGCGAACAGAACCGTGAACATATCAGTGGGGATGCCCATCGCGCGGTAGATGATGCCGCTGTAGAAATCGACATTCGGATACAGCTTGCGTTCGACAAAATAGCTGTCCTGAAGCGCGACTTCTTCCAGACCCTGCGCGATTTCTAGCAGCGGGTCGCTCACCCCCAGTTCTTTCAGCACTGCATCGGCAGCGTTCTTCAGAATCCGGGCGCGGGGATCAAAATTCTTGTAGACGCGATGTCCGAAGCCCATCAGCTTGAAGCCGGAATTTTTGTCCTTCGCCATATCCATGACCTTGCGGTAATCGCTGCCGCTGTCACGGATGCCTTCCAGCATGTTGATCACTTCCTGATTCGCGCCGCCATGCAGCGGCCCCCACAGCGCACATACACCCGCACCCATCGAGGCGAACAGGCTGGCCTTGCTGCTGCCGACCATACGCACCGTTGAGGTGCTGCAATTCTGTTCATGGTCAGCGTGGAGGATAAGCAGCAGATTGAGCGCGTGTTCCAGCACAGGCGAAACCTGATAGGGTTCCGAGGGAACCGCGAACATCATGTGCAGGAAATCGCCAACATAACCCAGGTCATTACGCGGGTAAATGTAGGGCTGTCCAATCGATTTCTTGTAGGAGAAGGCGGCGATGGTTTTGGCTTTTGCCAGCAGACGGATGATGTTGAGCTGGGTCATCGCCGGGTCGCCATCTTCCTGGGGATAATAAGTCGCAAGCGAAATCAGCATCGAGGCCATGACCGCCATTGGATGCGCCTGCGCCGTGTAACCGTCAAAAAACTTTTTCATGTCTTCGTGAATAAGTGTGTGGCGCGTCAGTTGATTTTGGAAATTCGCTAATTCTTCCTTGTTGGGCAGATTGCCATAAATCAACAGATAGCAGACCTCGACAAAGCTGGCTTTCTCAGCAAGCTGCTCAATCGGATAACCACGATAACGCAGAATACCCTTATCGCCGTCAATAAAGGTAATCGCGCTCTCACATGCACCCGTGTTTCCGTAACCGGGATCAAACGTGACTGCGCCAGTCTTGGCACGCAGCGTGGTAAAGTCTATTGCGGCTTCCTGTTCAGAACCCACAATAACTGGAAACTCGTATTCTTTGCCTTCCAGAATGAGTTTTGCGGTTGACATAATTTGCCTCTACTTTGTTTCAAATCGTGATGATTAGATTATGACACTTTTTGCGCCGTCTGCTAAGGGTCTGCCAGCAGTGGTCTTGTGCAGCTTGCTGGACAGTTCGCCTGACGATTGCTACACTGACCTTTCCACAGTCGTAAATTTTACCATTCTAATCCGTTATTCATGATAAATATCACGTTTTGCAGCATGACAAATGCTCTGGTGAATGCAGGCTAACTCTGCTTGCTAATGAGGGATAAGGTTAGAAAATGCTTGACAAACTCAAAATAGGTGTATATACTCCTAATCATGACTGACGAACAAATTCTCAACGAACGCGAACGTATCGCCGCCATCTCTCAGAACTGCCTGAGTAATCATTTACGCAAGGCATCACGCATCCTGAGTACCTTTTACGATGAAACGCTCAGTTCAACTGGGCTTCATGCCAATCAGGCTTCGCTGCTGGTCGTTCCCTATCTGGCAGGCTCCATCAGCATCAACAGGATGTCAGGTTATGTGGGTCTGGATCGAACGACGCTCGTGCGTAATTTGAAGCTGCTTGAAGCGCGCGGGTTGATCGCCATAAAACCCGGTGAAGACCTGCGAACACGCATGGTGACGCTCACCCCGGCAGGGCATGAAGCACTGCTCAAAGTTTTACCCTTGTGGGAAGCAGCCCAGAACGCGACGGTTGAACTTTTAGGGTCGCGCCATAACGGGCTGATGGATGCGCTCGATACCCTGAAGGAGTTGGAAGGCAATTCATAAGTTTCGCTGCCGGATAATCCGGCTTTCGTTTTGCTAAAAAGCGTGTATATACACGTTTCTTGATTAACAATCGATCAGTAACAAACAGGAGGCAAAAATGCCAGCAGATTTTCCCGTTAACACCATTATCTTAATTACCGCTGCCATCATCCCGACAGCCTTTGTGGTATGGCTCATGCTTTCACAAACCCTCGCTAAAATGACACTCTCGCCGCAGGTGAAACGCAACTGGCGTTGGGGCGTGGCGCTTGTGCTGGGAGGCTGGTTATTGGTACGCCTCGTGCTGCAAATCAATCCTCCCGGTGGCGGCGTTTTAGCTGCGCCTTTCGTTTTCGGATTTGTCGTATTTGGGCTAACCATCGGCACACTGCCATTGACACGTTCGTCCACCTTTCGTCAAATCATTCGTGCAACTCCGCCGACATGGATAGTAGGGATGCATGCAGCCCGCGTTGTTGGCGGATTATTCCTTGCTCTGCTGGATATGAAACTGCTTCCCGCTGAATTTGCTCTCCCGGCAGGCTATGGTGATGTCATCGCGGCAGTGCTTGCCCTGATTGTGGTTTACACCCTTGTAACGAAGAAACCCTATGCCCGTACCCTCGCGATTGCCTGGAACATATACGGCATACTCGATCTGGTTACGGCGCTGACTACTGGAAGTATTTACATCGCTCCCTTTGCTGCTCAATTGGGGGCGACGGGTGCTAATCTGCTCTATCTCAACTGGGTGCTGATTATCCCGTCCTACGGCGTGCCGCTCATTTTCTTGCTGCATATCTATTCCCTGTATCAGTTGGCGACATGGCGTACTGTAACGGCTTCGCAGGATGTTTCCACACAATCCCCGGCTCTCGCCAGAGAATAAACGCATCCTCAATCCTCAAATACGCCTCACTAATCAACCACGTGAGGCGTATTTTTTGCAGCGCATCCTTGCGCAAGATGCTCAATCCGGGTGACAATGCGTTGCAAATTAATGGGGAAACGAAATAGAATTCATCCGATGTAGGGACACGATATATCGTGTCCCTACGGGAAAATCATTTGAATTTGTTTTCGTTTCTCTATTACATCAGCAACCACAGCAGGACACAACCATGCGAACCATCACGCAGGAACTTTTGAACGATCTTCTGGCGCAGGCCTGCACGAACCTGTCCAGCGCATGTTGAACGCCATCACACCCGGCAGTTACATCACCCCGCATAAGCACGAAAATCCCGATAAGGTCGAATTGATCGCCCCGCTGGTCGGCTCGGCTGCCCTGCTTGAGTTCAGCGAAACGGGTGCGATTGATAATATCTTCATCCTCGAAGCCGATGGACCCGTGCGCGGTGTCGATATTCCCCCGCGCGTCTATCACAATTTTGTCGCCTTAACGCCCTGCGTCGTGCTGGAAATCATACAGGGGCCGTATCAGGCGGAGACGCATAAGCAGTTCGCCGCCTGGGCACCCAAAGAAGGTTCGCCGGAAGCCGCCGCTTATCTCAAACAGCTTGAGGAACAAATCGCTACTTTCCGCGCTGCTAAACGACCAGATTGATTTTGCTGGTTTTTCTCCCCTCGCCCTGAGAGGGTTTGTGGTAAGCCATTTGGTAAGCGCCAGAAACCCGGCCAGCTACCTCTTGCTCCCCTCGCCCCTGCGAAGCGTCCCTGTGGGATGAGGGAGAGGGGCTGGGGGTGAGGGTCATCTGCTACTTGAAATCCTCGTCGATTTCATCCAGCGAGATCACGCCCCGTTTGAGCGCATAAATCATGGCCTGTGCCCGGTGTGCCAGATGCAGTTTGGTGAGGATGTTGCCGACATGCGTTTTGATGGTTTCGTCGCTCACCACCAGTATGTCGGCGATTTCGTGGTTGCTGCGTCCACTCGCCAGCAGGCGCAGCACTTCGGTTTCACGCGCGGTCAGGTCATCTTTCCCGCCTGTGCGGAGTTCCTGCAAAACCGTTCCGGCTACCGACGGGTCAAGGACGGATTGTCCTTTGGCAGCCGCGTAGACCGCATTTAACAAAAGCTCCGGCTGGGTATCCTTGCGCAGATAACCAATCGCTCCGGCGCGTAATGCCGCGACCACCCGCGCTTCATCGGTTTGAGCCGTCAGGACAACCACCTGCGTATGCGGTGTCATTTCGCGGATGCGGCGGGTGGTTTCGATTCCGTCGATTCCACCCGGCATCAGCAAATCAATTACCGCCACATCCGGCAGCCAGTTTTCCATCTGGGCGAGGGCTTCTTCTCCGCTGGATGCTTCCCCAATCACGGCGATCTCGCTGAACGATTCCAGATAGCTGCGCAGCCCGCGCCGCACCACATGATGATCGTCAATCAGGGCGATTCGGATGGTCATCAAGCATCCCTTCCACTAGAGCGTGTCCTACGCTATTCATTGTCCTGTTTATGCATACTCGCGTACAGGCAGAACTTGTCTTTAAGGTCCCTCGCTCTGAGAGGGTTTCTGGTAAGCCATTTGGTAAGTACAAAACCCGGTCAGGTACCTCTTGCTCCCCTCGCCCTGAGGGAGAGGGGTTGGGGGTGAGGGCAAAACACGCTAAACTGCCGCCTCAATCTGCACAGCGCGGCGTGCTGACCATCTTAACACGCCCCAACGAATGAGCATACCCAGCCCCACCAGCACGGTTGCAGCCACGAACACCAGCAGCAGGTATTGCAGATGAGTCGGATAGTGTGCTTGCAGCAGTTCGGTCATGGTGGGCTGGTTGGGTTCCAGCGGTCTGGAAGGGTCGTAACTCGCCAGCGTGACAATGCTCGGAACAGCAATCAGCGTCAGTGACAGCGCCATCGGGACTTCAACCAGTACAGGCAGGCTGATACCCATGATCGTCGCCAGCAGACTGTTGATCGGGGATTGCATAACCACAGGACGGACACGCGGGACATCCTTTTCTGCGCCGTACACATAAAAGACCAGCGCGATTGCCAGAATCACACCGGGGACAATCCACCCGGACACCAGCAGCAGCACCGTCATCGTGAAACCGATAATCAGAACAAACCAGCCCCATGTATTCAGGTTGGGTATAAACCGCCGGGATTTGACGGCTTGCCGCATATCATTCACCAACTGGCGCACATCCAGCGGCGCTTTACGGGCTTCGCGGTCAGCGATCATAACTGCTGCGACCAGAATACTCAGCCCCAGCGCGGTGAACTCTCCGGCAAACAGCATCGCTATACTCAGCGCATATCCTCCAAAAGCCGCAAGCTGCCAGCGCGTGAGTGGTTGAAGCATCCCTTCCGCTATCATCTCCTGCCGCGTTTTCCACGCCATGTTGATGAAGCCGCCCGCCAATATGAGTCCCATCAGCGTGCCACCTACCAGCACCACTTTTGTGCTGAAGTTCAATTCGGCTGAAAGTGCGTTCAGGGCAAACAGAAACAACACCCACGTCAGCAGCACATAAGGCAGAATGACCCCGATAGGTTGGCGTAAAAGCCGTCGCGCATATTCACCCCGGCTTTCGCCCCGCATGGTGTAATACAAACCCGCCAGCATGGCGACAAAAATCGCCAGCGATGTGCCGAGGGGCAGCAGCGTGATGCCATTCACATACTGCCAGGGCATCGCCAGTCCGGTCTGGTCGATGCCGCGCTGGGTGGCGGGTTCCAGTAAACCGTAGAAGGCGTAGGTGATGAGGAACGTCAGTGCGCTAAATATCGTCGCGATTTTCAATGGGCCAACCGCCAGAAAACGTATTGCTTTCCATTCCGTCTGACCATCACCGGATGCCGCCAGTAATCCACCGAGAGCGCTCAAGCCGATTCCCGCCAGCAGCAGTCCCCAGAATGATCCATATGTCCACCACATAGCGCCGATAACCACCTGATCGAGAATTTGCAGCATGTCATTTTCGTTCAGGGCTGGCGTGACACCATGCTGCACCAGCGCCGCGCTCCCGACCACACCCGCCGCCGCCCCGACCAATCCGGCAAAAGCGATGACACTGGCAATAGCACCTGCCAGTGCCCCAAAAATCATCGCATCGCGCCGCGTACTGGTCTTAATCCAACGCGCCGCCGTATAGCCAATTCCGACAGCCACCAATGCCGCCGCCGCTTGCAGGATAATGCCGAGCAGGGCTGACCCCTGCTGCCAGTCTGCCAGATAATTTCCCGGCAGCAGCACATACAGTGGATAATACAACGCGGCCATCAGCAGCAGTCCGCCGCCCATACCCGCCAGGCAAACCCGATTAAGGGTTGGATTCGAGATAGTCACAATGTCCTCCTGAGCTTCAGCAATTTCTACGAATGGGATCGCAGCGTGCAGGCGAGTACCGTTTCCCGGCTCGCTGGTTAAATACAGCTTTCCGCCTAACTCGCTGACGCGCTGTCGTAGATTGGTTAAGCCCATGCCCTTATCGGCCTGGTTGACATCGAAACCCTGCCCATCGTCGCTGATGTCCAGCACCAGCGCCGCCCCATCCTGCCCCAGATGTACCCGGACATTCCGGGCGCGGGCATGACGGGCGATATTGCTCAGGGCTTCCTGCGCCATGCGGAACACACTTTCCTGTGTGCCTTGTGGCAGCAGACCATCATCCGGCAGTTCGCCGATGTCAACGACGACTTCCACCCCGGCGCGATAACCCAACGCCTCGCACTGGTCACGCAGCGCCTGCACCAGACCCACTTTTTCCAGCGGAGCCGGGGCAAGTTGTTGCAGCAGGGCATTCATTTCGACCATTGCCTCATGCGCACTGCGCCGGACATCATCCAATGCATTCATGGCGCTGTCCGGGTCGTTTTTCCAACGTGCTTGGGCGGCGGCGGTACTCATCTGGATGCTAAAGATTTGCTGCTTGATCGAGTCATGCAAATCCCGCGCCAGACGGTTGCGCTCCTGCTGTGCGGCGGTGTCCTGAACCCCGCGCACCAGATTTTTCTGCAAGCTGGAAACATCCGCTTCCTGTGCCAGCATCAGCCGCACCCGCTCCACCAGTGGACTCAGCACGCCGTGTCCGCGCATCGGCAGTGCCGCCCCGCGCAGTGCCGCGTCCAGCAGCCACAGTGAACGTTGCAGGCTGAATGTCAGCACCATGCCGGTTATCACCGCCGCCGTAATCGCCAGTGCTGCTCCATTTCCATCCGCCAGGGTCAGCGCCACAAAACCCGCCGCCGCAAAACTGACGACCAATTGCGCGCCCACGCCGATAGGCAAAGGGAGAATAGAAGCATGTCTATCAGATGCATTCATGGACTTAACCTCTCTGACTTCAGGCTATCCGAAACGACACTGAACCTCACGACCTGTCCTGATGAAATCATATCCCCCGTTTGGGGGATGTTGGAGTGTTCCCCCTACTTTTCCGTTGTAGATTCAGTAAGTTATAGCATCACTATATTACTCAGCGAACATTCGTGCTATAATGAAATCGGTAGTGGTTGCAAAGTACGTGATACGAGCACCAATGAAACACACAAATTGGGTTTTGTAGGGGCGGTTCGCGAACCGCCCTCTTATGGATCAATAATTTCATCATGTACCATATGACCATCACCATGAAATCCAGTTGATGCTGTAGCAGCACTGCATTAAACGGTGGACGCTTACCCATGAGGCAGGATTTTCCAAAACAGTGCCTTTTCTCCCCTCTCCAGGAGCTTGCGAGTGGGGAGGGGCTGGGGGTGGGGTCGCTTAAAATCAGAATCCACCACTTAATGTAGTCCTACCGATGCTGTGGCAGCACTGCGCTAAACGGTGGAGAATCAATTGAGCGCGATTTTTACCATTAAACACTTTGCGTCTGTGCGAAGCCTCCCTGTGGGATTGCGTGAACTTTGCGCCTTAGCGGTTTGTTTTTTGGGTTTTACGACATCCACTATTTATTGCGGTTCTGTCGATGCTATAGCCGCCTATCCTGCCTTGCACTATAATGTGTGACGTTCAGGAGCGCATGATTGGCATCAACTTATAAACGCATCGGTGTATTGGCGCATCCCTTGCGCCCTCAATCAGCCCCCGTCGCACAACGCATTGCCGACTATTTGAAGGCGAAAGGGATTGATAACTGGGTTTATACCTATTGGGATGATAAAACAGTTGTGGGAGCAGTGGAATCAAGTGATCTGGTCATCGCCATTGGCGGCGATGGAGCCATGCTGCGTGCCGCGCGGGTTTGTGCCCCGCTCAAAGTACCCGTGCTGGGTGTCAATATGGGGCAGTTGGGCTTCCTGACCGAAATCAGCGGCCCGGATGCCTGGGAAGCACCTTTGGAAAAAGTGCTGCACGAGACAGGCTGTTGGGTCGAAGAACGCATGATGATTCAGGCCTCGCTCATCCGGGATGAAAAAGTCATCACGTCCGGCGACGCGCTCAACGACATCGTGATCGGGCGTGGTCAGGCCACCCGCATGATCTGGCTGGAAACCTATATCGACAAGGATTGGACGACGACTTACAACGCCGATGCGCTGGTCATTGCGACGGCCACAGGCTCAACCGCTTATGCGTTGGCCTGCGGCGGGCCGATTTTGCCGCCGGAACTGCGGAATATTCTGATCGTTCCGGTTGCGCCCCATCTCAGCATGGATCGTCCGATAGTCCTCTCCGAAGGATCAACGGTGGAGGTCATCGCGCCCAAAGACAATATCACCGAAATCGTGCTCACCGTAGACGGCATTTCGATGGGCAATATGCTCCCTGGTGATCGCGTGCGGGTGCAGGCCAGCCAGCATATCAGCCGTTTTGTCCGCCTGCGCGAACGCAATTATTTTTATCGCTCGCTGCTGGATCGTCTGGAACCACGCATTCCGGTGCGCCCCATGCCGACCAAACGACAGATTTAGGGATGAGTTGTTGGTTAGTAGTGGTTAGTTATTGGTTCATGGTAGGTGATTTTTAGCGATTTTCCACACATAATGAAAAAGCATCTTTAAACTACTCGTCAATGTGCGAACTGAAATGATGTAGTCTTGAGAACTAAAAACCAGGAACTAACAGCCATGACCATCAGTCAACCATCCCCCACCGAAGAACTCACCTACTGCGAGGTACACCCTGATAAGGAAACCAGCCTGCGCTGTAACAAATGTGGGCGCTACATGTGCGCGGACTGCGCCGTACCGACTCCCGTAGGCTACCGCTGTAAGCAGTGTGTCCGCCAGCACGAAGACAAATTTTTTACCGCTAGCCAGAATGATTATGTTATCATCGCAGCCATCTGCGCCGGATTGAGCGCGGTGGGCGGCTTCATCGCCAGCGCCATCGGCATCCTGCTCATTTTGCTGATCGTTGGCATTCCGGTAGGCGGCTTCATTGCCGAACTGGCGCTCCGGGCGACCCAGCGGCGGCGCGGGCGCTATTCCGGCGAAGTCGGCGCGGCTGCGGCAGTCATTGGCGGCTTCGCAGGTGGCTTGGCTCATACCTACAGTCTGATTTCCCCGGTAGCCTCAGCGATGGGTGCGGCAGGTTCCGGGGTTACGCTGGAATTCCTGTTCCGCATCACGGTACAGGATATTGGCCTGCTGGTGTTTATCGGTGTGGTCGCATTTTTCGTTTACAGCCGCTTCAAAATGCGGTCATAATGGGTCGTTCAGGATTATGGTGTAGGGAAAATATCAGATTTTCTTCTACAAGAGGGACATTTTCAGGATGCTGGAAGAGCTACGAATACAAAATTTCGCGATTATTGATCAACTGGAACTGACCTTCGCGCCGGGATTTAACGTCATCACGGGCGAGACCGGCGCGGGTAAGTCCATCATCATCGACGCGGTGGAACTCCTCATGGGTGGCAAGGCCGATGCTGGCTTTGTTCGCTCCGGCGCGGAGAGGGCTTTGGTCGAGGGTGTTTTCGCGCTGCCCAAAGCAGTCGAAGCCCTCGTGAAACCCATCCTCGAACGCGAAGAAATGCTGGAAGGCGACACAGCGAATTATGTCACCCTTTCGCGTGAAATTCGCACCAACGGACGTTCCACCACCCGCATCAATGGGGTCGCTGCCACGCAGGAAACCATGAAGGAAATCGGTCTGCTGCTGGTCGATGTACACGGGCAGAGCGAACATCTTTCCCTGCTGAATCCGCGTTCGCACCTCGATCTGCTGGATCGTTATTCCGAGCTGACCGAGATGCGGCTGGCGCTCGGTTCGCTGGTCGAGCGGGTCAACCGTTCCCGCGCCGAACTCAAACACCTGATTGATAACGAAATCGCCCTGAAACGTCGCGCTGAACAGCTTCGCCACGAAGTCGAGGAAATCGACGCGGCGGAACTGCATCCCGAAGAGGAAGAATTACTCAAAACCGAACGGGATCGCATGAGCAATTTTGAGCAGCTTGCCAAGCTCACGGCAGAAGCCTACGCCCTGCTGCATGGCGACGAAAACACCATCGACCAGCTTTCGGCGGTTGACCAGTTGATGCAGGTGTCGGTGCTGGTGAGCAAGCTGGCGACCATTGATAAAGATATGAAGGACGATGCTGAGTTAGCCGACAGCATCAGCGTGCAGGCCGAAGAATTAGCCCTCAATCTGCGCCGTTATGCCGATGAGGTTGAATTCAACCCGGAGCGTATGGACGAGCTTGAAGAACGGCTGGAATTGATCGGCAAACTCAAGCGCCGCTACGGAGCCTCAATTGCTGCTGTGCTGGAGTATGCCGTCAATGCCCATAAGGAATTGGACGGCATCGAACACAGCGAAGACCGCCTGAAGGAACTGCGTGCCGAGGAAGAAAAGCTCCTGCGTCATGTGGGCGAAGTCTCCGAGCGCGTCAGCAAGGTGCGCCAGATGATCGGGCAGAAGATGGGCGAAAAAATCGTCGCTGAACTGGCAGATTTACATATGGAAAAAGCCCAGTTCGAAGTCTCGATCACCCGCGAGGAAGACCCGGAAGGCTGCTATGTCGGCGATAAACGCTATGCCTTCACGGGAACAGGCATTGATAAGGTCGAATTTCTGATGAGTGCCAACCCCGGCGAACCAGTACGCCCGTTGGTGAAAGTGGCCTCCGGCGGCGAAATGGCGCGTATCATGCTGGCGCTCAAGCGCGTGCTGGCGCAGGCCGACCAGACTCCCACGCTGATTTTTGACGAAATCGACACCGGTATCGGTGGGCGCGTTGGCAACGTAGTCGGCGAAAAACTCTGGGCGCTCTCGGCTAATCATCAGGTCATGGTCGTGACGCATCTGGCGCAGTTAGCCGGATATGGCGATAAGCATTATCAGGTCAGCAAGCAGGTCAAGGGCAACCGCACCGCGACCATCATCACTTCACTGGATAAAGAAGATCAGCGGGTCGCTGAACTGGCGGAAATGCTGGGCGCACAGGGCGAAAGTGGCAAGATGAGCGCTCACGCCATTCTGATGGAGGCCGAAACCTACAAGCGCGAACACCGTCCCAAAACCGGGAAATTGAAACCGCCCAAACCCGAACGGCGCTTGTAATCAGGTCAATAACTAGAAGTGGGCGACCCCTTGGGTAGCACTGCACTAAACGGTGGATGCTTACCCATGAGGCGGGATTTTCCAAAAACAGAGCCTTTTCTCCCCTCTCCAGGAGCTTGCGAGTGGGGAGGGGCTGGGGGTGGGGTCGCCTTAAAATCAGAATCCACCACTTAATGTAGTTCTACCGCCCCTTTCGGATCACCCACTTTTTGTTGGTTGTTCGTTGAAAATATCGAGGTCGATTCGCCAACCGCAAATTACCCCTCCCTAAATCCCTCCCCGCAAGCAAGGAGGGACTTTCATACGATGATTTACTGCTCCCTTCCCTCGCGTGCGGGGGAAGGGCTGGGGATAGGGGTCAACCCAGCGAGTTAATTTACGGCTGGGTTTTTAATGCTTGCTGACTTTCCCCGAACCGCTGCTCTGGACATCCACCACCGGACTGCCGATATATTCGACATTCCCGCTGCCCGTCAGATTGACTTTCAGCGTATCGCTGGCATTCACGACGACCAGCCCACTGCCGCTGATCGTGACCGATCCGATTTTGCTGGTCAGTCCCGCATCGCCCGTGAAATTGCCGGAACCGCTGATGTTGACCGTCAGATTATCCGCCCGACCCGTCGCCCTGATGGTGCCGGAACCGCTGATCGTAGCCGAAAAAGTGTCGGCATTGAGATCGGTAATCGTGGCGTTCGCTGAACCGGATAGATCAATATCGTCCAGACTTTTCACGGTCAGCGTATACAGAGGGCCAACTTTGGGGCTGATGCTGCTGTTCGGTTTCGTGCCCAGTTCCAGCCGCCCATTGCTGACATCACTGGTCAGATACGGCAGGATATTATCATCCGCCTCAATCGTCAGTGATTCCGTCCCCGTGACGCTGATCGTGACAGTGCCGCTGCCGGAAATCAGCACCGAATGAAAGCCGCTGACCTCGCGTGTTTCGGTCTTGCTCGTGCCGGAACCCGTCACCGTATTCCCGACGTTGAAGGTCTGGCCGCATCCCGCGATAAGGGCTGCCATGACCAGCAGCGCCACAGATAAAAATCGAACGTGTTTCAACATAACCTCCTATAACGAGTCACATGTGTTGCGAATCTATTCTCTATACGCACAACATCGTGAAACGTGTCACAAGAGGGTAATTAAATATCAGGTCTTTTCAACCGGAGCTGCTTCAACTGGCGCTGTTTTCACCGGGGCAGGATATTTTTTAGCGAGGATTTCCCGCGCTTCCTCCAGCGTCCGGGCGAACACCGAATTTTGCTTCTTTGCCATAACCGTATACAGGCGGCTGAAAATGTTCCACATCGAGGTAAAAAAGGTGTTCACGCGCACAAATACCGTCAATCCGGTGCGCGGATGCCGCCGCTTAATCATGGCTTGCGCGTTGGAAATCGCATGGTCGGGGATATG
>JBGAGR010000207.1:0-14411 GCA_044226645.1 Aggregatilineales bacterium
CGTGGACGGCAAATTGGTTTTCCAACCGCCAACATGGATGTGTGGAAGGAACAGGTGCTTCCGGCAAATGGGATTTACGCCAGTTGGGTACGGCTGGACGATGAGGTCTTTATGGCAGCGACCAATGTAGGGGTGAGTCCACAGTTTGGTGGCGATATTATTACTGTTGAGCCTTATCTGCTGGACTTTGACCGGGATATTTACGGACAGCAGTTAGAACTGTCTTTTGAGAAGCGGCTGCGTTCTGAAGCCAAGTTTAACAGCCTCGAAGAATTGATTGCTCAAATCGGGCGGGACGTGGACGAAACACGAGCTTATTTGTCGAAAATCAATGCTTGAGCACCTGATAATCAGGAAATAACAGGTGTTTTGTATATATGCGGTTGGGAATCGTTTGGTATTTCTAACCTGAAATCAATTCATGCCCTGCCTGATCTTAATTATCTTTCGGCAGTTTGTACCCCAAACGGCGCATTAAATCCTCGTCACTGCGCCAATTCTTCAGCACTTTGACATGGAGTTCCAGATAGACCTGTGTGCCCACGATGTCGACCAGTTCGGCGCGGGCTTGTGCCCCGATGCGTTTAATCATCTCGCCGCCTTTGCCGATGATGATGCCTTTTTGCGAATCACGCTCGACATAACCGATGCGTTTAATCATCTCGCCGCCTTTGCCGATGATGATGCCTTTTTGCGAATCACGCTCGACATAAATCAGTGCGTCGATATAGGTCATGGATTCCGAGCGCTCTTTGTATTCGTTCACTTCTACGGCGACGGAGTAGGGGATTTCCTGCTCGGTATTCAGGATGATCTTTTCGCGGACAACTTCGGCGGCGATGAAGCGCATATTGACTTCACTCACCTGATCGGCGGGATAGTAGCGTGGCCCATTGGGCAGCCGTTTCATCAGGTCATCGACCAATTCCTGTACGCCAGTTCCATCTGTCGCACTTATGAGTGCGGTATCGGATTGTTCGACTAATCTGGCATAGGAATCGCGGTGAGTGGTGCGTATAGATTCACTGGTCAGGTCGAGTTTGTTGAGTGCCAGTATCACGGGCGTTGATCCGCGCAGGCGATTAACGGTTTCGGCGATGTGTTTTTCGCTGTCCTGCGGTTCTTCGGAGACATCTACGACCCACAAAATCAGATCTGCGTCTTTCAGCGCATCTTCCGCCACTTTAACCATGAACTCGCCCAACTTATGCTGCGGTTTATGCAGACCGGGGGTATCCACAAACAGGATTTGTCCCTGCATGGAGGTATAAATGCCGAGCTGCTGGCGGCGTGTGGTCTGTGGCTTGGGGCTGACAATGGCTATTTTTTGTCCCAGAATGCGGTTAATCAGGGTCGATTTTCCGACATTGGGTCGTCCAACTACTGCTACCACGCCGGAGCGATGATCCGGGGGAAGTTCTTCGGGGAATACGGTGTTCAGATCGTCACTCATGATGGGTTTTTGCCTGCCAATCCGCGAGGGATGGATAATGGGGTAAATATTGGATTAGACGTTGGGGAAGGGATGTACTTTCGGATGCAATCAAGGCTGTTGGTCGCGCGATGGGCACCGTATCGGACGGATTGGTATACACCAATACTTCAGGGTCTACGGCCATATCCAGCGTTTTGATGGTTACCATATCGTCGCTGCCGTCATTACGGTAGCCGACAACTTCCGCGCGGGGATGTAAATTGCTGTGCTTAAGGAGAAATTCCCAGGCTTCTTCACCTGTTAGGAAATCGCCATAATCCATAACGACCAGACCCGGCACGATGGATTGATGCAGTTTGCCGAGAAAACGCAAACCGTAGCGAACGATACAGTTTCCACTGGCGATAACGGTAGCTTCTGGCTGCGGGACAAGCGAAAGCACCTGTGCTGCACCGATCTGCAAAACCAGACCATTCCATGCATCGCTCACAGGGACTCGTTCAGGGATTGATTGCTGCGGCACTGGATTTAGTGATGCTCCTCGTGACTGCCTTCTGGCAGTGCCATTGGTTCATCATGATGCGCTTCGGCGTGGTGTCCAGTATCCATCGGCTGACTGATGTCATCGAAATGTTTTTGAGGCTGTACGACGGCGAACCAACCGCCTGCACCCAGAATGAATAACACCAGCCCCCCCGCGAAGAACAGTCCAATCGCATTGCCATCTGCGGCAGTGCCTTGTATCACGCCGATTCCCAACGCGATCATCATTAAGACCAGACCCAAACCAGCCACCATCGCCAATCCAAGTACCAGCAGAGGGTTTGGACGAGAAGAGTTTTCAGTTACTTTTAACAAATTTTAGCTCCTTGCAATTGTACCAAATGGTACAATGAAAACGACGCTGCGCCGTACAAAATGAACAAAAGGGATTATTTCCCGATAGTTCATCGTTATTCACTTAATTTTGCCGCTAGAATACGGTCACGTCAACCCTGTTAAAAAAGTCTGGAGGGATGCAAATAATCGAACGTGTCTTACTCGTCCGGCATGGACAAACAGATTGGAATGTGAGCGGGCGCTGGCAGGGAATTGAGCCAGTGGCCTTGAATGACGAGGGGTGGGCACAGGCTCGGCTGCTGGCGGATTATCTGCGTGACCGGCCTATCAGCCGTATCTACAGCAGTGATCTCCCGCGTGCCTTAGAAACGGCAACCACAATTGGTCAGGCAGTGGCTATTACGCCCCATGTCGATATACGCTGGCGGGAATTTAACCTGGGTATTTTCCAGGGGCATACTCGTGAAATGATTAAAACGCGCTTCAAGGACGAGTGGAAAGCCTTCCAGACGAATTACTGGGATTATGCAGTTCCAGGTGGTGAGTCACGCCGCGCATTTCAAGACCGTGTTTACGATGCATGGCAGGATGTCATTAGGCGGTCACCCGGCCCGGAAGTCGTCGTCGTTTCGCATGGCGGCACGATCAAACATCTGCTGTTCAAATTATTCGACGATGATCCATCAATTCATGAACTCCATATTGAGAATACATCGGTGACGACTCTGGAACCAAATGGCAACGGCTGGAAGTTGACGGAGGCGGGGGCTGTCCCTCATCTCTAATTTTGGCTTTGATTGTGACAAAAATCACAATCTTTTCAGGCTGTTTATCGTTTTGTTTACCAGTCTGATTTCCTACAATGAGCTTGTGAAAAAATTAACAAGGAGTACCACTAGAATGGTTCAGCAATCCCCCGAACAAACCATCCAAAGCAGCTACGGACTAGAGCATCACGGCCTGGTCGATCTTGGAAATGTGTATTGGAATCTGACAACCGCCGCCCTGTACGAACACACTATTCGCAACCGCGAAGGAATGCTTTCACACCTGGGGCCATTGGTCGTACGCACAGGCTCGCACACCGGGCGCTCACCTAACGACAAATTTGTTGTCAAGGACAGCGAAACTGAAAATATGGTGTGGTGGGGCAAGGTCAATCGCCCCTTTGAACCGGAAGACTTTGACCGTCTCCTGCTGCGTCTACAGGCTTATTTTCAGCACCGTGATCTCTATGTGCAGGACTGCTTTGCCGGAGCAGACCCGCTTAATCGTCTGCCTATCCGTGTGGTGACGGAACGGGCGTGGCACAGTTTGTTCGCGCATACCATGTTTATCCGGGCGACACCGGAAGAACAGGCCAAACACGTGCCAGAATTCACGGTCATTCAGGCTCCGGGTTTCCACGCGACACCAGAAGTCGATAATACGCTTTCACCCACTTTCATCCTGCTAAACTTCACCAAACGATTGATTCTGATTGGTGGAACCGAGTATGCAGGTGAGATTAAGAAGGCCATTTTCAGCGTGATGAATTATCTGCTGCCGAAGCGCGGTATTCTGTCGATGCACTGCTCCGCCAACTATGGGCGCGAGAAAGAGGATGCCTCCATATTCTTTGGCTTATCGGGTACAGGTAAGACAACTCTGAGTTCTGACCCCTATCGTACGCTTATTGGTGACGACGAGCATGGCTGGAATGACAACGGCATCTTCAACATCGAGGGCGGTTGCTATGCCAAAGTGATCCGACTGAGTAAGCAAGGCGAGCCGGAAATTTACGAGAAAACCCGTGAATTCGGTACCGTTCTGGAGAATGTCGTCATGAATGTTCAAAGTAGACGACTTGATCTGGATGATGAACGCTTCACCGAAAATACACGGGCCGCCTATTCCATTCAAACCATATCCAACGCGGATGTAACAGGCATCTGTGGTCATCCGAAGAATGTTATTTTCCTGACTGCGGATGCCTTTGGGGTGCTGCCTCCCATTGCTAAGCTCACCCCGGAACAGGCGATGTACCACTTTATCAGTGGCTACACTGCTAAAGTTGCGGGTACCGAGCGGGGTGTGACTGAACCCTCAGCGACCTTTAGTGCGTGCTTCGGTGCGCCCTTCCTGCCGCTGCATCCGATGGAGTACGCTACGCTGCTGCGGGAAAAGCTTCAGCGCTATGGCGCACAGGTCTGGTTAGTGAATACAGGCTGGACGGGTGGGCCACACGGTATCGGCAGCCGGATGAGCCTGAAACACACACGTTCGATTATCACTGCGATCCTAAACGGTGTATTAACGAAGGTTGAAACCTCGGAAGACCCGATTTTCGGTCTGCACATACCCGCTTATGTCCCGGATGTACCAACGGACATCCTGAATCCACGCAATACGTGGGCAGATAAAGCCGCCTATGACACCAGGGCCACTGCATTGGCACATCTGTTCAAGGAGAATTTCAAGCAGTTCTCCGATCAGGCTGGGCCGGAAGTGTTGGCGGCTGGCCCCAAAGCTTAGTAATTGTGAAAAATTAGCCGGGAAGCAGGAATGGTCTGTCCCACTATTCCTGCTTTCTGTTATAATCGCAGAGTTTATAGACCTCATAATGGAGAAAATAGATCATGGGTCGGAAAAAGGTCTCGATTATTGGTGCGGGTAACGTCGGCGCGACGTGCGCACATTGGATTGCCAGCCGTGAATTGGCTGACGTTGTTTTGGTTGATGTTGTCGAGGGTTTGCCACAGGGCAAAGCCCTTGATTTGCTGGAATCTTCTCCTGTAATGAATTTTGACTTAAACATCACAGGTTCGACCACCTATGACGCGATTGCTGATTCGGATGTTGTGGTTATTACCGCAGGAGTTCCGCGTCGTAAAGACCCCGTTACTGGTAAGTACCCCAGCCGCGACGAATTGGTGAAAACTAACCAGAAGATTGTTGGCGAAGTGACTCGTCAGGTCGCAAAATATGCGCCTAATGCGGTCATTATTGTTGTTTCCAACCCGCTGGATGCTATGTGCCATGTTGTGTTGAATGAAAGCGGATTCCCGGCGGAACGAGTTATTGGACAGGCTGGTGCTCTTGATACCGCTCGTTACAAGACCTTTATCGCCCAGGAATTGGGTGTGAGTGTCCGCGACGTTCATGGCATGGTGCTCGGTGGACATGGTGATACGATGGTTCCGCTGCCACGCCATACCTCCGTGGGCGGCATTCCTGTGCGCGAGTTGATGGCAGAAGATAAACTTCAGGCCATTATTCAACGTGCCCGTAACGGTGGCGGTGAAATTGTCGGTTTACTGGGTGTGAGCGCGTGGTATGCACCAGCTGCCGGCACTGTTGAAATGGTTGAGGCGGTTCTGAAGGATCAAAAACGCATCATTCCTTCAGCCGTTCTGCTGCATGGCGAATATGGATACAAAGATCTTTTTATCGGCGTTCCGGCACTGCTTGGCGCAAAAGGCGTAGAGCGCGTGATTGAGATGCAGTTGAACGATGAAGAGAAGTCTATGCTTGATATTAGCGCTAAAGCGGTTCAGGACGTAGTGACCGTTTTAGGCTATTAAATCCTTAACGGTGCTTGCGACCACCATTTATAGGGGCGAATTAGATCAATTCGCCCCATTCGTATTTCTGTGACTGACTTGAGGGTATTATGTCCCGACGAATCATTGACTTAAATGCCGGTACTGCAATGGTTGTGACCGACCTCCATGGTGCATGGGATGTTTACCGCCGTTTGCGTGATCTGTTTTTAACCCAGCGAGCGAAAGGCTCAGTGGATTATTTCGTCTTGTGCGGGGATCTCATTCACAGCGAAAGCACTGAGGAATTCGATGCCAGTCTGGAAATGATGATTGATGTCATGACATTGCAGGCTGAACTGGGCGCAGATCGGGTCATTATGCTGTTGGGGAATCATGAACTTCCCCATATTTATGGCCTGACGCTGGCAAAAGGTGCCATCGAATATACCCCTCGTTTCGAGGCAGCGCTCACTCGTTTGGATCAGCGCTTTAGAAACCCTTTTCGTCGCCGTGATGTGACTCAATTTCTGGCAAAACTGCCATTTTTCGCGCGGACGAAGGCAGGCGTACTGATTACACATGCGGGTGCTTCATCTGACATAACTTCCGCCCAACATGTTGATCGCCTGTGCAGCATAAATCATCAGGATCTGATTGACATTGCCGATGGTGAACTCAAGAAATTCGACATCAGCAGTTTGCAGCGAGGTTATTCACATTTCACGGGAATTTCTTATGAGGAGCAGGCGCGGCGCTATCTGGCTGTCAGCGGACCCGATGATCCTCGTTACAATGAACTGCTGCGGGTTTTGTTCCTGAGTGGACAAAACAACGATTTCGACCTGATGTGGAATACCCTGTTTTCCCAGAATGAATTAGAAGATGGCGAAACTTCCTACCTGAAAACGGTCAAGAACTTCCTTCAATATTTCTCGGAAAACAGCCCCAATGAGCAGCGTGTACTGGTGGCAGGGCATATCGGTGTTAAAGATGGATATGCCGAAGTGGGGAAGCAGCAGCTCCGTGTCGCCAGCTATGCCCATGCATTTCCCAAACGCGCTGCGCGTTATCTGATGCTGGATTGCGAAACACCCGTAAAGACATCCAGCGAATTGGTGCCGCGTCTGCGTTTTGTTTTCGAAGAAGATCACAGCCCTAATTTGGCACCCACAAAACCACTTTTACCTCTGGTAAACTCTTCAACGGATAAGGCTTTGCGTCCAGACAGTTGAACCTGTCGCAGCAGCAATAAGTCTTTTCCGGTTCCGACGGCGATACCATCCCGTGTCTCAACAACATGACCAGGTTCGGCAGACCCGGGTATGATCGTCCCGCTCAGGATTTTGATCGGTTCCCCATTCCAAATGCTGTAAGTTCCCGGCCAGGGGGTGAATGCCCGAATAAGGCGTTCAATGGCTGCGGCTTCCTGCGTCCAGTCTATTTGCCCTTCTTCTTTTTTGATCATTGGCGCATAGGTCGTGAGCGCTTCATCTTGCGGCTGTGGTTGAATCGCGCCACTCAGATAACCGGGGAGGGTTTCAATGAGCAGCTCCGCTCCGATTATCGCCAGTTTGTCATGCAGCGATTCTCCGGTTTCATCAGGCGCGAGGGGAATAGCCCGTTTGGAGAGCATTGGCCCGGTATCCAGCCCTGCATCCATTTTCATGATTGTGACACCACTTTCACTGTCCCCGGCGCGAATGACAGCCTGAATGGGCGCAGCACCCCGCCAGCGCGGCAGGAGCGAAGCATGAACGTTAACTGAACCATGTGGCGGAATGTCGAGTACCGTTTGTGGCAATATTTGCCCGAAGGCCGCGACGATATAAACATCCGGCGACCATTTCTTGAGTTCTTCAATCGCTTCTGCGCGGCGGAGTTTCTCCGGCTGGAATACAGGAATCCCCGCTTCTACAGCGACCTGTTTTATGGGTGAAGCTTGAATCTGGCGATTGCGTCCGGCGGGACGATCCGGTTGGGTAACAACACCGATTACGGTGTGATGCTGAATAAGCTGTTTAAGAACAGAGACGGAGAAATCTGGGGTACCCATGAACACAATCTTAGCCATCTATCGGATTCCTTGTTGACGGTTTGTGAAGCAAGAGACGAAATGTTAGTATTAGCGCGATACAACTTCAGATAGTGATTAATCAACAAATAACCAAGTTATTGTAAATTACGAGTATGCACATTGTCTACATTGCCAAAACGCTGGGTGGTCGCCACACCGGCTCCCCCTGATTATTTAGAACTGTGTGATCGCCGTTATGGTTTCCCTCCTGTCGTGGCACAAACCCTGTATAACCGGGGCTTTACCAATCCGGACGAAGCCAATCAGTTTCTATTAGCTGATGGAGTAGATACGAACCCCTTCTTGCTGAAAGGGGTGAATCAGGCTGTTGCCCGTATTCGTCGCGCGATCAAAAATAATGAGTTGATAATCGTCTACGGCGATTTCGATGCCGACGGCGTAACATCGACTGCGCTCATGGTGCAAACACTCACGGCGCTTAAGGCGGTGGTACGGCCTTATATACCCCATCGTGTTGACGAGGGCTATGGCCTGAATAGTCAGGCGCTTTTAAAGCTGGCGCAGGCCGGTGCCAAATTGGTGATTACGGTGGACTGCGGTATCCGTTCGGTAGATGAAGTGGAAGATGGCAAAGCAGCAGGACTTGACATAATCATCACCGACCATCATTCTATTGGCCCGGAAATTCCCAATGCTTTAGCGGTCATTAACCCCAAACAGGTTGACTGCAAATATCCAGAAGATATGCTGGCAGGGGTAGGCGTAGCTTATAAGCTGAGCGATGCACTGCTGCGAGCAGCCAAACAAGATCGCCAGCAGCCACCACTTCAGGTTGAAGAACTTCTTGATCTGGTGGCAATTGGTACAGTAGCTGATCTCGCACCGATGAACCGAACGGAAAATCGTGCGTTGGTGCGGCAGGGGTTGGCGGTACTAAATCGGGCAGAACGTCCCGGTGTGCGTGCCTTACTGGAAGTGTCCGGTATCAAGCCTGGTACGGTCACTGCGATGAATATCGGCTTTTCATTGGGGCCGCGTATTAATGCTGCGGGAAGGCTGGAAAGCGCTCTAATCGCGTACAATCTGCTGATGGCGCAGGATTATAACCATGCTCTGGAACTAGCCAATCAGCTTCAATCACTGAATACGGAACGCCAGGACTTGACCCGCGCCGCACAGGATGAGGTGCGACAAAGCTTAGAAGCGGAAAATATGCAAGCGCCTCTGATCTTTGCTTCAGGGAGCTTCAGGGCGGGTATTGTCGGGCTGGTGGCAGGACGTTTGACAGAGGAATTTTATCGCCCAACGGTGATAATGGAATCCGGTGAAACTGAGAGCCGCGCGTCTTGTCGTAGTATCCCGCAGTTTGATATTACCCACGCGCTCGATCAGTGCGCGGATTTGCTGGTGCGGCATGGTGGTCATGCGCAGGCGGCAGGATTTACTGTGATAAATGACAATATCACGGCATTGCGAAATAAATTGACTCAACTGGCTGGTGAAACACTCAGCGGTCAGGATTTACGCCCTATTCTCGAAATTGATGTCGAGACCGATATTCACCAACTCTCTGAAAAGCTGGTGGTGGAGTTGGCTCGCCTTGAACCCACCGGATATATCAATGCTACGCCTGTATTGATGTCAAGAAATCTGCGTGTACTGGAAGCACGAGGAGTTGGGCGGGACGGTCAGCATTTGAAGTTGAAATTAGCGCGGGCAGGCCAACCTTCGTTGGATGCTATCGGGTTTGGGCTGGGGAGTTGGCTGGATCATATGCCAGAGCGAATTGATGTCGCCTACCAATTGGAAATCAACGAATGGAATGGCTACCGTAACTTGCAGCTCAATTTACAGGACATTCGACAGGTGGTTGAGCAGTGAGCAGGATGTACATCAACCAGATTTTGCGAGTGAGTTTCAAACCGATTTCATTTGTGCAGCGTAGTTTAATTTATGCGTCTATGCTGTTGTTGCTGTCTCTGCCGTCGGTTCGATTGACCGCGCAGGATAGCGCAGCAGATTATAATATCTTCGGTGTTGTAGAAGGCTTCTGGCTGCCGGATGTGGTTTGCCAACTGCACCCTGGTTGGGAGCGCATCATTTTTGATTGGGCGCAGCATCAGCCGAATGGCCCGGACGATTGGAATACGCTGAATGTTGATGATCGCTGGCTGAAAGCTGCACGGGATTGTGGACGGGAAGTGGTGGCGATATTCAAGCACACGCCAGCCTGGGCGACGGATGGTACACCGGGGCCGGGTGTGCCGCGCGGGTTATATTTGCCCGTTGATGATCCCGGCAATCTATGGGCACGCTTTGTGCGTAAAAGCGCAGAATATTATAAGTCACGTGGCGTGAGCCGTTTTATCATCTGGAACGAGCCGGACATTACTTCCGATACCTACGGCTTTGAGTTCGAAGGCAGTCTGGACGATTATTTTCAGATGCTCAAGGTCGCCTATCTGTCAGCTAAAGAGGGCAATCCAGATGCGGAAATTCATCTGGCAGGGACAACCTACTGGCACGACATTAATGCAGGGCGGCGCTTGTATCTGGATCGCCTGCTGGAACGCATCACCAGTGACCCGGACGCGGCTGCAAATGATTATTACTTTAATGTTGCCAGCCTGCATATTTATTTCCGTACTGAAACCGTCTATGATATTGTTCACCAGACGCGCGAACTGCTGGACAAATACGGTCTGAAAGACAAGCGCATCTGGATTAACGAGACGAATGCAGGCCCAACCGATGATCCGCTGTGGCCTGTGCTGCGTCCGCAGTATCAGATTGATCTGGCACAGCAGTCAGCCTTTCTGGTGCAGTCGGCGGCACTGGGACTGGCAGGCGGTGCAGAACGCATTGCTGTTTACAAATTCTTTGATTGGAATTTGCCGCCGGGTGGCGAAACATTCGGCTTACTGCGGGCGGATCAATCACGTCGTCCGGCCTTTGATACCTGGGCGATGGTTATACGCCAACTAAATGACGTTGACAGTGTGGCGGTTGGTCAGACTGAGCATGTTGAGGCGGTAAAACTCACCCGGCAGGATGGGCAGGATGTAATTGCTTTGTGGTCTCGCACAGCCGATTCGCCACAGGTGCAAATTAGCGCGACCAGCAGCGGAGCAGCTTTGCTCGACCAATATGGTCTTGAGACAGATATACAGCCGCAAAATGGGACTTATACGATCACGTTAGCGGGTGCGCGTTGTGATAAAGCCGATGGATGTGCAGTTGGCGGGAACGTGACTTTATTGGTGCAGCCAATTGGCACAATAACAGTACAGGAATTGACATCAGCCGGTATGGTTGATTTGAAGTTTCAATAAGGGATATAGATTAGCGATGTCACAAAACGGAACAAGTGCAGCTTCAACAAACGGGGTTTCCAAAGGCGAGATCAAGTTCTCCTATGGGGGGCAGGCCGTCATCGAGGGTGTCATGATGCGCGGGGCACATTCAGCAGCCATCGCTGTACGTGACCCCAAAGGGCAGATTCAGGTGCATGAGCAGCCTTTGAATGCTACGCTCTACCGGGGACGTATCAGCAAGACACCCTTTGTGCGTGGTGTCATCGGCTTGTGGGATGCGCTTGGCCTGGGAACCCGCGCCTTGATGTGGGCGGCGGATGTTGCGCTGGGCGAAGAAGAGGAATCGGTTAATTTTAATGGCCCGGTTGGCTGGGCGACTATTGCTGTTTCACTCATCATCGGGCTGGGATTGTTCTTCCTGCTGCCTACAACTGCTGCAACGGGTATCGGGCGTTTACTGAATTTATCGCCGGATGGTTCGCCTCCTGCTGGATGGGGCGCAGTGCTTGTAACCCTGATTGAAGGCGCGATTCAGCTTGGAATCCTGGTGGCTTACATCTGGGCGATTGGTCGCATTCCTGATGTGAAGCGGTTGTTCGGTTATCACGGCGCGGAACACAAGACCATTAACGCCTATGAAGCTGGCGCCGAACTGACTCCTGAAGTCGTCGCGCAGTACCCTATTGAACATCCCCGCTGCGGTACGGCCTTTTTGTTGACGGTTGTGTTGGTGAGCGTGTTTGTATTTTCGCTGGTGCGCTTGCTGCAACTGCCATTTCTAATGGTGGTGCTGTCGCGCATTATCTTCATTCCTGTTATCGCTGGTATCGCCTATGAGTTTCTGCGTTTCACAGCTAGGAATGTCAATAATCCGATTGTTCGCCTCATCATCAAGCCGAATCTGGCGCTGCAACACCTGACGACCCGCCAGCCGGAACTGCACATGATTGAAGTCGCGATTGTGTCCTTCAAGCGTGTACTGGTTTCCGAAGGGCTTCTGGCAGCAGAAGATGCAACGATCCCGGAACCGCGTCCCGAAGCAGTGTCACCGACGTTGGCAGCGGCTGCGAAGGAAACGGCATAAGATTTTGTCATGTCGCGGACGGTACATCTAATAATTATCGTCCGCTTATTTATGCTCTGTCAACATGGGTTCGCGGATAGCATCCATTAACATTTCGCGAGCTTCCTCAATCGTTCTACCCTAAGAAAATGCGCCGGGAATTTCGAGGGCTATCGCAATTCACCAATCACCATCACTGCGTTCAAATACCACTCAAAATTCGTGTTTCATAATCCGCCTCGTTTTTCTTGTCCTCGAAATGCTATAGCTTTGATTACTCTCCCGCCATGCGCTTGAGTTCATAGAGCTTGGTCAGTGCTTCCAGCGGACTCAGATTATCGACCTCCATTTTACGCAGGGCATCCAGAGCAGGGTTGGCGGGTTCATTAAACATACGCAACTGTCCAGCTTCTTCCCGCGCTTTCTGTTTTGGGGAAACTGGGGTAGGTACGGCAGTCGGGAGTTTAAAATCGCTGCCCTGTGCCTCAAGATGATGGAGCAGTTCACGGGCGCGGTCAACTACCGGGCGTGGCATTCCGGCTAACTGTGCCACATGCACTCCGTAACTTTGATCGGCACCGCCGGGAATGACTTTGTGCAGAAAGACCACATTTTCACCTTCTTCGCTCACTGCCACGTTGAAATTGCGCGTGCGTGGCAAAATATTCGGGAGTTCGGTCAGTTCGTGATAATGTGTCGCGAATAATGTGCGGCAGTTCAGGCGCGGGTTATTGTGGATATACTCGACGACAGCGCGGGCAATCGCCAGCCCATCATAAGTGGATGTGCCGCGTCCCACCTCGTCCAGAATCAGGAGACTGCGCCGCGTACTCCCCGAAAGCAAACGCGCTGTTTCGACCATCTCGACCATGAAGGTACTTTGCCCGGCGTGGATTTCGTCCTGTGCACCGATACGCGCGAAGATACGGTCAACTATCCCAATTGTCGCTTCATCAACCGGGACAAAGCTGCCAATCTGCGCCATGAGTGTGATGATGGCGACCTGCCGGATATAGGTTGATTTACCGGACATATTCGGCCCGGTGATGATATGCACCCGCGACATGCTGTCGAAGTGGGTGTCATTCGGAACATAACGAATGCCATCATCCAATAGTTTTTCCACTACCGGATGGCGACCATCTTTCAGGATCAGCAGATCGTCATCGGTCAGTTTGGGGCGCGTGTAGCCTTCTCGTACAGCCACATCAGCTAATGAGAGAAAAGCATCCAGATGGGCGACAGCTTTCGCCGTTTGCAAAAGTCTATTGGCGGAAGCCCCTAATTCCTGGCACAGCGCTTCATACAACTGGCGCTCGACATGCAGAATTTCTTCTTCCGCATTCAGCACCAGTGTTTCATATTCCTTTAATTCCGGGGTGATGTACCGTTCGGCGTTCACCAATGTTTGCTTGCGGATGTAATCCTCCGGCACTTTTTCAACATTGGCGTGGCTGACCTCGATGTAATAACCGAAAACCTTGTTAAAGCCGACTTTGACGCTGGCGATTCCGGTGCGGCGGCGTTCTACGGCTTCAAGGTTGGCGATCCATTCACGGGCATCATGGGTTGCGCTGAGAATATCGTCCAGCTCTTTCGCATAGCCAGCACGAATAGCACCGATGGTATTCAGCACAGCAGGCGGGTCATCGGTGATCGCGCGAATGATGTGGTCGGTCACATCTTCGCAGGCATGGAGCGTTTTGAGCAGCGCGGCCAAGGGCGGGATTGGTTCGATTAATTTTTGAATAATCGGTATGGTTTCCAGGCTGGCGCGCAGTCCGAGCAGATCACGCGGGCCGGCCTTGCCGATCAACAGGCGATTGGTCAGCCGCTCAATATCGGAGATGCTTTTCAGCGCGGCTTGCAGTTCCGCACGTAAGGCTTCATTCCCCGCGAGTGATTCTACTGCATCCAGTCGGGCATTCAGCCGGTTGAGATCGAGCAGGGGTTGGTTGAGCCAGGTGCGCAGCAGCCGCGCACCCATCGCTGTCATCGTGCGGTCAAGAATGCCGAGCAGGCTTCCCTCTACCTTGCGGCTACGGATGGTTTCGGTCAACTCCAGATTACGGCGCGTAAACGGGTCGAGCACCATAAAACTGGCTGTCGAATAGGCGCGTAAGCTGGTGAGTTGTGAAAGCGTGCTGCGCTGGGTTTCGCGCACATATTGCAGGACTGCGCCCGCTGCACATATGCCCGC
>JBGAGR010000208.1:0-13738 GCA_044226645.1 Aggregatilineales bacterium
TACTCCATACCCCACATGTGGGGTAAGATCAACGCCATATAATCAATACATTGTAGAACATTTGTCTTATTCAGTCAAGAGGGAAATTAAATGGCAAAGCCAGTTTCAGCAAAAGGATTAGAATGGTTTCAGGATGTTCGTTTCGGCATGTTCATTCACTGGGGGTTGTACTC
Source organism: Aggregatilineales bacterium (assembly GCA_044226645.1). Classification (GTDB taxonomy): domain Bacteria; phylum Chloroflexota; class Anaerolineae; order Aggregatilineales; family Phototrophicaceae; genus CFX2. The sequence goes on from JBGAGR010000208.1 coordinate 174, forward strand.
GCTCATCGCGCGTGGCGAATGGGTCATGCATATCGAAAGCATCCCGGTAGTCGAATACGAAAAGCTTTTCCCGCAGTTTAATCCGGTCAAATTTAATGCCGAGGAGTGGGTGAGCATTGCCGCCGATGCGGGACAAAAATATATGGTCATCACCAGCCGCCATCATGACGGTTTCAGCATGTATAACACCCAACTGAGCGAGTATAAAGTCACGAATTCGCCGTTTCGTCGCGACCCGATTCAGGAATTAGCGGATGCCTGTGCGCGGCGCAATGATGTCAAACTGGGCTTTTACAGCTCACTGCTGGATTGGCATCATCCGGCGTACCGTTTCCGCAAAGAGAGTGGGTTAGCATGGTCGGACTATATCGCATTTCTGCATGGGCAGGTGCGCGAGTTGTGCAGCAACTTTGGCGAAATCGCTTGTATGTGGTTCGATGGCGACTGGCCGCATCATGCTTTTGATGAGAATAACGCTTATTTTAAGTCCGGCGGCTCCTTCGAATATGATAAGCTCTATGAGATGATTCACACGTTGCAGCCGGATGCCATTATCCACAATAACCGCCACGAAAAGCCACTTCCCGGCGAGGATGTGCAGGGTTTCGAGCAGGATTTGCCGGGGGGCAATTCAGCCGGATTCAACACCACACAAGTTTATGAGATGGCGCGGGAAGTCTGCATGACCATTAATGACAATTGGGGTATTCACAGTGCCGATCATAATCACAAAATGACTCGTCAGCTTATCCGAACGCTGGTGCGGGGAGCCAGCGCCGGAGCGAATTATCTGCTGAATGTCGGGCCGACAGCCTTAGGCGAAATCCTTCCGGTTCATGCACGACGGCTGCGTGAGATGGGGATATGGCTAAAACTCAATGGCGACTCGATTTATGGCACACGGGCAGGCGCGATTGCGCCAACGGCTGAAACCGTCAGCACCCGGCGCGGCGATACGCATTATGTGCATGTGCTGGATAATGTCAGCGATTGTGTGAAACTGAAGGAGATGCCTGAAACGGTGACGAAAGCGCGGCTGCTGCGCGATGGCACACCTGTCCCGCTGGAGCGAAAAGGTGAGTTCTACGTACTGACAATCCCGGCGGAAATCCGCGATGAACTTGATACGGTTGTCGTGCTGGAATGAGGATTTGAACGGCTAAAAGACCTCTCGCCTAGGATGTATTTTGCAAAATAGCGAGAGGTTTTTATTCACTACGATTGATGTTTAGGATGCCAGTGTAAAACTTTGAACTTCGCTCCATGCTCCCCAATGATTGCTGTCAATCTGCCCCCGCACCCGCCAATAGTAGAACCCATTGTCAAGCGTCGGAATATCCACATGGAGCACATCCCCAACAGTGGTTAATTCCTTGGCAATTGACAGTACATCGAAATTGCTGCTGGTTGCCACCTGCACCTGATAGCCGATTACCCCGCTGACGCGATTCCATGTCAGCGTGATTGGCAAGGCAGTAAAGTAATTGCGATTCGGCGCATCAGGGGCCAATACATTTGCTACGACAAATACATCGTAGTAGCCATTGGTATCATTCGGTATGAGGTTGCTAGCACCTGAATCGAAAGCGATGTAGCGCCCGTCCCGGCTGATCGAGCCAAATACACTATCAGAATTGCCTTGTGCGCCGCTGGCAGAATGGCTTATAAGAATAGTCTCACCTGTCTGCATGTCATGGATAAACACATCATAAGTACCATTGGTATCGTTCGGCACCAGGTTGCTAGCGTATGACTCGAAGGCGACGAAGCGCCCATCGTCACTGATCGAAGCACTATCGCTTCCATCATTACCTTGTTCACCCAGACTGGAGACACTGACGAGACTGGTGATACCTGTTTGCAGGTCACGGACAAATACATCAACATAACTGTTGTTATCGCCTGGAACCAAATTATCAGAGGTGGATATAAAAGTGATATAGCGCCCGTTTCCACTGACTGAAGGGTAGTCACCGCCTTGATTACCTTCTACATTCTGGCTGGAGACACTGGCACGGATCGTCTCGCCCGTCAACCGATCGTGCACAAATATATCACCTGACCAGTTCAAATCGTTAGCGACCAGATCGGTAGCACTTGACCCGAAGACCACATAGCGTCCGTCATCACTCATAGTGGGATTATTGGCTTGCTGATTTCCCCGGATGCCACTGCTGGAAACATTCTGCAATGTCGTCTCGCCTGTCACCCGGTCATGAATATAAATATCGGGACGCAGGAAAGTATGACCGGGAGCGAAATTTCCGGCTCTGGATGCAAAAAGAACGTAGCGCCCGTCCTGACTGATTGAAATACCTTGACCACTGTCCCAATCTCCTTCTTCGCCACTACTGGAGATGCTGACCCGGCTGGTCTCGCCCGTCAACCGATCATGCACAAATACATCAGTCGTTCCGTTCGTATCGTCAGAAACGAGGTTGTCTGCATTTGATGTAAAGGCCACATAACGCCCATCGCGGCTGATAGCACCACCTGCGCTATGTCCGTTGCTTTGACCCCCAAGACTGGTGATACTGACGAGGGTCGTTTCGCCCGTCAACGTGTCATGGACGAAGGCATCCAACTTGCCATTGGTGTCGTTAGCGACCAGATTGGTCGAAGCGGAAGTGAAAAGGACGTAGCGTCCATCTCCGCTCAGTAATCCATTACTTTCGGCATTACCCTCTTCACCACTGCTGGACACACTAACGCGCTCAATTCTGAAATCTGCTGCGCGGAGGATTCCATGTAAAAGCAGCAGAGTGATTACGGCAAAAACAATAGCGATTAAAAGTGTCTTTCGATATTTCACCAACAATTCCTATCCCGCTGCCAACGTAAAGCTCTCGACAGCGCTCCATGCGCCCCAATGATTGCTATCAATCTGTCCACGCACCCTCCAGTAATAAGCCCCATTGTCGATGGTGAAAATTTCCGCAGTCAGATTGTCACCAGGTATTGTTCCGTCAATCAATATAGACGACTCATCGAAGGTGCTATTCGTTGCTACCTGAATTTCATAGCCAATTACTCCACTGACCCGATTCCAGGTCAGTTTAATGGGCAGTTCAGTGAAATAATTGCGATCTGGCGCTGCACCGGGCAGTGATGGCGGCATTTCAGTCAGTTCGGCGGTGGGTGTGTCAGTCGGTTCCTCAGTTAATTCGGCAGTCAGTTCGGGAGTTGGTGTGTCAGTCGGCTCCTCAGTTAGCTCGGCGGTCAGTTCGGGAGTGGGTGTTGCGGTTGGTTCCTCAGTTAGTTCCGCAGTCAGTTCGGGAGTTGGTGTGTCAGTCGGCTCCTCAGTTAGCTCGGCGGTCAGTTCGGGAGTGGGTGTTGCGGTTGGTTCCTCAGTTAGTTCCGCAGTCAGTTCGGGAGTTGGTGTGTCAGTCGGCTCCTCAGTTAGCTCGGCGGTCAGTTCGGGAGTTGGTGTTGCAGGAGGTTCCCACAACACATTTGAGGCTGCAAATACATCCATCGTAGTATTGGTGTCGCCAGTCACCAGATTGGTTGCCTGCGAGGAAAAAACTATGGATGATCCATCTCCGCTTATCGCAATACTCCAACTGCCGAGGTCGCCCTGAACGCCGCTGCTGGAAACGCTGATAAGTCTCGTTTCACCTGTTTGCATATCGTGCAGGAATATGTCCTGCACACCATTCGAATCGCCTGTAACCAAATTGTTGGCGGACGATGCGAAGGCTATAAAATGTCCGTCTCCACTGATATAAGGATAACTACTGGAGGCATTGCCTTGTGTGCCACTGCTGTCGACACTGACACGGGTAGTCTGACCTGTCTGTATGTCACGGATAAATGAGTCCTGCACGCCATTCGTATCCCCTGAGACCAGATTACTGGCGGATGATGCGAAGGCGATGTAGCGTCCATCGTCACTGATCGAAGGAAAAACGCTGGCACCGTTACCCTGTGTAGAGCTGCTATTGACACTGACGCGGGTAGTGGTGCCTGTTTGCATGTCGCGCAGGAATATGTCACTGGTTCCGTTGGTGTCACCCGCTACCAATGTACTCGCGCTGGATTCAAAGGCGACATAACGTCCATCTGCATTAAGGACGGGGTGAACGCCGCCGCCTTGCGCACCGCTGCTGGAAACGCTGGCGCGAGTGGTGGTGCTATTTTGTATATCGCGAACGAATACATCGTTAAACCCGGTATCACCTGTTACCAGATTATTCGCTGATGAGACGAACGCCACATAGCGCCCATCATCACTGATAACGGGCCAATAACTGATCGCATTCGCTTGTACACCACTGCTGGAAAGGCTGACCAGACTGGTTGCGCCGGTTTGTATATCGCGCAGGAATATATCTTGCTGACCATTGGTGTCATTCGGGACAAGATTGTTACCATTCGAGCCGAACGCCACATAGTGTCCGTTTCCGCTGATAGCTGCTGTATCGCTGGGCTGGCTAATCTGTCCACCCAAATACGTTAGGCTCAAGCGTGTCGTTTCGCCTGTTTGCCGGTCATGCATGAACACGTCATCCCAATTGTTGGTGTCACCGGAAACCAGATCGGGCGAGCTGGAAATGAAAACGACGTAGCGTCCATCATCGCTAACGGATGGATAATCACCTTGATAAATACTCTGTTCACCACTACTAGAGACATTGACGCGCTCAATAGTGAAATTCGTCGCGCGCAGGGTTCCGCTCAGGAACCAGATCAGCGTTCCGCAAAAGATTACGACAAATAAGGCTGTGTATCGAGGCTTTAACACTGTCTGTATGGCCCATGACAAATTACGTTTAATTTATTGTATAACAGTTAATGTGAACAACCTCCTTTATTCTTCCTTGATGATTACGGTTTGCACTATCCGGCAAGGGTTTTACGCACCCATCGAACCACAAACTGGAGCATCCCATTTCAGCTTACGATGCTCTGCCAGAATCGCGTCAATCTGTGCAGCGATATAGTCAGGATATGCAGCGGTGCGGCGATTTTTCAGGTCAGCATATGAATTGACACACTCGAAGGTCGAAGCCAGCAGATTGCGTGTCTCGTTCACCATAAACAGCATGTAATGCAGCCGTTTAGCCGAACGCGCCAGCAGACGCGCCCGAAAGATGACGGTATCGCCAATATGCACTTCATTCAGGTAGTGGACATGATGTTCGAGATCGAATCCGCCCGTTTTGTTTTCCTGAAAATGCTTTTCGTTCAGCCCGAACAGATCAAACAGAGGTAAGCCAGCCTCGTCGTACAATTCCATGTACCAGCGGATGTTCATGTGTCCCATCATATCGCGGTAGCGTTCGGGTATCGTCGCACGGTAAACCAGTGGCAGCGGTGCTAATTGTTCCAGCGGAAGTGGCGCAGGTCGCATTCTTTTTCTCCATCATTAAGCGATTAAATATTCGCGAACTATCTTTTGATTTTACTAACAACTAAAAACCAATAACCAATAACTAACCCCTCCACGCCGGGTTATACAAAAACAGATTGGGCGTGGTCAACTGGCGTAAAGCACCTGTGTTCACATCCAGCAGATAGGAGGCGAATTCATTGTCTGTGAATAGAATATGCTGTCCGTCGGGCGACCAGCGCGGATTGAGTTCCTGCATCTTGCTGTTCGTTAATCGTCGGGGATGACTTCCATCGGCATCCATCACGTAGATTTCGTAATTGTGGTCACGCTCGGAAGCAAAGGTGATGTACTTTCCATCAGGCGACCAATCCGGAAGCACATCGCGTCCCGTATTATCGGTTAAGCGCACCTGATCGCTTCCATCGATATTCATGCTGTAAATCTCGAAATTTCCGTCGCGATTGGAGTGAAAAGCGATGCGCCTACCATCCGGTGAAAAAACAGGAGCATCGTCAGTAGAGCGGTTAAAAGTCAACTGCTGACGGTTGCTGCCGTCGGCATTCATCATCGTGATTTCGCTGTCGCCATCGACATCTGCCGTGAAAACGATATGCTGTCCGTCCGGCGACCAGTCCGGCGCATGATTGTTGTAGCCATCCAGTGTGATCTGATGCGGATCACTCCCGTCTGCGTTCGCCATATACAGATCGATGATGATATTGAATACGCGCCGGAAAATCATCCGGCTTCTATCGGGCGACCATGACATTTGTCGTGCGGTGCTGACGTACTGCTGTTTGATGAAATGGACGAACAGGTTGCGGTCAACATCGACCAGAAAAAGCCCTAAGCGATTGACGCGCGAGGAAAGAAAGGAAAGCTCTGCCTGCGGTGGTGTTGTCTGACCCAATACCAGACACAGCGCGATCAATCCAGCGCAGAACACGATGAGTGTCCTGCTGAGGCGCAAAATCGGTCTGATCAGTCCCGATGATTTTCCCCGCATATCGTCCGTTCGCTAATCGTTGGCTGCACGTAGGGTATCCATGTCTTGAGTTTTTCGCCAGCTCGCGCATACTAGAGAGTAAGTCAAATCAGTTCACCAGTTGGATACCGTAACCATGAAATCCGTTTCTCGCCTCATGCTTATTCTGATGTTCGTTTTACCAGTAACCGCTGTTTTTGCACAGCAGCCCTGCGCGGAAATCGCCGGATGTGATCCTACAACGGGTCTTTCACCGGATGTCCTCGCGGCCTATCCCGAACCAGCAGTCAATCCGCTTCCGGTCAAGGATTCCGATCTGTATGATCGTATTTATCGTAAGCTTCCCGGCGAAACGACCATTTATGATGCGCCCGGTGGTAATGTCATTCAGACGATGGGACAGGGCTTTTCCTACATCACCGTCAACAGCGTTCAGGGTGACTGGACAGAAATTGATAAGGGCCAGTGGGTTCCCACCAGCGCTTTGAGTGATGATGTACTCGTCTCACGCTTTTCCGGTGTCCTGCTGAATCCTGAACCACTCCCGTATCCGATGGCCTGGACGATGAAACATTTACGTCCGGCTGCGGTTCCTGGTGGTGACGACTCTCCGGATAATCCCTTTATGTATCGCTATACCCGCGTCAGCCTGTATGACTCGGTGGATGTCGATGGCAAGCTGTGGTATCAGGTTGGGCCGGGACAATGGATACATCAGTACAATGTCGCCAAGATGACTCCGATTGAACGTCCGGCGGAAATTGATACCTTCAAATGGGTATCGGTTGATCTCTACGAGCAAACCCTGATCGCTTACGAAGGGGATACACCTGTATTCGCTACGCTGATTTCATCCGGTCTGAAGGATTGGGGCACGAATGAGGGATTGTTCCACGTTTATCTGCGTTACGAGCGTACTACCATGAGCGGCGCGTACCAGAATCCCGATTTCTACTTTTTGCAAGAAGTTCCCTGGACGATGTACTTTGACCACGACATCGCTCTGCATGGCACGTATTGGCACGATGGCTTCGGCTATCGTCATAGTCACGGCTGCGTCAACATGTCGATTACCGATGCCAAATGGGTTTATGATTGGAGCGCTTCGGAAACCGATTATACCGTTCCCAATGATTTCGGTATGGCGGTCTATGTCTACAGCAGTGGTGCATACGACAGCTAATTAGAGCGGTTATGAAGCGGGACATGGTATACGCTGTGTCCCGTTTTCATGGCCTCCAGATGGGGTTCGTGTTCAGGTAACTGCTGTTAAATGGGGTTAGCTGGCGAACTGCTCCGTCATCAGCATTCACCAGATAAATTCCGAAAGTGCCTTCGGGATTTGCCACATAAAGCAGATGTCGTCCGTCGGGCGACCAGGCCGTATCCCATTCCCAGACCTTGTTATTCGTCAGCCGTCGTTCCTCACCACTTTCGACATTGACCACGTAAATCTCGACCAGTCCATTTTCATTACCCAGAAACGCGATTTCCTTCCCATCCGGCGACCAGACGGGTCCCCACTTTTGTTTCGTGCTGGTGGTAATCTGCCGTGCGTTGTCTCCATCTGTTTGTATGACATCGATTTGCACCGTTTTCTCGTGGATGGAGATATAGGCTAACCGGGTTCCATCGGGTGACCAGCCGGGTTGCAGGTTGGTCGCGTCTCCCGCTGTCAGCACACGCGCTTCTTCGCCAGCATCATCGGTTACATAAATGTCGGTGTCGTTTCCCTGTCCGATAGCTGTATTGGCCTGCTGACCATGCTTGCCCATGACAAAGACGATGTGCTGACCATCCGGCGACCAGTGCGGGGTTAGCCCATAAGCCGAATGGATATTAAACGGCTGGCGTTCGGCATTGGTCACATCTATTTTATACAGCCCTCGATCCGAACCATCGGCGGAGATGACCAGAATGTGCTGGTTGTCCGGCGACCATTCGACGCTGTTCTGAACCGTGCCGCTGTTTTCGGTAATCCGTCGGATTCTGCCCGTCGCAATATCCAGCAGGAAAATTTCGTTGTTCAGCCCAACACGCATCATAAAGCTGATTTGCTGTCCGTCCGGCGACCATGATATGCAGCAGTTCAGGACTACGCGGTCAGACAATTTTTGCGTGAGGGTGCGCTGAACATCTATCAGATAAATTTTGTAATCGCCATCGCGCGAGGAAATGAACGCGATTTGCCCATCACCCGTGATAATTCGTCCGATAGCCAAAGTCAGGAAGGTGAGGGCTAAACCTGCGATCAGAATCATGAGCATGATTTGAAGCAGTACGGAAGCATATCGGCGCGATGGGGGTACGATCATCGTTTACCCTCAACCAAAACCGCCGTTGGAGTGGATGATTTGTCCGGTAATCCATCCGGCTTCCTCGCTGGCGAGAAAGGCGATCAGTCGGGCGGCATCCTGTGGCAAGCCGATACGTCCGGTGGGAAAGCGCGGCTGGAGAAAGGCTTTGACATCATCGTTCATCCAGCCAGTATCGGTAGGGCCGGGGTCAACTGCGTTCACGGTAATACCCTTTTTGGATACACCGCCTGAAAGTGATACCGTGAAGGCTTCGACAGCGCCTTTGGTGGCTGCATAGGCCAGCTCAGACGGCATTGGCCCCAAGCCCTGCCCGGATGTCAGGTTGATGATGCGTCCGCCTTCGCCGCCTTTGAAGCGCTTGGAAAATTCGACACTCAGCAAAAATGCCCCGCGCATATTGACGGCATAATGCGCGTCCAGCATGGCCGCATCCAAAACCTCATAATTTCCGTCAGTGGAATAGGTGGCATTGTTGACCAGAATCGATACCATGCCGAGTTTGGCTTCGACGAAATCGAGGATTTTTGCCGGGGTATCAGGCTGGCTCAAATCCGCTTCGAGGCTGATACAGCGCACACCCATCGCGCGAAGTTCATTTTCGAGCATAGCAGGCGCATTCGCATCCACGCCCCAGGGCATAGCGCCATCATAGCGCGTCCACGTCGTGAAGGCGACATCAACTCCCTGCGCGGCTAAGGCACGACAGACCGCCATACCGATTCCGATGCGGCGGCTGGCTCCGGTGACGAGGGCGATACGGCGATTTGAAGTCATGCTTTATCCTATTCCCGGTTTGACCTGCCAGAGATATTGGACGAAATCCTGGGCGACAGTTTCGCCGCCCAGATGATGAATGCTCTGCAAAATCTGTGTCTTTGCCTAGAATTTCTCAGGGTAGACTTCCCGCGCGAGTTGTTCTTCCTGTTCGACCAGACTGCGCAGGGCTTCTAAACCCTGATTCCAGAAGTTCAGGTCGGTCAGATCAACGCCAACTTTCGCCAGAATCGCTTCAGGCCAATCGGAATTTCCTGCCTGCAAGCACTTCGATAAACGCGGATGGCCGCGCCGCGTTCGCGATACAGATTAAAGAGCGCCAGAACCAGCAGTTCACCAAAGGCATAGGCATAGACATAACCGGGTGTATGCAGGAAGTGGGGATGTAGCTCCACCAACTGGCAATTATCGGTGATGGTCACGCTGTCACCGAACATGGCTTTCGTGTATTCATCCATAGTTCATTGATGCGTCTGGCGTCAGTTCGCTCTGTCCACGGGTATTGTGCATCCCGTCTTCGAAGCGGTTCATTGAAACCTGACGGAAACGGTGGCGAAACTGTCCTCGATTGCATGCGCCAGCATCGCCAAACGCGCTTCGGCATCCGGCTCACGCTGCATCAGGTCGGTGAAGACCAGCATTTCGCCAAAGGTCGAGGCCATTTCGGCAGTCGTCAGCGGGGTATGCATCCCCAGAACGCCCTGTGCTTCCGCTGCCAGATAGCCATGAACCCCGTGACCGAGTTCGTGCGCCAGCGTCATGACATCACGGTCTTTACCTTCGTAATTGACCAGCACGAAAGGATGCGCTGAAGGGACGGCGTTGCTGCAGTAACCACCGCGCTTGCCGGGTGTGACCGGGGCATGAATCCAGCTTTCATCGAAGAAGCGCTGGGCAATTGTTTTCACGCGCTCGGTAGTCAGTTCGCCTTCGGTGCGACGGGCATTGTGCATCCCGTCTTCGAAGCGGTTCATTGAAACCTGACGGAAAATGGTGGCGAAACTGTCCTCGATTTTGTGCGCCAGCATCGCCAAACGCGCTTCGGCATCCGGTTCGCGCTGCATCAGGTCGGTAAACACCAGCATTTCGCCAAAGGTCGAGGCCATTTCGGCTGTCGTCAGCGGGGTATGCATCCCCAGAACGCCCTGTGCTTCTGCTGCCAGATAACCATGAACCCCGTGACCGAGTTCGTGCGCCAGCGTCATGACATCACGGTCTTTGCCTTCAAAATTGACCAGCACAAAGGGATGCGCTGATGGAACGGTGCTGTTGCAGAATGCACCACCGCGCTTGCCGGGTGTGACCGGGGCATGAATCCAGTTTTCATCGAAGAAGCGCTGGGCAATTTGAGAAACGCGCGGACTGAAGGCGTTAAAAGCATTCAAGACGATTCCGCGTGCCTGATCCCATTCGTAGAAGGTATCGGCTTCTTTGATGGGCAGCGGCGCGTAACGGTCATAATCCTTGAGTTCATCCAAACCGAGCAATCGACGCTTGAGTTCATAATGCCGCGCTACGATGTCATAATTGGATGTGACGGCCTGAATCAGCGCATCAACCACCTCATCCGGCGCTTTGTTGGCGAGATTACGCGATGAAATCCAGCTTGGATAACCGCGCAGTTTATCGTTGGAAGCTTTATCCGCCGCCAGTACATTGAAAATATAGGTCAGTTCCATCGATTTTTCATGCAAGGATGCGGTGATGGCTTCCGCCGCTTTCTGGCGGATTTCCCGGTCAGGTTCATGTAGTTTGCCGAAGACAGGTGTCATCGGAACTTTCGCGCCTTCCCAATCGACCCGAATCGCGCCCATCAACTGGGTGAAGAAGCGAGTCCAGGCGTTGCGTCCGGTGACAGCCTTTTCAGTGAGCAGTTGTTCTTCCACTTCGCTCAATTGATACGGTTTGTAACGCCGTTCAGCTTCCAGCATGTGACGATATTTCGCCAGCGTGGGGTCATCCATCAACTTTTGCGCGACAGCATCATCGGTATTGTTCCATTCGAGATCGAAAAACACCATTTTCTGGTCAAGCTGTGAACCGAATTCAGTGATTTTCTGCACCAGTGCGCCGAACTGTGGGTTATTGCTATCGGTGGCATAGAGCAGGGAGGCATAACTGCCGATGCGGCCTTCCTGATCGTAAATGGCTTCCAGTTCGTTGAGCGCGTCCATCATGGTCTCTGCATCGAACTGCGCGACTTTGCCTTTGTATTGCTGAGCAAAAGCCTCGACCTGCTGTGTCAGGCTTTCCATATCGCTGGTCAGTTTCGGGTCATCCGGGCTGGAATAAAAAATCCCCAAATCCCAGATGATATTTTCCGCTCCGGTCACTTTTTCAACCGCATTCGCTACCATATTGAATATCTCGTCTTTCTGCTTGTTCGCATCTGAATAAGTGTATGCTACAGGATGTAAGTTATGGTTTCAACCCACTGTGGTGCTATAATGCCTTACGCGGAAAGCCGCACCCCTGTTCAATATTCGAAAGGAGCATCCTCATGCCCCAGGAAAACCCCATTCCATTGACCGATAATCAGATCACAGAAGCGCTTGCCGGATTACCCGGCTGGGAGCGCGATGGCGACAGCATTAAAAAAACCTATAAGCTGGAACGCTATATGGCAGGGCTGGCTTTTGCCTCGGCTGTAGGCACGATTGCCGAAGGGCTTGACCATCACCCGGACATCATTATCGGCTGGCGCAAAGTCACAGTGATTTACAACACCCACTCAGCCGGAAACAAAATCACACAGAAGGATATTGACGCAGCGCGGTTTATCGAAGCGCTGCCCTACAAGCCGCGTGGCTGAACGGTGTGAAAAACTGGCTATAATATAAACACAGTGTAGTGAGGTGGATGCTATGAGTGCTTTACCTATTCGAGAACTTGTTGTCGAGCGTTTACAGGAACTTTCGGATGAACAGGTTGCCGAATGCTATGAGAATGGGACATCTATTCGCGAAACCGTCATCGCCCGTATTGGCTTTTTTGCCCTGATTTTGCCGAACGATCTCAAGGAACTTTCGGATGAGCGGGACAAGAAATCGCTGAAGTGCTCGGAATTTATTGGGAATATCCAATCACAGCACATCAGAAATAGGTTATATGTTAGGAAGTCGAAGCGACGATCCCCTTGTCATTTTCACTTTCTGCCATCAACTCAGACTGTTTTTGCCTGAAGAGTACAGCTCAACCATGGAGATTGATTTTGTGCCGACTGTTGCAGCTCTGGCAAAGCCAATCGAAGGCTGAAGATTATCGTCACACCTTACTCTGAGCACTCGCATCTGGCATCAGCTTGTAAATACCGCTCGGATCGCTGAAGTAGAGTGCGCCATCTGGCCCGACGGTGACATCGGTGCGGCAGAACTGCCCCTGCAAATCCATCGGGTACACGGCGACTACAGCATCGCGGGTTTCATTCAGCACGACGCGCTCTAAAATCCCGGTATTCCACTGGCAGTAGAAAATGTCGCCATCCCATTCCGGCACGAGCGGCGAGTCATAGACAACGATACCTGTTGGCGCGACGGTGGGATTATACGAGAGCAGCGGCGGCATATAATCGGGGATGTCGATTGGTGTTGTCCCGTAGCAGTTTTCGCCATAATCCGGCCCCCAACCATAATTTTTCCCCGGCAGAATCAGGTTGATTTCGTCGTCACAGTGCAGACCGTTTTCGCTGCCGAAGATATTCCCACTGTAAGGGTCGATGGTGAAATCGAACGTGTTGCGCAGGCCGTATGCCCATACGCTGCTGTCCGGGAATGGATTCCCCGGCGCGGGTTTGAGACCATCCGCCGTAACCTCAAAACGATGGATTTTACCGGGGATGACATCCAGATTTTGGGCGTTGGATTCGTCGCCATAATCCCCAAATGAGGCATACAGCAAGCCATCTTTGTCAAAGACGATATTCCCACCATTGTGCTTCAATTCGCCATTGGTGATGGGTACAGAGAGCATCACTTCGGGATTGCTGCCCACACCATTTTCTTCGTGAAAGCGCACAATCTGGTTAGCAGGCCACTCCGTTGTGGTCCCGGTTGCGGTATGTACCACCCAGATGGTTCCGTTCTCGCTATAGTTCGGATCAAAGGCTATGCCCAGCATCCCCTCTTTCAACCAGTGCATCGGTATCGAGGTGGAT
>JBGAGR010000209.1:0-14175 GCA_044226645.1 Aggregatilineales bacterium
GGGGGTGGTGTTCATATCGCGGATATAAACGCGATTCACCAGATCGCTCAATGCACCGGTGATTTCATCGGCAGTGGAACCATCCGGCAGAATAACCCCCACCGTATTGGGTTCTGAGTTGAGCTGCATGAGCGGAGCCTGATCGGCATTAAAATAGGCGAAACCAAAAAAAGCTGCCAGAATATTATTCACGCTGGCTTCCGTCTCGGTGGCGACAATGCCGCGCACGATGAAGGGTTCTTCTGTCCCGGTCACGCGCACCTGATCGCCCACCTTCAAATTCTGCGAATCGGCCAGATTCTTACTGATAACAACCTCATGCCCCCCGGTAAACAGGTCTTTCAGGGGAACACCTGCCGGGTCTAACGCGACAATTGGACTGGCGATGTCAAAGGTTTGTGGGTCAATCAGAAAAGAGCTGGTGAATTGAGGCCGCCCCGCATTTCCTTCGTCAATTGGGGAAATCTGAATATTGCTCACCGTCGCGTAAGTCGTCAGTTGTGCGTTATGACGCTCTGCCCAATCGCTAATGACCCTTAGATCGCGACTATTGAATACCGAACGCTCATCCGATCCACGCTGGAAGGTGGCCGCAAAAGGGCCAAAATTCGGGACAGCGCTCAGGTTAATATCACCGTGATTGTACTGGCGCAGGTTGCTCAGAAGGGAATCGGTTATCGCCAACCCCAGACTGCGCAGGGCTACCACCGTAGCAACCCCGGCAGCCACGCAAAAAATGGCGAAAGCCGTCCAGTGTCCGCTGTTACGCAAATTAGTCGCGGCATAATTCAGATAAAAGAATAGTCGGCGCATTGTTCTCACTATTTCTACATCAACATCTGTTGAGAGGTTATACGTTCAAATTCGGCTTTCAGTCGCAGGAGGTTGGTGGCTAAGTGTTTTGCCGGGAATATTCCGCAGGGGCGAAGAACACCAGAATTTTCATATCTTCAGTGATGCTGTGAAAGCGATGTTCCTGATGTGCCGCTACGAAGATAATCGAACCCGCCTGCACCAGACGATCTTCCTGCTCCAGGCGGAACTGACCGCGCCCGCTCACCACATAATAGACTTCATCTTCGGTATGGGGCTGCTGTCCATCTACCGACCCGGCAGGCAGAACATATAAGCCCATACTGAGTGATTCTTCTTTCAGGAATTCCAGATACGGTTTAGTGCCTGTGCTTTGCTGTCGAATGAGATCGGCGGTTTCAAAGGCTTTCATAAACTTTACATCCCGATTTTTGATGATGTTCACTACCATAGCACAGCCTTTCGAACGTTAAAAGATTTGTGTCCATCTGTTCATGAATTTTTTAGAATGTATTGATACTGGATTTTGCCCGCAATCTGAACCTTTTTGACCCTTTAAAACCTGATTTAATCTGATAAAATCGCTTTTAAACGGCTCTATACGAGGTGCAATCGTGGGTTAATAGACGGTTAAGTATCGGGCAAGTTGCATTGCCAAGTGCTGGACAGCAGTGCTACAATCGGGATTGATGAGGAAAAATTATGCGCATCACTCCCGCTATGTAATTGCTTCCATTTGCCAGGATAAGGCCAGTGTAAGATATGCTGTTTTGCGTGACCGGCGATTTAGAAACCTGAGTGAGGGAAATCATGCCGATTCGTGACACAGCCGAAACACGTGCTGTAACCCTGGTGGATATTCCGCTTGTGCGGCGTTTAACCGAAAGCGGCACTGTCCTGGACAGCGAATTGTATTACACCCACGATTCATTGCAACAAAGCCCACGTCTCTTTACCCTGCTGCTGCCCTATCGCGGTGTGCATACGATGGTCACGCGCCTGGATAAACAGCAGGTGGTCGGTCAATTCCGGCTGCGGCAGGACGCGGCTTACGCCCATATTGCTTACATCGCGCCTGCTCTGGAAGCGGATGCAGAGGATACAGCCTGGCTGCATGTGCTGGATGCGATGGCGGCGGAAGCTGGTCGGCGCGGCGCACATATGCTGACGGCAGAAGTGGATGAAAATGAACCACTTTTCAAAACCATGCGTATAGCGAGTTATGCGATTTACGCCCGTCAGGAAATCTGGCAGTGCTTACCGGAAGATGGTATAGCCGATGTGGGATTGGAACCTATAGAGGTTCAACCGACAACGGAAGCTGACCTGTCCGGGATTCAACTGTTGTTTGGCAATATCGTACCCCGCCTGGTGCAGCCGATTACGGAACTGCCCGCCGAAGGCGAAGGTTTTGTTTACCGTAAGGATGAGAGGGTTGAAGGATATATCGGTGTCATCGAAGGTAAAACGGGAGTCTACCTGATTCCACACCTGCACCCCGATGTATTCAGCGATGCGGCGGCGATTCTGGCGGCTGTTATTCACCGGATTGAACGGTGTGACCGGCTGCCTGTGTATGTGCGTGTTCGCCGTTATCAGGATTGGTTGGATGATGCCCTGCGCGAGTTGGGGTTTGAGCTACATGCCCGACAGGCCGTGATGGTGAAGCATATCGCTGCCGGGGTACGCTCAGCGGCCTTTGCGCCTCTGAGCCAGACACTCGAAACGGTTCCCAACTCCATTAAGCCGCCATCCAATGGCATTACGCATGTGGAAACGTGGAATGAATCATCTCCAAGACCACAGCAGGAACATGTGTCGTATCTATCCGGGCACTCGACTACGCAGCAGTGCCAGAAAAACGGGTAGTTTTGGGCAACACAGGTCATGTCAGCCGTGCTTCTGTCTGACCGCTGACCAATTTATCCGCTCACAGCGCTTATGCTGCCAGCTATGACCAAGGAGCAAGTTTTACCTCTTATGGAACGTCGGATAACAGATAACATCTCAGAATTGAAGCGGGTTCTTCCCACGCATCTGAATGCCGCGCTCGATCATATTGGAAATACTGAAGAATTGCTGGAAATCGTCCTCGATCTGGGGCGAGTCCCTACGGCTCGTTTCGTCGAAGGCGAAGTCGTGTTGTGGAAAGCCGAAGTCACGCGCGACGATATTGACGCAATCGTTTCCAATATCGGGGCATTCGATAACGACAACCGCGCTGGTTTGGAACGTACCCTGCATCGCATCTCGGCTATTCGCAACCGCCGGGGCGATGTCGTCGGTCTGACTTGCCGTGTTGGGCGTGCGGTATACGGGACGATTGACATCATTCAGGATTTAATCGAATCCGGTCAGAGCATCCTGATGATGGGGCCGCCCGGTGTCGGGAAAACCACCATGCTGCGTGAAGCCGCGCGTGTACTGGCGGAAACTCGCCGCGTGGTGATTGTGGATACATCAAACGAAATCGGCGGGGATGGCGATGTGCCACACCCGGCGATTGGTAAGGCGCGCCGGATGCAGGTTTCGCAGCCGGAACGCCAGCATGAAGTCATGATTGAAGCGGTTGAGAATCATAACCCGCAGGTCATCGTGATTGACGAAATCGGACGTGAACTCGAAGCGATGGCTGCCCGAACCATTGCCGAGCGTGGTGTGCAATTGATCGGCACAGCGCATGGTAATGCACTGGAAAACCTGATGCTGAACCCGACTCTCTCCGATCTGGTGGGGGGTATCGAGTCGGTAACACTTTCGGACGAGGAAGCGCGCCGCCGGGGAACGCAAAAATCGGTACTGGAGCGACGTGCCCCACCTACGTTTGATGTGCTGATCGAGCTGCAAACGCGCGATAAGCTGGTGGTACATGAAGACGTAGCGGCAGCGGTGGATGCACAACTGCGCGGACGACCTCTGCCAGTAGAAATTCGTAACCGTAACGCCAAGGGCGAAATCGAAATCGAATCGATTACGCCGGAAGTCAAAACATCGGCGGAACGTAACAGCCGCAATGGGAATGGAAACGGGAATGGCAATGGCAATGGGAACGGACACGGAACCCTGCGCAGCAAAAATGCGCCGCCAACAACCGACACTACCGAACTCAAGCCGATCCTGAACGCCAGCGGACAGCCGCAGCCGATTCACCTGTATGCCTACGGTGTTGCGCGGAACCGGCTTCAGCAAACGGCGCGTCGCTTGCATGTCCCGGCAGTGATTGTCGATGACATTGCTCAGGCCGACGCGATCATCACCATCAAGAATTACTACCGTCAGCGTCCCAGGATGATCGTCGATGCGGAACGACGCGGCACACCGATTTACGTCCTGCGCGCGAACACGGTGTCGCAGATGGAAAGTTTCATGATTGATCTGTTCGGACTGGATGACGTGCGGTCAAGCGACCCTTTTGGGGAAGCTCTGGCGGAAGCGAAATCAGCGATTAACCGGGTTCACGGTGGAGCGGCTTATATCGACCTGACTCCGCAGAGTGCCGACATCCGCCGTCGCCAGCATGAACTTGCGCGGCAGTCCGAACTGTTTTCGGAAAGCTACGGTGTCGAACCGCAGCGTTATGTGCGCATCTTGCGCGCAGGCTAATCCAATCTATAGAGGGGTGGGACTCATGCTCACCCCTTCATATCACCCCCTTTTATCCTTACCCCATCAGCTCTGCCTTCCATTGATCCGGCAATCCACCAGACCAAACCTGACCGCCTATACCGCAACATTTCATCAGCAGGTACAATGGCGAAGGCATTCGCACCGCCTTTTTACACCCAACACGTACAGGATAACAAACCATGTTTATTACATTCGAAGGCCCGGATGGCAGCGGTAAGACCACGCAAGTTGCACAAACCGTCGCGGCGCTCAAAGCGAAAGGCTATCACGTCCTGCTAACACGCGAACCGGGCGGCACGGCTATCGGCGACCAGATTCGCCACATTCTGCATGATCTGGACAACAAGGCGATGAATCCCCGTGCGGAACTCCTGCTCTACAGCGCATCACGGGCACAAATCGTGGCGGAAGTCATTAAGCCGCATCTGGAAAGCGGCGGGCTGGTCATCTGTGACCGCTTTTTCGATTCCACTTTCGCCTATCAGGGTTATGGTCACGGGCTTGATCTCGATCTTCTACGGATGATTACCGAGTTCGCCACCGGGGGACTGCGCCCTTCCCTGACGATTCTGCTCGACATCGCGCCAGAAGATGGCCTGCAAAGGCGTTTGAGCGCGGTAGCCAAAGGTGAGGAATGGACACGCATGGATGACATGGCGATGGCTTTTCACCGCCGTGTGCGCGAGGGGTATCACGCGCTGATTACTGCCGAGCCGGAACGCTGGGTAAAAATTGATGCTGCCCGTCCGGTGGATGCTGTGCAGGCCGATGTGCTAAAAGTGCTGGAAGCGCGGTTGCCGAAGCCTGATAAAGGGTAAGCCCATGCCTCGATTAGATGATTGCCATGAACAAGTTGTCAGAGCATTAGAAAAAGACGGTTGGGTTGTTGCCAAGAAACAACTCAAACTGTATGCTGAGGACAGACAAATATTTATTGATGTACGCGCCAGTCGTGGTTCGAACGGTACACAGCAACAAATACTATTGGTTGAGGTAAAATGTTTCCCGGATCGGGAAAGCACAACACAGGAATTGTATATCGCATTTGGGCAGTACATCATGTATCGGGCTGTTCTAGCGGAATTAAATATCCAATCACCGTTATATCTTGCTGTACCGGAAGATGTTTTTACTGAGACTTTCGACCCAACTGCTTTAAGAGCGGTTAAAGATAATCACATCAAATTGATTACTGTGAATCTGGAAACGGAGGCAATCACGCGATGGATGGAGTAATTTTGGATTTAGTGGGAATCGTCCGACGCGAAGTTGAAGCTTATGCAGATGGGGATTGGTGGGAAGCGAATGCTTACGTTGTATCGGATGCCATCCGTAAAATTTACACTGTGGTTGTCGTACCAGCTTATCCACGAAAATACAAAGCGGGATTAGTTGTAATGGTGCGTATTGTGGGTGATCAGGTCATTATCGAACATGACACAACCGATCACGCGCTCTATGAAGAACTGGTCGCTGCCGGGATTCCGCGTGAACAAATCATCCTCACTTACGCTGGCGAAACCCTGCCTGAAAATGCCCAGCCATCCTAAAAGGTCACTCGCCTGACTGCATCACGTCGTTCTTCGCGTTTCCATATCATCCCTCTATTAATTTTGCTGCTGGCGGCGGCGCTGCGTTTTCATGCCCTCGCACGGGATATACGCTTTCATCCTGATGAAGCCTTATTCTCAACCTTTGCCCGTTCCGCCGCTGTGCAGGGCGATTGGCTGCTGCATGGTTCGCTCGATAAACCGCCATTAACCATTTATGCCGATGCTTTAGCAATGATGTTTTTCGGTGTCACACCCCTGCCCAACGGTGTCCTGACATTGGATATTCACGCCGGAGAATTTGCCGCGCGGATTCCCGGCACATTTGCCAGCATTTTGCTGCTGGCGGTGATGTATGCACTGGCAAAACAGGTACAAGGTGCGAGGTATAAGGCTTTTGACTCAGCACTTAGCACTCAGCACCCAGCACTTCTTGTTGCTTTTCTCGCCGCTGTATCGCCGTATGCCCTGGCCTTCAGCGCAACGGTATTCACGGATGGCCTGCTGTTGCTCATGCTGACTCTGGCGCTGTGGGCAGCCAGCCGAGGCAAGGCATTGCAGGCGGGAATCTGGCTGGCACTTGGATTCTGGTGCAAACAGCAGGCGATTTTCTATGTGCCGCTGGTGCTGGTGATAGCTGCCAGTTGCCAGTTGCCAGTTACCAGGCTTCAGCTATTAGGCAATAGAAGTCAGTTTTTCAAAATTTTCCTCCGGTCATTAGTGCTCGTGGTACTCCCACTTATTTTGGGGGTGGTTTTGCTGTTTATATGGGATGCAGCGCGGGAACAAGCGACCAGCATGTGGGCGTTGGCGGTAGCGAATAACGATCCCGGCAGATTGGTGCGATTGGATGAACTGCTGCCGCGATTGGCGACGTGGTGGTCTTATGCGCAATATTTATTCGGCGGAAGTGGTATCTCATTACTGATGCTGCTGGCGGCAGGTATCGGAGTTATACGGAAACGCAGCGCCCTAAACCTCATTTTAGCCGCCTATGTTTTACTCTATTTCCTGTTTAACTGGCTAATCGCCTTCAATATCTATGATCGGTATCTGCTGCTTTTGCTTCCCCCGCTATGGCTGCTGGCGGGGCAAGGCGTATGGGAAATATTTATAAGGGCACAACATGTTGTGTCCCTACATCTCATCTCTGCGTCTGTGCGAAGCCTCCCTGCGGGATTGGTACTTTGCACTTTTGCGTTAACGCTCTTTGCAGTTCAAGCCAGTGAGGGAGCATTCCCCATCGGCGGCGATCACGGCGAAAACGCAGGCATCGACCAACTCGGCGCGTACCTCGACAGCAAGCCGCTCGGTGCCATCATTTACGATCACTGGCTGGGATGGGAATTGGGTTACTATATGGGCACATGGTCAGACAAACGCCGCGTGTATTATCCGTCGCCGCAAGCACTGGCGGCGGACGCGCTGTTGCAGCCTGACCATGCCCCACGCTATCTCGCTGCGCCTGTTGATGCGGCTTTCCAACCCTGGCTAGACGCGCTGCGATTGGACGGTTTTGAGATTTCGCTAGTCTACGACCAATCGCGTTTTGTAGTCTACGAACTTATTCCGCCTTTTTGGGTGGGATGCGCTTCAGGCGTTGAATCATTTTGGCGGGTTCGGATTGAACCGTTCGCGGATTCATGCGCGTGACCGCTTTATGTGGGTCAATAGGTTCTTCCACTTCCTGATTTTGCTCTACACCGGGATATTTATCCTGCCAGCTATCGAGAAATGCACTCATCCATTCCAATTCAGCCTTCATGACTGCAATGCTGTGGGTGTAGAGTGCGACAATATGATCACCCGTATTGTCGTCTTCCTTATGCCGTTCCCATGCTTTTTCAACCGCATCCAGGCGCTGTTTGAGATCAATCTCATGATGACGGAGAACCTGATAAACCTGACGGGGTTTCAGTGCGGACAGATTGGCTAACCCCAATTCGAAGCCTGAACCGAGCGCACGCGGCTGGCGCAGTAAATCCGAAACGGCAGTTTGCAGCACACCACGCCCGGCTTCAGTAATCTCGTAGATTTTGCGAGCCGGGCCGCGACCTTCCATATGCAGGCGGCTCACCAGCATATCCTGCCGTTCCAGACGGTTGAGGATGTAGTAAATGGAAGAAAAGCCAATCGTCAGCCATTCCCGCAAACCACGTTCATCAATAATTTGCTGGATTTCATAACCGTAGCGCGGCGCTTCAGCCACCAGACTCAGAAGTGTCAATTCAGCATCAGTCATCATAAGAATATTCCAGTATTAGAATAGTGAATTTCCTAGACTATACTGACATCATCCATCTGCTGTCAAGAAGGTGAAATAAAAATCTCTCCACACAGGGAGAGACTAAGCAGCAATTTGGATAAAGCGTTACTAAACCGAGAGCGGTGGCCCCATTAACTCCATGCCATGCGCGCGCCACAGCACGGGGTCTTGCGGTGGCATCGCGTTTTCTTTCGTCACTTCACGGAAGAAGGCTTCCATTTTGCCGGCAGGCGTAAACGTGATGAGCATTCTGCCCACTGCATCGCCGACATAAGCCCAGACATGAGGTACTTTGCGCGGCGCAAGCACTGAATCGCCCGGTTTTAGATGAAAGCGTTCCTGCCCGACCTCAAGCAAGAATTCCCCTTCGACAGCATAAAACCACTCATCCTGTTCGTAATGCATATGCCGGGCAGGGCCACCCTTTGCATGAAAAGTATTTTCGAGGATCAGAATGTCTGGCGTAAGCAGCTTGAAAGCAATAGTGCTAACGCCAAGCCCGCGATGCTCACCGAAACGGTCTTGCCCTGCTGAAACTATCAGCCCTGACGGATTTTGCAGTGAATCGCCCATAACATCTCCCACATATTTCGAGTTGACTGCATCAGGGTATCAGTAGAATCATCTATCCGCCATAAAACCTGTACAATCTCACTCAGTTGCGGAGATGGAACGCTGTGGGATTACGGGGTGGATAGACGACAGCGGCAGATTTCAATTTCGGGTAAAACGGCAGCCTTATTGCCGTATTGGAGTTATTCCACCTTGCGGCGACCATCGCGCAGCAAAGCCTGAATCGTTTTGACCAGATTATGCCCGATACCAGGTTTAGTGACATAACGATCAGCACCCATCTCCAGGCCTTCACGAATCTTAACCGGGTCGGCCATCGCCGAAACGATAATCACCGGAACTTCATCGAAATACGATTTCTCCCGCATTTGCTTGAGCAGTTCCAAACCACTGATACCCGGCAGCATCAAATCCAGCAGCATCACATCCGGCAGCGGCTTCAATTTAAGCACTTCTACGGCGGCCTGTGCATTTAAAGCGGGAATGGCTTCATACCCTACCCGCTCCAGCAAAATTCGAATCATCTCTTGAATATCTGGCTCATCTTCCACGACCAGAATGCGTTTTCTTTTCTGTTCAGCCAACGAGAATCCCTTTCAGCAAAACGGTCGTCACGAAACCGTAGTTGTATCTTATGGCGTATAGAGTTGCAAGACTCACCTACAGGATTAAGACCGAGTAAGAATCTTGTGATTTGAATATTGACCCAAATTCAATAATCACTTGCGCCGCAGCTAATACTATTTACAATCATGTAACTGTTCAATCCACGAAGGAGATACCGGATGTTACTGCCCAGACCAGATCAGATCGCCGAATACACTCGACGGGGATTCTGGGGTCACACAACCCTGATTGATCTATTTTTGCGTAATGCCAGCCAGACTCCCGAAGCAGTAGCGGTGGTTGACCCGACCAATCGCGCCGAACTGACGGCTGGAGCCTTTACACGCTGGACATACGCTGAACTCCTGACCGTGGTTGACCGTTTTGCCAGCGGCTTGCTCAAAATGGGCATCGCCAAAGATGATATTGTTATGGTGCAGCTGCCCAATATCGCCGAACTGATTGCGGCTTATCTGGCAGTCGCCCGTATCGGCGCAATAATCAGCCCGGTTCCCATGCAATACCGCACCCATGAACTGCGTCAGGTGATGGGCATTACCCAGCCCAAAGCCTTCATAACGACCAGCAGCTTCAGCGGTGTCAATTATGTCGAGATGGCGCAGAGCGTTCGCGCAGATTTCCCGGCATTGAAATCCATCGCCGCCATTGGCGACGAACTCCCAGAGGACATTGTATCATTAACTGACCTGCTGACTACGCCTCATGATGCTGCTATGCTGGATCGTTATATACAGTCTAACCCCATTAATGCCAACGAATGCTATACGATCTGCTGGACATCCGGTACGGAAGCCGAACCCAAAGGTGTGCCGCGCAGTCATAATCATTGGATTACGATTGCCTGGGCAACGGTAGATGCTGCCGAACTTGACCCGCGCTGTAACTTGCTGAATCCCTTCCCGACGGTGAATATGTCAGCCATCGGCGGGATGTTAGTGCCCTGGCTGCTGACGGGTGGCAAACTGGTGATGCACCAGCCGTTGAATCTGCCTGTTTTTCTGAAGCAGATCAGCGAAGAGAAAATTAATTACACAGTTGCGCCACCCGTATTGATGAACCTGCTGCTGCTGAAACCCGCGCTGCTGGCGGATACAGACCTGAGTTCGATGAAAAACATCGGCTCTGGCTCCTCGCCGCTTTCTCCCTGGATGGTAACGCAGTGGAAAGAAAAATATGGCAAGGACGTGCTGAATTTCTTCGGCTCGAACGAGGGAACCAGCTTTGTCAGCGCCCCGGTTGATATTCCCGACCCGGCGGAACGTGCCCGTTTCTTCCCGCGTTATGGCGTTCCCGGTTACAAATGGACACTGCGCTACGCCGATGGCATTCAAACCAAACTGGTTGACCCGCAGACCAAAGAGATTATCACTGAGCCGGACATCCCCGGCGAGATGGCGATCAAGAGTCCGGCTGTTTTCAGCGGCTACTATAACCGTCCCGATACAACTGCCAAATCTTTCGATGAAGACGGCTATTTCTATACAGGTGATTTATTCGCGATTGATGGCGAGGGTGGCGAATTGAACCGCTACCGTTTCGTCGGACGGCTGAAGGACATCATCATCCGCGCGGGGATGAAAATCGCCCCGGAAGAATTAGAAAATCTGCTTCAGGAATTCCCGAAATTGGCAGATGTCGCTGTCGTCGGTGTGCCGGATCGCCGCCTGGGTGAAGAACAGGTCATTGTGGTGGCAGTTCCCAAGCCGGAACAAACCATGACTCTTTCCGAAATGGTCGATTTCCTCAAGTCCAAGGACATCGCCGCCTACAAAATCCCCAAAAAACTGGTGCTGGTACAGGCACTTCCGCGCAATCCAGTGGGCAAAATATTGAAGCGCGTGCTGAAGGAAAAAATCGAGGATGCCTTCAAGCAGCCGATCCCAGAATACGAAGCCGATGAAATCGCGCTGCCGGTATAATTCACTATCCGATTTTGGGGAGGGTTTATGCCCTCCCTTTTGATTCCTTACAGCGTCTTACGTATCCTGCTGGCGCAAATTACTCTACAATAAAACTGTATTCACTTCAAAGGAGTAAACAATGCGCTTTTTTCGCTTTCTGTTATTGCTCATTTTAGGGCTAAGTATCGCGCCTGTGCTGGCACAAAATGACGCGCCCCGTATCGAACCCACCGCCTGCTGGATGGAACTGCCCGATGGCGTGGTCGAAGGCGATAACTTCGAATGCGGCTATCTGATCGTGCCAGAAAATCGCGGCGACCCGAACAGCCCAACCATTCAGGTAGCCTACGCGGTTTTGCGCGCGCCTGCCGATGTTGTGCAGCCCGATCCGGTGATTTATCTATCCGGCGGCCCCGGCGGAAACGCGGTTGGGGAAATCGATGGCTGGCTGAATATACCTTATCTGGAAGATCGTGATTTAATTCTGCTCGACCAGCGCGGCACAGGCTATTCCGAGCCGACTCTCAATTGTCCCGAATCTGAAGAGGGAGATGACAACGCGACCCAAGCTTGCCATGACCGACTGCTGAGTGAAGGGGTCGATCTGCAAGCTTACAACAGCGCGGAAAATGCCGCTGATGTGGCGGATTTACGAATAGCGCTCGGCTATGACGAGTGGAATCTGTATGGCATTTCCTACGGGACACGGCTGGCATTGACCGTCATGCGCGACCACCCCGAAGGTGTGCGCAGCGTGATTATCGATTCGGTCTATCCGCCGGAGGTCAGTTCGTGGGAAGAATACGGTCAGAACACCGCCGATGAATTCAGCAAATTCTTCCGCGCCTGCGAATCCGATTCCACCTGCGACACCGCTTATCCCGGCCTGGAACGCGCCTTTTATGATACCGTCGAACAGTTGAACGCCGAACCCGCTCAATACGAGGGCATCGACGAAACAACCGGCGATTTCATCGACAAAGAAATGAGCGGCGATGATTACATTGACCGCGTATTCCAACTGCTCTATTCCAGCGAGAGTATTCCTTATCTGCCGCTGGTCATCAGTCAGGTGAACAGTGGTAATTATGCCGCACTGGATGATCTGGAATCGGGTGGGCCGCCGGAACAGGGCTTCCGTCAGGCACCCGATGAAGATGTTTCTGACAGCGAGGGCATGAATCTCTCGGTGGAATGTCAGGAAGAAGTGGCGTTTCTGAGTGAGGATAAAGCCATTGCCAATGTCCCGGCACAGCCTGCCCCGCTGCATGATAACAGCGTGAACGCCATTGAAGGCACCTTTAGTGACTGCCAGATATGGAATGTCCAACCCGCTGATCGTATCGAAACACAGCCTGTCGTCAGCAATATTCCCACGCTGGTCGCAGCGGGCGAATTCGATCCCATCACTCCGGCGAAATGGGCGCAGAGTGCCGCCAGCCACCTATCGAACAGTTTCTTCTTCCTGTTTCCCGGTGGCGGACATGGCGTGATCGACATGAATGAATGTTCACAGGGCATCATGCAGGCCTTTCTGGATGACCCGACCCAGAAGCCTGATTCAAGCTGCATCGCGGACATCGGGGAGCCTCAGTGGGCTGTGCCTGCGTAAATCGAGGCAAAATACCTTTCCATCTCCCCTTTCTCCATTGCGATGGAGAAAGGGGTTGGGGGATAGGGGTTTGAGGCTACGGCTTCACAAAACCGGGTTTAGTGTATTCTGCATCCACCGTGATCGAAATCCCACCGCGCACACTGAATGCACCCGTCACATGACAGTAATTCGGTTCCAATATGCCCACCAGATCATCCAGAATAATGTTGGTGACATGTTCGTGGAAATGGCCTTCGTTGCGGAACGACCAGAAATACAGCTTGAGCGACTTCGACTCGACGATTTTCTGATCGGGAATATAGCGAATCGTGATGGTGGCGAAGTCCGGCTGTCCGGTCATTGGGCAGACACAGGTAAATTCGTCGCAAACCAGCGTCACCGTGTAGGGTCGTCCGGGTGTTTTGCAAAGCTTACAGCTTGACTTCACCGTCAATCCGGCAGGTAGGGTCGTCCGGGTGTTTTGTTGGAAGGTCATTGCTGTTTGACTTCATGCCCCAGCAGTGTCAATCCGGCGGTGGGGTCGTTGGGATTCATAGTCTCTGACATCTCGTTCCTCATATTCAACTTGAGAAATGTCATTATACAGGGGCATTTTGTGCGAATGAACCCCTTTGCGTCTTTGCTTCTTCGCGCCTTTGCGTTAACTTTCTGCTGGTAACTGGTAACTGGAAGCTGGAGACTCCATCATGACCCTGATTTATATCGCTGGCCCTTTGTTCAACAGCCATGAACGCGCTTATATTGAAAAAATCGCGCAAATCGTGGAAAGCGCGGGTTACAAAACCTTTGTGCCACATCGTGACGCAGGCATCCTGACCGATTTTCGCGAAGATATGCGCATCAACATTTTTCGCACCGATATGGATGCGCTGAACAAAGCCGAGGGCTGCGTAGCCCTGCTGACAGGAGCCGATCACGATTCGGGAACCTGCGCCGAGATTGGTTATCTGAACGCGAAGGGTATCCCGGTAGTCGGCATCACCGACGACATCCGCTGGCTGAACAATTTTATCTGGGGCATGTGCAACGAGGGCAAAAATCTCGTCCGCAAATTAGACGATATTCTGCCCATTCTGACACAGGTCGTGAAACCATAAATCTATGCACCTGCTGGCATTTGCTCCACAGGCAGCGTATCACACGAGCCGCTGAGCGCCGCCATCTCGGTAAACACGGAAGGTGGCGCGATAACCCATCCGATAC
>JBGAGR010000210.1:0-14083 GCA_044226645.1 Aggregatilineales bacterium
GTTTGCTCCAATTGCAGAGACATCAAGGCGCTCAGAACGCCGATGAAGGCCACAACCGTCGCCAGAATTTGCAGGGCGGTAGTGATGGAAAAAGCACGTTCGAAGACCTGAAATACGCCTGCTCGTAAGTCCCCATAGCTTTGGACGCGCAGATCGTATCCGGCGAGGGTCTGTGTTTGCAGGGTATCCATGACCTGCCGGACATCGGCTCCCGGTTCGAGGAACACAGCGATATTGGTGATGTAGCGGTCATCATAAAACGAGCGATAGACCGGATCGACCATGAGCAGATTGCCCTGATCGGTGGAGTAATCGTAGTACACGCCGATGACGGTAAAGGTGTGTAGGCCGTGATCGGTCAAGATGCTAATGTGATTATTTTCCGGCGTGATTCCGCGATGGAAGGCGAAGGGTTCGCTGACGAGGACATCACCCAACTGCATGGCTTTGAAATAATCGCCATCGGGCGCGTTGTTCCAGACAAAGGTGCGTTTTCCCTGCGACGGATCGTCACTTTCGACCAATAGATTCACAGGCGGTAAATCCGGGTAATCGGGCGCGATGGTGGTGACTTCGCGGACTGTCGCGACGTGATTGACTCCCCTGACCTGCTGAACGGCATGGGCAATGAGCGGGTCGGTGTTGGCTGTCGCACTGGTCACGGTGAGGAGCGCCGGAGAGATAAAAATATCGGCGGTCAGGGTGTTATCCAGCCAATCGGAAACGGTATTGCGAAAACTGCCGATCATCACGCTCACACCGACGATCACGCTCACGGCGATGGTCAATGCGGCTACGGCGATAGAGGTGCGGCTGAGGGAACGGACAACCGCGCGGGGAGCCATGCGTCCGAGTACGCCGAAAATGCTGTTGGTGACAGGGGTAGAAATACGCATGGTGACGATGAGCACGAGCGGGGTGAATAAGGCGCTGCCGATGACGATGCAAAAGAGCGCCATGAAGCTGAGGAAAATGCTCTGTGTGGGCAGACGAAGGAGTAATAAGCCTAGCCCGTTGAGTAAAACCGCACCAGCGGTCATCGCAGGCATCAAGCGCTGGGCACGCTGTTCAATATCGGAGCGACGCAGGGTTCCAGCGGGTGGTGTGCGGGTGGCATCGAATGAGGGAATAGAAGCCGCTGCTAGACTGGCGATGAGTCCGATGACCGCGCCTTTTATCAATGTGCCGGGAAGAACAGTCACGCCCTGCACATTGACGGTGAAATAGAGGTCGCTGATAGTCTGCGAAACGAGTCCGACAGAGGCGCGTCCGAAGATGATGCCGAGCGCGAGGCCGAGGACGGTTCCGATGATGCCGAGCAAAAGAGCTTCGCCCAAAATCAGGCTGAAAATTTGTCCGCGTGTGGCTCCAAGGGCGCGTAAAATGCCGATGATGGGGCGGCGCTGGACGACGCTGAAGGTGACGGTGTTGTAGATGAGGAATACGCCGACCACGAGCGCCAGTAAACTCAGCGCTTGCAGGTTGAGTTCGAAGGCGGCTGTCATCTGGCTAAGGGCGCTGTTTTCGGCGTTGGGTGTGGTGAGGGCTGCGCCGCTGGGCAGAATCGCGCGGATTTTGCCGAGGTCATAATCCGGCGGGAGGATCAGGTCAATGCGGGTGATGCGTTCGGGCGTTCCGGCGATTTCCTGCGCGGTGGCAATATCGGTCAGGAGGAGGTTATCGAGTGCCTGAGCGCTGACGCGATCTCCGGGTTGCAAGAGGCCGACTACGCGGACGGTGGATTGTTTTTCGCCCGTTTGGAGTGTGATGGTATCGCCCGTTTTGATGCTGTAGCGATCCGCAAGGGTTTGGCTCATCAGGACGCTGCCGGGTTGGGCGATGAAATCATTGATGGCGCTGGAGCTGTTCGAAGATGCGCCGGATGCGGTCTGGGATGTTACGGCGGTCAGGTAACTGCGGAAAGGCGGTTCGGCGAAAGGGTCGATGCCTAACATGCGCAGGGGTTGATTGCCCAAATCGACGGCGCGGACATACTGATCGATGACCGGGGCGCTGGTTTGCAGATTCAGGTCAAGGCGGATTTTGGTGTAGAGGTCGGTGGGGAGTCCAGTAGGGCCACCGATGATCTGATGGGTGGCTTTTCCGGTGATGCTTTCGGCGCTGAGGTCGAAGGCACGTAAGGCCGAGCCGTTGGCGATGTCGATGGCAATGACCATCGCGACACCGAGGGCAACACCCACCACGAAGAGGATGCTTTGGAGCAAACGGCGGCTGATGTAGCGCCGTGCGAGTCGCAGAATGACAGGGGACATTGGGAAAACCTTTTGAACCGCCAAGACACCAAGATCACGCAAAGGCGCAGAGTGATTTGGGGATAGAATATCCCTCAAGTACGCAGTTTGATGTACTGCTTCATCATAATGGATGAGAGGCGGGGTTGTCCAATATTGAAGGTTCAGTCCACAGCAGCGCTCATCAGGCGAGCGTTATCGGGACTCCACTGGAGCTGTTCAATCGCGCTGCATATCCAGACTTCGGCTGAATAGAGGTGCGGCGCAACTGCCAGTTATTCCCAAACGGAGGTTTTGCCCAGTGCGCGGGCGATTTGCTCGATGTGGTCAAGGTCATGGATGGCGTTGTTGACGGCCTGCGTCAAAATGGTGGTTTCGCCAAAGTACGGGTGCTGACCACGCCGCTCCCACTGGTCGTCAGTTAATGAGCGCAGGACAGCAATAAACTCACGGCGGAGCGCTTCAAATTCCGCAAGGGCGGTGCCTAAATCTGCCTGTGCATAGCCGCGTTCAAGCGCCATCGCGCGCTGGTCATTGCCGGGAAAGGTGGGGTTTTCCTGCTCAAGCATCAGATGAAGGCGCTGGAGATAGGCGGCTTCCAGATCGCGCAGATGACAGACGACAAAGACGACATTCCAATCCCCATCCCAACTATTCATGGCCTGTTCCTGCGTGACGTTTTGCAGGATATAGCGCAGCAAGGCGGGTGTTTTGGGCAGTGACCGGAGGGCTTTACCTTTATCGAGAAGTGCCATTGTTACTTTCGCTCTGATTCGTCGTCTTCCGTACTCTATAATTTACTCTGAATGGGGTTTACATGTTCAACCTGGTTCGGGGTCGCGCGAAAATCGAGGCGTAGGAGGGGTGAGTTTACCCCCATCCCCAGCCCTTCCCCCGCAAGCGAGGGAAGGGAGCCGAACAATATGCTTTGCAGCCACTACCTGATAAGGGGTGATGGTAATGTAGGAAGCGGTGAAATTATTGGAACATAAGAGGGCGCAACATGTTGCGCCCCTACGAAAGCGAAACCCGATTCGTTTTGCATCTGAACAGGTCATCACTTATTTGTCCACCAGGTAGGGCAGCACTAAGTGGTGGATTCTGATTTTAAGGCGACCCCACCCCCAGCCCCTCTCCAGGAGCTTGCGAGTGGGGAGGGGAGAAAAGGCTCTGTTTTTGGAAAATTCCGCCTCATGGGTAAGCGTCCACTGTTTAGTGCAGTGCTACCTGTCCACCACGACCTGGTGAAGTTGCGAACGGGTGTTCCATACGATACAATGATGGAATGAATAGCAGTGACTGGCGGGTTAAAGTCATTGATCGGTCACGGGAGGGTCTCAGACCCTCCCCTACGAGAGAAACAGCCTCTATCCGATCAGTTTAGCCAGTTCCATGCTACCGGATGCACGATTATCAGGGAATAGGAACGGCGGATGATTGAACTTTCACAGGATGCGGTACGGGGGGCGATGATCGCCGCGCAGGGGTTAGAGCAGCAGGATAAGAAGGCGACGAAAAAAGATGTGCTGCGGATGATCCGGCAGATGCAGGTGTTGCAGATTGATACGATTAATGTGGTGGCGCGGAGTCCGTATCTGGTGCTGTGGAGCCGATTGGGTGATTACAACATGCGCTGGCTGGAAGACCATCTGGCGGAGGGGAATATCTTCGAATACTGGTCACATGCGGCCTGTTTCCTGCCGATCGATGATTATCCGCTGTACCGCCGTGTGATTCTGGAGAAGCAAATCTGGAACGGCAGCAACTGGGGGAAGTGGCTGGATGAGCATAACGGCCTGGTTGAGGGGATTCTGACGCATATCCGGGAAAAGGGCGCGGTACGGTCATCGGATTTCAAGCGTTCGGATGACCGGGAAGGCGGGTGGTGGAATTGGAAGGATGAGAAAATCGCGCTGGAAGGGTTGTTCATGCGGGGCGATTTGATGATCCGCAAGCGGCATAATTTCCAGCGGATTTATGATCTGCGGGAGCGGGTGATGCCGGACTGGGATGATGCACACGCACCATCGATAGCGGAAGTTCATCAGACCTACGTGCTGAATACGGTCAAGGCGCTGGGTGTGACCAAAGCGGCCTGGATTCCCGATTATTTCCGCATGTATAAGGCGGAGGCACTGGCGGCGCTCAAGGCTTTGGTGGAGGCGGGAAAGCTGGAAACCGTGAAGGTCGAGGGATGGGATGTTCCAGGTTATGTGCATCCTGAGCAGATGAAGTTGATTAAAGCCGCGCAGAAAAAACCGCCTGTATCGAAAACGACACTGCTTTCGCCGTTCGATCCGATGGTATGGGATCGCGCGCGCGCGCAGGAATTGTTCAATTTCACGTATCAGATTGAGTGTTATACGCCTGCTCCGAAGCGTATTTACGGCTATTTCACGCTGCCGATTCTGTACAAAAATCAGTTGATTGGACGGCTTGATCCGAAAGCACATCGCAAAGAGGGCATTTTCGAGGTCAAGGCGCTGCATCTGGAACCGGGAGTCGTGGTGGATGACGAGATGATCCGTGAGGTGAAAGCGGCGATTAAAGCGTGCGCGGAATGGCATCAAACGCCGCAGGTGGTGGTGCGCAAGGCGAATGTGCCGGATGTGGCGGAGGCGGTAGGGGACTAAAACTGAACCGCCAAGACACCAAGAAGGATAAGAAGAGAAAACGCTAGAAGCTAAAGGGATTGGGGATGCGGTTATAGGTTTTGTTGAGTTTATAGACGCGCTCGATGAAAGCTTTATCGCTCTGGCTGGAACGTTTGCGGCGATGGTGGGCGAGGGCATAGCACAGGTCGATGAAGTCCTGCCATTCTGCCCCGGTTGATGCCAATCGTTGGTAAATGGCATCGTTGGCGATGATGCTCACCACGCGAAAGCCGTAGAGGCGATCAATAAGCCCAATATCGAGAATTTTATCTTCGAACATGATGTTGATGCGTTCAAAGACGCTCATCAATGCAAAGACCAGCATCCAATCATGCCCTTCAGGCACGTAGGTTTGTCCATTCACCAGGCGTTTGGTGATGTCGTTGGTTTTCTCGAACTGGGCATCCAATGCCAGTATGAACTGACCTTTGGCCTGCTGGCGCTGCACCCTGACCTGTCGGGCGATATAGACGAAACTACCGACTGTCCCCAGTGCCATGATTACGGTGGCAAAATCGGCAATTGTCATGATGAATTCTCCATACGGAAAAATGATGTTTATAACGAGAAAGGGGATTCAAAGCGAAAACCCGCGCGAAAACCTGTATCAATCACAGGTAAGGTAGGACTGCAATACGTAATGCAAGCCCTCACCCCCGACCCCTCTCCCAACCGGCGAGTACGCCTAGGAGAGGGGAGAAAAGGCAAAATCCGGGTGAGAATTCTAGCGAAAAACAGCGTCCACCGTTTAATGCAATGCTACCACAGGTAAAGAAAGAGGCGTGTGATAGGTTCACACACCTCTTTTATATCGGAGTCTAGCGCGGCGTGGTGGTGCGTCTACGTCCCGCGAAGAGGTAGACCACGAGCAGGATGAGCAGCCCGACGATACAGATGACCGCAATGGGCAGGATGTTATTGTTGGTGGCGGCGGTCTGCGTCTCGGCCGTCAGCGGAATGGGCGTGAAGGTCGGTTCCGGCGTGGTATTGGAGGTTGTTTCGGTCGATGCGCCGGTTGGAGTGATGGCAGCAGTTGCCTTTTCTTCGGCGGTGCTGCTGGGCGATACTTCCGTGACCTGAGCGTCCTTTGTGGCCTGTGCATCTGCCGTTTGTTGAGCATTCTGCGTAGCCTGGGCATTGGCGGCTGAAATGGCCTGCTGGGTCAGCATATTGTTCACAGCGACTTCGGCTGTGGCAGTTTCGGCAATCGCCGCCTCCACCTGTGCCGTTTCGGTCAGGTTAGGCCGCGGCGTGGCTGATGGTTTGGGCGTGTTGGTGGCAGCGGTTGTAGCGGTTGCCTGCGGTGTGCTGCTGGCGGCAACGACGGTAGCGGATGGCTCCGACGTATTGACCAAGGCCGTTTCCTGAGTTGGCTCCGGCGTGTTGGTGGGGACAACCGTTGATGCTTCGGTTGGCACTGAAGTTGGTTGGCTCAAGGCAGTAGCTGTCAGGGATGGCCCTTCGGAAATGACGAAGGCTACATCGGCGATAGCGCTTGCGCCGCCTGCGTTGGATACCTTGACCGAGAAGATATGACTGCCTGAACCGAGCGCCAGCACATCGAGATCGAAGGAGAAGGGTTGGCTGTCCTGTGTGGCGAGTTCGGTGCCATCGACGCGGTAGCTGGCTCCGGTGATGGGAGTCTGACTGACACCCGTTACGGTGACGGTGCGGTTAGCATCGAGGGTTTCCCCGGCGGTCAAACCGCTCACCGTGATTTCGGGGGGCAGGGCGGCGATTTCAACATCGGTGTTGAGCGTCCCCGTTTGCCCGTTCTGATCGGTGACGGTGACGGCGATGGTCAATGTTCCGGGTTGGAAATTCGCCGGATCGATAGTGCCGGTGGCGCTGGACTGTCCATCCACGCTGGTCAGGTCTGTATCCCCTATGGACATAGCGATATTGGTCACGGGAGCCTGCGTTTCGGTGACGGTGGCAGTCACTTCGGTGCTGGAACTGATCTTATGTCCAGCTTCAAGGGACAGACTGATGACAGGTGGCACTGCCGCGACGCTGAAGGGCGCTTCGACATGGGCTGTCGCGCCGCCCTGGTTGGGCACATCCACCGCGAGGGTGTGATCGCCAACGGTGTAATCATAGGGATTCAAGGTGAAGGTATAGGGCGCGTCAGTAACAACGGTGCCTGTACCACCATCGACGCTGTAACTGGCACTAACCGCAGGGGTTTGCCCGGTAACGTCGAGGGAGACATCCTGCGATGCGTCGAGAGCGCCTTCCGGCAAGCCGGATATAGTGACTGTCGAGGGGAGCGCCGCAACCTCAAAGCTCCCGGTAGCGGTGCCGACATCGCCGTTGGCATCCGTGACGCTGAAAGACAGGGTATTGGTGCCGGGTGGCAGTGTTACCGGGTCAATGGTCAGGACGTAGGGTGGTGTGGTGAAACTGCCAACCGATGCGCCGTTGATTTGCGCTTCGGCGGACGTGAGCGGGTCATCGGCTTTGACATCGATGGTCACATCGGTAGTCTCACTGATGGGTTGATCGGCGAAGGTGGGCAGCGAAACAATCGGAACCGGAATGGGCGCACGTAAATCGGCTGATGCGGTTAAAGCACCGTCGGGCGTATTGGATTGAATGCCCAACTGATAGGTCGTGCCATCTGCCGGGACATCCACTTCGGCGGTAATCACATACTGGCTCTGGAGAGTTGCCGCCAAGCCCTGATAAATGCTCAAGAGTTCTTCGGGTGAGGGCGATTCATAATTTTTAGCATTGGTTCCAGCGGAGAGGTCTTGCAGGAAGCTGCGATCAATGCCGTAGCCGAGGCCGATGGTATAGACTGGAACACCGCGTTTGAGGGCTTCTTGCAGAGCAGCTTCACGCACAGCGCTGCTGCGTCCGCCGAATTCCGCGCCATCGCTGAGGATGATAACGGCACGACGGGGAGATGGTGATTCGGCGGCTTTCTGCACCGCCAGCAAACTGCCGTCATAGAGGGCTGTTTTGCCGCCGTAGTACAGGTTGTTGATGGCTGACAGCAGGACATCTTTATCGCTGGTGTAATCCTGTACGAGGCGCTCGGTGGAATCAAAGGCGACAATCGCTACCGAGGGATCGTTGGATTGAATAGTATTGATAAAAGCGGTGGCGGCTTCTTTAGCACGTTCAATGGGCAATCCGCTCATGCTGCTGCTGGTATCAATCGCCAGCACCACTGAGAAAGTGAGGTTGCTATCGGTGATGTTTTCGACACTGACGATACGTGCGCGATCAGCCAAGTCGCCAGTGATGACAAAATCATCTTTTGTCAACCCAAACACGGGCTGTCCAACACGGTCAAAAACGTTGGTGGTAATGGTAACCGTCGGGAGCGCTGACGGATTCACGCCGGTGATTTCGATGTGAGCGGAGTTCACATCCTGCATCGCCAAACGGGCTACCGGAAGCAGTAGTACAAAGGCAATAATAACGAAGAATACCCGTTTCAAGGCAATTCCCCCCCAATCCAAAATCGTCGAAATAAAAATTTGCATTAAATAAACCTGCACAGGTGCAAGATTTAGTCAATGTTAGCTTAATTTTAGAAAACCTGCCATAAAAGCGGCCTAACAGCGAGAAGATTTTTAACGCAAAGACGCAGAGAGAGAAAATAGCAAAGAACTGAACCGCCGAGTGCTCTCTTTGCCGGGACGATAACCAATTTGGAACTATTCGCCAGGGTCGAGCGTCCTTAGGTATGAGTGCAAATGCTCATTGTTGATTATCAGAAGTCTCAGGAGAAAAGAACATGCAGAAACGAATCCCGCTCAATTGGAAAACACTCAGCGCCGCTGCGACGGTTATGCTGTTGGTCGTGGCATTTTTGAGCATAGCAGGCGGTTCAGTCGGCGCGCAGGACACCCCCAGCCGCACAATCAGTGTGAGTGGTACAGGTGAAGCCTATGGAACACCGGATGTAGCGTATGTAAACCTCGGTATTGATGTTACTGACAGCGATATTGGTAAAGCACTAGACAGCGCCAACACGAGTATGGCAGCGATTGTCGCCGCGATTACGGACACGGGTGTGGACGCGAAAGATGTCCAGACGGTGAATTTCAATGTTTACCCGGAAGACAAGTATGATCCGCAGACCGGACAGGCGACGGGCGAACGAGTGTATCATGTTCAGAATTCGGTCAATGTGACGGTTCGTGACATGACGAAGGTGGGTACGGTTATGCAGGCGGGTCTGGGCGCGGGAGCCAATACGGTGAACGGCCTGAGCTTCGGCATTTCCGACACGAAGCCGCTGGAACAGGATGCCCGTTTGCAGGCGGTGGCGGATGCCCGCGCCCGTGCTCAGGCGTTGGCGGATGCATTCGGTGTCAAACTGGGTGATGTGATCAGCGTGAGTGAAGGCTATGGAAGCGTTCCTGTTCCAATTACCTATGCTAAGGCAGATGCCTTTGCAGCGGGTGGAGCCGCGCCGCAGGTTAATCCCGGTCAGTTGAGCGTGAATGTACAGTTGAGTGTGACGTTTGCGATTGGTGGGTAGTTCTTGAGGGAGGGTGCAGCACTGCTGCACCCCTACAAAACTTGAAGAACATTTCGTTCTACTTATGGATAAACAGAAAAGACCCGACTTGATTTAAGGCGGACACGATGTATCGTGTCCCTACACAATGCGACTCATTCGCTTGTCCATTAGTTTAAAAAGAGGCGCATCGTTAATGGTGCGCCTCTTTTGATTCATCTGGGTATATTACCTATAAGCCACAAATTTTGCGGTTATGGCAGGGCGGTTCGCGAACCGCTCCTACAACAATACCCCGGTTTTCAACACTCTCTATTGCATTGAACCTGTCTAGTTCGCGATAGTAGCGTTACAATAGCTTTTTAAGGTTCATGGCGGTTCGATTGAGCGAGGAAATTGATATGGCGATTCCCAGGTGGTTTATTGATGAAGTGGCTCACGCAGGGAGTGAGCATCTCGACGCGAGTTATGTGCAGGGGTATGACCGGAAGGCAGGCATAGATCCGGCGCATGATGTGGCGGCGCTGCGGGGTTTAGGTCTCAATGAAACGCATACGCTGATTGACATCGGCGCTGGCACGGGAAGCCTGACACTGGCGTTCGCGCCGTACTGCCGCCGTGTGATCGCTGTCGATGTGTCATCCGTGATGTTGAGGGTGATGCGCGAAAGAGCGGCACAACTCGACATCCGCAACATTGAGTTTGTTCAAGGCGGGTTTCTGAGCTATGAGCATCAGGGAGAGTTGGCGGATTTCATCTATTCACGACATGCGCTGCATCATCTGCCGGATTTCTGGAAAGCACTGGCCTTGCAGCATATGGCGGGAATGCTCAAAACGGACGGCATCCTGTATATCCGTGATCTGATCTTTTCATTCGAACCGGGCGAGATTGAACATGTGATTGAAGGCTGGCTGAGTCGCGCGGCTGACGATCCCGAAAAAGGATGGACACGCGCTGAGTTGGAAACCCATCTACGCGAAGAATACAGCACGTTTAGCTGGGTGCTGGAACCGATGATAAAACGAGCGGGGTTTGAGGTTAAGCAGGCGAAGTATGATGCTTCGCGCCTGTATGCGGAATATACGTGCGTTAAGGTTGGGTAAGGCAACAAGGGGATGTGGTTCTACAAAGACAAACGCGAACCGCCAAGAGCGCAAAGTTCACGCAAAGACGCAGAGGATTTTGAGATAAAAATCTGGCTTCAATTTTCGCCCACCGTTGGCTGAGTGCTACAAGTCTTTGATCGGGCGCAGCAGTGCTGCGCCCCTACAACAGTCGGGCACTTGCTGGAGGATGTGGGATGTTTGCGCTAAAGGTCGTCGAGTTCGCCTTTGTGGAGGGAGATTTCGAAGGCGCGTCCGACGAGCAGGATATGTTCAATCCAGAGGGCGAGATCGTCCTCATCCATGTTTTCCAACAGAGTTTGAACTATATCTTCAGGAGAGTTGTAGAGTATTTCAGTAGAGAGACAGGCCATAGCCTGCATGACGGAGGGACGAGAGGTAGGCGGTTCGCCTTCCATCGTTTTATGGAACCACTTCTCAATGACCGGATGCACCTGATCGCATGAAGACCCATCATCAAGCTGTCGATTCGCCAGGTCTTCGAACTCATCCAGCCAGCGCGGATCATCGGGAGATTGTTCGCTCATGGTGGCCTCCGTCGAAATAACAAAAATAACAGAAATAACAGAAATTTAAATCCAGTGTACAGCAAGTACGATTAAAAACAAGCAGTACACAAGCCCTTATTTGGCCTGCTCTGGCTGTTGACCGGAGGGGCGGGTAAGGTATAATGCCATTGTTCAGATTATCACATGTGGGACAACACAAAGTATGAGCAGACGACCCCCCGTATATCCATTTACTGCAATTGTTGGTCAGGAGCGCATGAAACGCGCTCTGATTTTGAATGCCGTTGATATGCGAATCGGCGGGGTGCTGATTCGCGGTGAACGCGGTACGGGTAAATCCACCGCAGCGCGCGCCCTCGCGGTTCTGCTGCCAGAAATTGCCGTGATTGCCGATTCCCCTTTTGGCGATGACCCGGCACACCCGGAAACATGGTCGGACATTGTGCGGGAACGCCACGAAAAAGGCGGACAGCTTCCCATTGAACACCGGAAAATCCGCTTCGTTGACCTGCCGGTGAGCGCGACTGAAGACCGCGTGGTTGGAACGCTCGATATTGAAAAAGCGATTCAAAAAGGCGAACGTCATTTTGACCCCGGCGTGCTGGCGAATGCCAACCGGGGCATCCTGTATGTCGATGAAGTCAACCTGCTGGATGACCATGTGGTTGACCTGCTGCTGGACTCGGCGGCGATGGGCGTGAATGTGGTGGAGCGCGAAGGCATCAGCTTTTCGCACCCGGCGCGTTTCATCCTGATCGGCACGATGAACCCGGAAGAAGGCGATTTGCGTCCACAACTACTGGATCGTTTCGCGTTGTCGGTGGAAGTACGTGGTATTGCCGACGCACCGGAACGCA
The DNA here is from genome assembly GCA_044226645.1 of Aggregatilineales bacterium. Classification (GTDB taxonomy): domain Bacteria; phylum Chloroflexota; class Anaerolineae; order Aggregatilineales; family Phototrophicaceae; genus CFX2. The sequence continues at coordinate 11,877 of JBGAGR010000210.1, forward strand.
TGGAAATTCTGGAACGGCACATCGCTTATGAAGCTGACCCGGAAGCTTTCCGCCGTGTATGGCAGCCGGAAGAAGAAAAACTCTCCGATCAAATCGCTGCCGCGCGGGAAATCGTGGATGAGGTTGAATATACACGCCGTGATCTGTACAGCATCGCCGCGATGACGAGCAGCCTGCATATTGACGGTCATCGCGCTGATCTGGTGATTTTGAAAGCGGCTCGTGCCCATGCGGCATTGATGCTGCGTAAATATATCGACAACACCGATATTCTGCTGGCGGCAGAACTGGCTATCCCGCACCGCTTGAAGCGAGGGCCATTTGCCGACGCGCAGATGAGCATGGCATCACTGGAACAGCAGATGGAACAGGTCTCGTCGGAATGGGGCGAGGGCGATGAAGCCACTGAACCCAGCGAAGGCGATGAACAGAACGCAGTCAAAAAAAAAGTCAATCCGTAGCATCCGATAGCGATCAGGAAATGCCGGACTACGGTCAAACTGACCCCACCCCCCAGAATGTCTTCGACAACAAAGATGCGTACTGGTGGGATGGGGGCAAAAAGGTCGAGTCCGGCGCTGAGTTCGCACCCCGCAAACTGCAAACCTCCCTTGACAAACTGACCCGTAAACATGCCGGACGGCGGTCACGCACCAAGACTGACCGCAAACGCGGACATTATATTCAGGCACGCCCCGCCGGAAATAAGACCGACGATATTGCTTTTGACGCGACTTTACGCGCGGCGGCTCCTTTCCAACGGCAGCGCGGCGAACAACTGGCGAAAACCGGCATGGCCTATGCGCTGAAGAAAAGTGATCTACAACGGAAAGTGCGTGTGCGGCGTACCGCGAACCTGATTTTGTTCGTGGTGGATGCGTCATGGAGCATGGCGGTTTCCGAGCGTATGCAGGCGACCAAAGGCGCGATTATGTCGCTGCTGACGGATGCTTACCAGCGGCGTGATCGGGTGGGATTGATCGTGTTCCAGAAAGATCGCGCGAGTATCGTCCTGCCGCCGACCAACTCGGTCACACTGGCGAAACAAGCGCTGGCAAACATCCCGGTAGGCGGCAAGACTCCGCTATCGGCGGGTTTGCTGCTGGCGTTCGAGACGATCAAGCGCGAGAAAAATTTGCACCCGGACATTATCCCGCTGATGATTTTGCTGACGGATGGCGCGGGTAATGTGTCGATGAGTACGACTCTCTCACCGCAGGATGAGGCCAACCGCATCGCTGACCAGTTTAAGTATGAGAGCATCCGTACCGTGACCATCAATATGGAGCATGTGGCGTTCGATCAGGGACTTTCGACCAAGCTGGCGGAACGGATGAACGGCGCGTGTTACAGTCTGGGTCAACTGCGGGCGGACATTCTGTATCAGACGGTGCGGCATGAGATGGACAGCGCGAACAGCAAGAAATAAGACGAACCGCTGAGGCGCAGAGTTCACGCAAAGACGCGGAGCAACAAAGAGTTAAACCGCCAAGACACCAAGAACACTGAGAAGAGGTTTATTTTCAGCGTTTGGCATACGCTAAAAGCATGAAAATAAATCTCTTTTTCTATACCTGAAATGATCTAGCTGAAGTGGATGAGGTTTTCGGTATAGTGTGCGACCTTTGGTGTTTTGCCGTGTGTGTCGATGGTGAAGCCTTCGTTCATCAGCAATGCAGCGTGAGCATCCTTGCCGCCGGGGAAGGTGCTGAACAGGCCGCCGTCCTGTGTGATGACACGCCAATAAGCGACTGAATCATCGGCGGAATAGGCAACGGCGTTCAGTGATTTTTTAGTCGTTATCGGACATACACCGTCAACATCGAACTCTTCCTCCAGCTCTTTGCGCAGCAGGTCAGACGTAATCAATTTACTTTGTGGGATACGCCTGATTACGGCGGCGATGGTCGCGGGACAGGGTAAGAGCATCCTGCCGGGGCCGCCGAAATAGCGAAAGCGATTTTCTGGAATGGGGACGATTTCATCCTGCTGCATGACTGAGGGCATTGATCTGACTCCGTGCAAATAACTTACTGAATGTTTGTCATTGTAGCATGGCTGATTAGTGAATAGTGCGGTTATGACAGGGCGCAACATGTTGCGCCCCTACGAAATACCAATTCTGCTAGCGCATAAATTTGAGCTATTTATCGGCCAGTTTTATGGCGACTTCGGTTTGCCATTTGGCGGGGTCAGGGTCGTCGCCG
>JBGAGR010000211.1:0-13244 GCA_044226645.1 Aggregatilineales bacterium
GATTTTGAGGATATGCTGCCTGCTCCCGGTCAAGGGGCGATTGCGGTACAGACTCGTGATGACGCGGCACTGCTACAAACACTCGCCCCCATTCACCATATGGATACGGCACTGGCTATCACAGCCGAACGCGCATTTCTCGCTGGATTAGGTGGCGGTTGTTCTGTGCCTGTTGCCGCTTATGCTCACCGTGACGCTGGACAACTGATGTTGAAGGGACGAGTTTCTGCGCTGGATGGTGTGCAGCAGATTGATGTCAGCGCCACCGCTGATGCGAACGCTGTACATGAGGCTTATACGCTGGGTATGAATCTGGCTCAGGAAGCGCTGCTGAAAGGCGCGAAAACACTCATGGAGCAGCAGCCATGAGCAGGGCATTGCAGGGAAAACATATCGTCAATACCCGCGCTGTGCATCAGGCGGCGGCGTTCGATGGGTTATTGCGGGCAAAGGGTGCCGTACCACTGGCATATCCGTGTATTGCCATCGTTCCACCCGAAGACGGCACTGAGTTGGATGCAGGCTTGCGTGACCTGAGTGCAGGATATTTTGACTGGCTTGTCCTGACCAGCACGAATACTGTATTGGCGATTGCACAGCGTCTCAAGGCATTAGGATTGAGTCTGGCAGGAACGCCTTTCCGTACCGCCGCGATTGGAACAGCAACCGCTGAAGCAGCCCATGAGCAGCTCGGTTTGGAACGGATTGATGTACCATCAGAATACATTGCCGAATCGCTGGCAGCGTATCTCCCGGTTGAAAAAGGGACGCAGGTGCTGCTGCCCGAATCGGTTATTGCCTGGACAACACTCGCGGATATGTTATCTGCGCGAGGGGCGGTAGTTCGGGTGGTGGATGCCTACCAAACTGTCTGTGGTTCCGGCGGTGTCGATGTCCCGCAGCGCTTGGCGCAAAGGCAAATCGACGCGATTACCTTCACAAGCTCTTCAACCGTGACTGGCTTCCTTGAGCGCCTCGACAAAGAGGGCGGGCATCGGGAAGATGCTCTCAAGCTATGCGCCGCCTGCATCGGCCCAAAAACGGCTGCAACTGCCCGCGATTGTGGCTTTAGCGCAATAACCATGCCCGCAGACTATACACTTGAGGGACTCTTGGTGGCACTGGAAAATTATTTTGCCCAAAGAATGGCAACAGGTGAAAAGCTATGATTGAAGTCAAAAAAACGCTTCACGACACGACGGGCAACAGGTGAAAAGCTATGATTGAAGTCAAAAAAACGCTTCACGACACGACGGGTATGAAGAACGTGCCCGGTATTCGCCCCAGACGCTTACGCCGCACAACAGCGCTGCGACGGATGGTTCGGGAAACGCGCCTGTCGCCAGATGATTTTATCTATCCGCTGTTTATCCGGCATGGGCAGGACATTCAACAGCCGATCCGGTCTATGCCGGGGCAGTTCCAGTGGTCAGTTGATCGGGTGGTGGAAGAAGTTCGCAGCGCCTACGGCCTCGGCATCCCGGCTGTGATTCTGTTCGGTATCCCGGAGGCTAAGGATGCCTGTGGCAGTGAAAATTATGACCCGGACGGTATCATCCCGCGTGCTATTCGCGCGATTAAGGATGCTGTGCCAGAGATAACGGTCATTTCCGATATGTGCTTCTGTGAGTACACCGATCATGGTCACTGCGGCATTATCAACCAGCGCGGTGATGAGCATTATGATCCTCATTTGCCCGAAGGCTATTTGTTGAATGACCCGACGCTGGAACTGCTGGCACAGGCCTCCATCGTCCACGCTGAAGCCGGGGCAGACATCATTGCGCCATCGGGAATGATCGACGGCATGGTCGGTACGATACGCTCCAGGCTGGATGAAAGTGGTCTCAACCATGTCATTGTGATGAGCTACGCCGCCAAATATGCCAGCGGCTTTTACGGCCCCTTCCGTGATGCCGCCGAAAGTCCGCCGCAGTTTGGGGATCGCAGCGCCTACCAGATGGATCCCGCGAACCAGCGCGAGGCGCTCAAGGAAGTGGCGCTGGATGTGGCAGAAGGGGCAGACATGCTGATGGTCAAACCTGCCTTGCCGTATCTCGATATTTTGAGTGCCGTTCGCCAGTCTTATAACCTGCCTGTCGCAGCCTATCAGGTGAGCGGGGAATACGCCATGATTCACGCCGCTGCCGCCAATGGATGGATTGACCTTCAGCGCTGTGCGTTAGAAACCCTTACCAGCATCAAGCGTGCTGGCGCAGATATGATTTTGACCTATTTTGCAAAAGAGGCCGCACAATGGATAGCCAAATAACTGCAACCCTGTCTGAAACATTGCCCAAGTTGCTGGAAGACAGCCGTTTTTTACGCGCCTGCCGCCGCCAGCCCACGGACGCAACACCCATCTGGTTGATGCGCCAGGCAGGGCGGTATATGGTCGAATATCGTACAACGCGCGAAAAACACAGCATTCTGGAAATCATCAAAACCCCCGAACTGGCGTGTGAAGTTACCCTTCAGCCCATTAATGTGTTTGATCTGGATGCCGCCATCATCTTTGCGGATATTCTTCCTCCGTTAGAAGGCATGGGGCTGGAACTGGACTTCGTAAAAGGCGAAGGCCCCACGATCTATAATCCGGTACGCACCGCGGATGATATTGAGAGTCTGCGTGTTCTCCCCCCGGAAGAAACACTTGGTTTTACTTTAGAGGCCATTCGGCTGGCTCGTCGTGAACTGGATTCACGGGGTATCCCGCTCATCGGTTTCAGCGGAGCGCCCTTCACACTGGCGAGTTATGCCATTGAAGGAACCAGCAGTCGTAACCGGATCGAAGTCAAGAATATGATGATGAGCAGACCGGATTTGTGGCACAGGCTTATGGCGAAGCTGAGTGAAGTCGCTGGGCATTATTTGCTGGCACAGGCACAGGCAGGCGCGCATGTGCTGCAATTATTTGACAGTTGGGTGGGCGAACTCAGCCCATTTGATTATGAACACATGGTGCTGCCCTACAGCCGCCGCGCTATTGAGATTGCAAGTCAGGCAGGAGTCCCTATCATTCACTTTGGCACAAACACCAGCGCTATGCTGCCGTTGATTCAGGCGGCGGGTGGCGACGTGATTGGCGTGGATTGGCGCATCGATCTGAAACAGGCCTGGGGTCTGCTGGGAAATCAGGTTGGCATTCAAGGCAACCTCGATCCTGTAGCGTTGTTCGCGGACTGGGAAGCGCTGGAGACTCGTGCGCGTCATATTCTGGACAGCGTGAAGGGCAGACCCGGACATATATTTAATCTGGGGCATGGTATCCTGCCGGAAACACCCGTCGATAATGTGCGCCGTCTGGTCGATTTCGTCCATGAATACAGCCAGCGCTTGAATCATGAGTCAGAGGTGGGCACATGACGGTAGCAGTTTTAAACGGGCAAAATGAGCATCCCACACAATCGCTGACAAAGCGTCGTGTCGTCATTATCGGCGGGGGTATCTCCGGGTTGAGCGCCACCTGGTATTTACAACAGCAGCAGGCACACCAGAGCGGGATAGAAATCGAGTATACCGTTTTGGAAGCCTCAGATCGTTGGGGTGGAAAAATCCTGACGGAACAGGTTCAGGACATCGGAGAGGCTTCGTTTGTGATCGAAGCTGGCCCCGATTCGTTCCTCACGCAGAAGCCCTGGGCGCTTCAGCTTGCCCGTGAATTGGGTTTGGGAGAACGTCTGCTGGGGACAAACGACCAGATGCGTAATGTCTATGTTCTTCATCGGGGCAAGCCCGTAGTGCTGCCCGATGGAGTCATGCTGATTGTTCCAACCAAGTTCATGCCATTTGCGCTCTCACGGCTGATTTCGCCCCTCGGTAAACTCCGTATGGGGCTGGATTTATTCCTTCGGGCGAAGCAGGATGATGCCGATGAAACGCTTGCGGCGTTTGTGCGGCGACGGTTGGGTAACGAAGCCTTGGACAAAATTGCTGAACCGCTGATGTCGGGTATCTACAATGCAGAAGCCGATAAACAGAGCATTCTGGCGACCTTCCCGCGTTTTCGGCAGTTGGAACGCGAACATGGCAGCCTGATTCGCGGGATGCTGGCTTCACGTCGGCAGCATCCCGCACCTTCGCAGAAGCCGAAAATTTCCGCTTTCATGTCGCTGCAGGGCGGTACGCAGGAATTGATCGAGGCTCTGGTGCGGCAGCTAAGGGGGAATTTGCGCTTGCATACGCCCGTTGCCGCTATTGAACGGATGGTGGACGAGACGTATCGCCTGACGACCAGCAGCGGTGAAACATTTGATGCAGATGCCGTGTTGTTGACTACACCCGCTTATGCTGCCGCTGATCTTTTGCGTCCGCTGGCACCTGAGGCAGCCGATCAACTGACGGCTATCCGATATGTCAGCACAGGCACGATTTCGCTGGCATTCCGCGCTGCTGACATCAAGCGCCCCCTGCATGGCTTTGGTCTGGTGGTGCCGAAAAGCGAGCAGCGCCCGATTAATGCGATCACCGTCTCGTCCACCAAGTTCGATCACCGCGCACCGGAGGGCTATGTGCTCCTGCGCGTATTCTTCGGTGGTTCTCGCAGTCCGGAGACGATGACTTACGATGATGACCAACTCCTCAGTATTGTTCGTCAGCAGTTGAATGACATTCTGGGAATTGGAACTGCGCCGCTGTTCTATCGGATTTATCGCTGGCACAACGCGAATCCACAGTATGACATTAACCACCTCGAACGTATCGCGGAGATTGAAGCAGGCTTACCCTCCGGCATTTATGCCACAGGAAGCGCATTTCGCGGCGTAGGAATGCCGGATTGTGTCTATCAGTCTCAGCAAACAGCCAGCAAAATCATCGAACACCTTAAACAGACTGCGGACGCGAAAGTCGAGGTTATGGCATGAAAACCAGCCAATCTGAACACTTATTTCAAACGGCCCAGCGGCTTATTCCCGGCGGTGTCAACAGCCCGGTGCGGGCATTTCGCAGTGTCGGCGGGACACCCCGTTTTATTGATCGGGGACAGGGCGCGTACATCTGGGATGCAGACGGCAATCGTTATGTCGATTATGTGCTGTCGTGGGGGCCGCTGATTCTGGGACATGCGCATGAGGCTGTTGTGCAGGCGATTGTGGAGACGGCATCGCGCGGCACAAGCTACGGCGCTCCCACCCGGCTTGAAAATGAACTGGCAGAATTGGTGATTCAGACCGTTCCATCGGTTGAGATGATTCGCTTTGTGAACAGCGGCACTGAAGCCTGTATGAGCGCCTTGCGCCTTGCTCGTGCTTATACTGGACGCGACAAGATCGTTAAATTTGCCGGGTGCTATCATGGTCATGCGGATATGCTGCTGGTGCAAGCGGGTAGTGGTGTGGCGACACTGGGACTGCCCGATTCGCCCGGTGTTCCGAATTCAACGACTGCCAATACCCTCACCGCGCCTTACAATGACCTTGATGCGGTACGCGCCCTGTTTGAGCAGTATCCTGATGAAATCGCCGGGGTGATTGCTGAACCGATTGCCGCCAATATGGGGTTTGTACTGCCACAGCAGAACTTCCTCCAAGAACTCCACACACTGTGTAAACAGAATGGAGCCATCTTTATTCTCGATGAGGTGATGACCGGATTCCGGGTGGCTCCCGGTGGCGCTCAGGCGCACTGGAATCTCGATCCTGATTTGACCTGTTTGGGTAAGGTGATTGGCGGTGGATTGCCCGTTGGCGCATATGCAGGCAAGCGCGAAATCATGCAGCATGTTGCCCCGGCGGGGACGATGTATCAGGCCGGTACGCTTTCCGGCAATCCGTTAGCGATGGCAGCCGGATTGGCAACACTGCGGGCATTGTTGGCGGATGGTGTATTCGACAGCATTGAACAGGCGACAAAGGCGTTGGTAAATGGATTGGTCGATGCTGCTGCCTCAGCCTCCATTCCCTTACAAGCGGGTTGTGTCGGAACCATGTTCGGGTTCTATTTCCTGAAAACCGCCGCAGTGAGCATTACGGACTACGCCAGCGCCAAACAACATGCCGATACCGAGCGTTATGCTCGTTTTTTCCATGCCATGCTCGAAGCAGGCGTATATTTTGCTCCGAGCCAGTTTGAGGCGGGCTTTATGAGCAGTGCGCATACGCCTGATGATGTGCAGTTATCGCTTGCAGCCGCTGAAAAAATCTTTAAGCAGTTGGCATCATCTGTCTGAGCGATTCGCTAATATTGGCGAACGATTTTAGGGTACGTTTTCCGGCCCCTGATAGCGGTATTTCTGGATAAAGGCCTCGATTGATGCAGCATCGAATTGATCGAGATTAAGCAGCACACCCCAGGCCGCGACCGAGATAGCGCTGTCATCGGCTGCACGATGCGTCATGATGACACGATCCGAATCCGTTGAAACCAACTGCTGAAGCTGGTTGATGAGTTCGGTATTGTCGGAATCGCGGTAAGAAATCCAGATGCCACCGTGTTCGAGGTTGTGAATCAGGTATTCATCGGGGATGGTGTCGGCATAGATGCCCCAATCTGCCCAGTTGGGATAATGCCAGCCATTGGTCGGCGGGTTGGAATTATAAGCCGGGTGTGCATCGCCGGGGTTAACATGCTCGCGACTGAGGATAGGGAAAGTCTGAGCGGATGGTGTATTCGACAGCATTGAACAGGCGACAAAGGCGTTGGTAAATGGATTGGTCGATGCTGCTGCCTCAGCCTCCATTCCCTTACAAGGTTGTGTCGGAACCATGTTCGTTCTATTTCTGAAAACCGCCGCAGTGAGCATTACAGACTATGTTGCCAGCGCCAAACAATGCGCCGATACCGAGCGTTATGCTCGTTTTCCATGCCATGCTCGAAGCAGGTGTATATTTGGCTCCGAGCCAATTTGAGGCGGGTTTTATGAGCAGCGCGCATACGCCTGATGATGTAGAGATAACGCTTTCAGCCGCCGAAAAAATCTTTAAACAGTTGGCATCATCTGTCTGAGCGATCGCTAATATTGGCGAACGATTTTAGGGTACGTTTTCCGCCCCTGATAGCGGTATTTCTGGATAAAGGCCTCAATTGAGGCAGCATCGAACTGATCGAGATTCAGCAGCACGCCCCAGGCAGCAACCGAGATAGCGCTGTCATCGGCTGCACGATGCGTCATGATGACACGATCTGAATCGTTCGACACCAACTGCTGAAGCTGGTTGATGAGTTCGGTATTGTCAGGATCGCGGTAAGGAAATCAGATGCCGCCGTGTTCGAGGTTGTGAATCAGGCACTTCATAAAGGATGGTGTCGGCATAGATGCCCCAATCTGCCCAGTTGGGATAATGCCAGCCATTGGTCGGCGGGTTGGAATTATAAGCCGGGTGTGCATCGCCGGGGTTAACATGCTCGCGACTGAGGATAGGGAAAGTCTGAACCGTTCCTGAGCTTGCGTTCGTTGTTGTGCTTGAATCCGCTGCGATGGATTCTGACTGCGGCTTCGGTTGGTTGTTATTGAGCAGTACGAAAGCCGCTCCGAGGATGATTACGCCGACAAAAACGGCAACAAAAATATAGCCTCTGGCACTGCTTCCCGACTCAGCTTCGACTCCAAAAGAGGGTGAAGCCGTCGTGTTCCTTTTAGTCATAGTCCACGCAAACTTTCCAGGTATTACTTCCCGTTTGATAGTGCGCCGATATAGTAATGGCAGTGCTGTGCATTTTGCAAGGTGGACGCGATAAGACTCTCGTGAGAAGCGAATTGGCGGTTAAATAGACATTCACGTATAGTCTTGAGAGCGTTTATTTAAAGCGAAAGTGCAGCACCTTGAAGAAACTCGTTCTCTTGCTGATAGTGATTTTGATTCTGGGCGGTACAGCACAGGCACAAAGCGACGGCATACATCCCCATCTGTGGATTCGTTCGGATGATTTACCACGTCTGCAATCATGGGCGACGAATGACAATCCGATTTACGCCGAAGGGCTGGAAGCGATGGCGATACAGGCTGTCGAGGAGATGGACAGCGGGGTTATCCCGGCACAGGATACGGGAGGCATCTCGTATGAGGACTATCCCACTGAATCCTATGCGCTGTTGTTCGCGTTTATGTCACTGATTAACCCGGATGAAACTGCTCGGCAGGATTATGCTCAACGGGCACGTACTCTGCTCATGTATGTGATGAATGAAGCGGTAAAGGGTGTGGATGACAACCAGCCTTTCCGCCAGACAGAATTTGCGACCAATGATCGTTCGCGTTGGGAAGGGGCAAGTTTCGGACTAACTGTCGATTGGATTTATCCAATTCTGAGCGCGGAAGATAAAGCCACTATTCGGACGGTTTTTTTGCGCTGGTGTCAGGAAAATATGCTGGCAGCGACCACTAACAACAATCACCCTGAGCCGGTGGGTGTGGTTAATGATCCGGTGCTGGTGAGCGACCCGGCGCTGGTACGCTGGGCAGGCAATAATTATTACAATGCCCACATGCGCAATATGGGCTTGATGGCGCTGTCTTTCGATGCGGCGGATGACCCGGATGGCGCGTTGGGAAAATACATCGTCGATGCAACCGGTGCATGGATGTATGTAGTCGATCATCTGCTGCGTACCGATGCGGCGGGTGGGTTGGGTACGGAAGGCTTTGAATACAGCCCACAGTCAGTTGGCTATGCCGCCCAATTTTTGCTGACACTGCAAACCGCAGGGATAACTGATACGGCAAAATGGGGACAGCAGGTTGATATCACTGCCAATCCTTTCTGGCAGGATGTGATGCCCGCTTATGCCAATTCAATTAGCCCTAAGCCAAGCGATAGTTCCGATTTTGGGTCGGTGTATCTGCCGGCCTGGTACGGGTCAGGGCAAAATTACTGGACACCGGACATGATCGAGTTGTTTGGGCCGCTGGCGGTAGCAGCAGACATGCGCGGAGACAGCACAACCCTCAACGCACTACGCTGGTTTGAACTGAATACTGCTCCGGGTGGTGCAGATGCGCTGCTTGACCGTGTGCGGGATGCAAGCGCGGTTCATAAAGGCATACTGTACTTCCTGATGTACGACCCACANAGAAAATATGCTGGCAGCGACCACTAACAACAATCACCCTGAGCCGGTGGGTGTGGTTAATGATCCGGTGCTGGTGAGCGACCCGGCGCTGGTACGCTGGGCAGGCAATAATTATTACAATGCCCACATGCGCAATATGGGTCTGATGGCGCTGTCTTTCGACGCGGCGGATGACCCGGATGGCGCGTTGGGAAAATACATCGTCGATGCAACCGGCGCATGGATGTATGTAGTCGATCACCTGCTGCGTACCGATGCAGCGGGTGGGCTGGGTACGGAAGGTTTTGAATACAGTCCACAGTCAGTAGGCTACGCAGCACAATTTTTGCTGACACTGCAAACCGCAGAGATAACTGACACGGCAAAATGGGGACAGCAGGTCGATATCACTGCCAATCCTTTCTGGCAGGATGTGATTCCCGCTTATGCCAATTCGATTAGTCCTAAGCCAGGCGACAGTCCCGATTTTGGATCGGTGTATCTGCCTGCCTGGTACGGATCAGGACAAAATTACTGGACACCGGACATGATCGAGTTGTTCGGGCCGCTGGCGGTAGCAGCGGACATGCGTGGAGACAGCACAACCCTCAACGCACTACGCTGGTTTGAACTGAATACTGCTCCGGGTGGTGCAGATGCGCTGCTTGACCGTGTGCGGGATGCAAGCGCGGTTCATAAAGGCATACTGTACTTCCTGATGTACGACCCACAGGCGGCTTCAGCCAGCGATCCGCGCCCATCTTATCCAACAGCCTGGTATGCACCCGGAATGCGGCGGCTGCTGGCGCGAACCGATTGGAGCGATGCAGCACGTTTTTTCACGTACAACTTAAGCTGGGATACAGTTGACCATCAGAGCGGCAACGGCAACGCGATTGAATTTTATCGCGGTGGTGAATGGCTGACGAAAATCCGTGTGGGTTATGATCTGGATTACCAGACCTCCGATAATATGAACTCATTGACTGTCGCCAATAAACTGCCAGATCGGGATGATTTCCGTCTGATGATTGGACAGCGCGGTTCACAATGGATGTATTCGGCGGGTGAGACACCGCAGCCGCTGTACAGCATCACTGATGCGTATGTCTATGCTTATGGAGACGCGACCAATCTTTATAATTCGACCTACGAGGAAGTAACCGATGTCCAGCATGTCAGCCGCTCGGTGGTGTGGCTGAAACCGGATGTGATTGTGGTCTATGATCGGGCAGCAACAGTGGCGGAAAACCCCTTTATCCGCTTCTGGCTGAATTTCCCGGATAATGCGACAGTGAACGGAAATCTGACGACCATGACTACCGCTGCGGGTCAAATCCTGTATGTGGATACGGTACTGCCGGGTAATGCCCAAATCAGTGTCAGCCCACTTGTTGATGAGGTGAGCAGTCCACCAGCCAATAATGAATCCATGCGCTATCGTTTGATGGTAGGCGTTGATGCTCCGCAGGTGCAGTTCCTGCACGTCTTACAGGGCGCAGATGCGGGTACTGCACAACTCCCGGTGACTCTAGTAGAAAGCACAGCCGGGGCAGCGTATCAAGGGGTTACAGTTGGCGACACAACGGTTGTTTTCCCGGTGAAGTCGGATGAAGTAGTCGAAACATTCAGCTACACCAGCAGCAGCCCACAGCAGTTGATTGCCGGGTTAATACCGGGCAGCGATTACACCATCACCATGACACCGGATGGGCAGGTTACTGTCACCAGCGGTGGTATACAGCGAGCCGACAGTGGCGGCGTAGTATTTATCAATAACGCTAACCCATAATCAGGGTTTACGCCCGGATACGATCATGAGGCTAAAGCTGCTGAAGAAGCAATCTTCTTCGGCAGCCTTTTCCAGACTGGTATGCCAGCGATGGAGTTCCTCGTCTGTAATGATGTCTGCCGACAGGGCTTCGGCCTCTACGATGTCCAGACGGATAAGCTGCCGCGCCAGCGCATAGTCCGTAATCGGCATGGATACCAGTTCAACCGCGACATCATCCAACCATGACTACCGCTGCGGGTCAAATCCTGTATGTGGATACGGTACTGCCGGGTAATGCCCAAATCAGTGTCAGCCCACTTGTTGATGAGGTGAGCAGTCCACCAGCCAATAATGAATCCATGCGCTATCGTTTGATGGTAGGCGTTGATGCTCCGCAGGTGCAGTTCCTGCACGTCTTACAGGGCGCAGATGCGGGTACTGCACAACTCCCGGTGACTCTAGTAGAAAGCACAGCCGGGGCAGCGTATCAAGGGGTTACAGTTGGCGACACAACGGTTGTTTTCCCGGTGAAGTCGGATGAAGTAGTCGAAACACTCAGCTACACCAGCAGCAGCCCACGACAGTTGATTGCCGGGTTAATACCGGGCAGCGATTACACCATCACCATGACACCGGATGGGCAGGTTACTGTCACCAGCGGTGGTATACAGCGAGCCGACAGTGGCGGCGTAGTATTTATCAATAACGCTAACCCATAATCAGGGTTTACGCCCGGATACGATCATGAGGCTAAAGCTGCTGAAGAAGCAATCTTCTTCGGCAGCCTTTTCCAGACTGGTATGCCAGCGATGGAGTTCCTCGTCTGTAATGATGTCTGCCGACAGGGCTTCGGCCTCTACGATGTCCAGACGGATAAGCTGCCGCGCCAGCGCATAGTCCGTAATCGGCATGGATACCAGTTCAACCGCGACATCATCCAGCCCATGATCCTTAAACATACGATACAAGCGCCGCCCGGAATAACCGTTGTGTACAGTGCGTTCGGCCTTGCAGCGGCATAGGCGGCGTTCGATGTCTGCTTCGTTTGAGTCGATGGTAAGGGTTCCCCAATCCGTATCGAGGATGACGATCCAGCCGTCAGGTTTGGTCACCCGTACCATTTCACCGAGTGCTCTGGAAGGATTCGAGAGATGCAGAAATAAGCGTTCACTTCGGCAGGCATCAAATTCATCAGAAGGAAAAGGGAGTTCCTGCGCAATGGCCTGATGATAGCTCATCCACGAGTCCATACCGGATTGATGGGCACGTTCAGCGGCAGTCATCAGCATAGCCTCGTCCAGATCGACTCCGACAACATAGCCATTGGAACCGACACGGCGCGCAATCGGAATCGTATCTGTACCGGGGCCGCAGCCGACATCTAACACTTTATGTCCCCGGCGAATGCGCATCAGGCGATACGTTTGGCGCTTGGCTTCTGTCAGGTAATCGCCCAATGTATCCAGATAATAGCTGTCTACATAGCCTTTGGACGTGGTCGTGTTCACCATGCCAACACCCTGTTTCCTTTTCAGTCTAGATAGTGTTTCCCAGAGTCTTCATTCACCTTCAATCTGTTACGACGTAAGTTTTCAGCGGGAGACGCAGTGACTAATTCGGTAATAACTTCTCCAATGCTGTCGCTGCTGTTTCTGTGCCACCCAATGCCGCAAAATCCGCTGCCAGCCTTTGTGCGTTTTCACGCACAACTGAATCTTCGGTCAGCGCTTTAGCAGCTTCCAGCAGTGCCCCATGCTTGACATCGTGCGCGGTCAGATTCAAACCGACTTTCGCCTGTGCTATACGGCGAGCGTTGCCGCGCTGATCCGCCGCATGGGGTACAGCAATCTGAGGAATACCGTGAATGACCGCTGCATGGGTGGTGCCCATCCCGCCGTGATGCACGATGAGTTTGGTGCGCGGCAGGACATGATCGAACGGAACCCAGTTGAGTAGGCGCGTATTGCGTGGGAGCGCCGCTTTCAATTCGGCCTTTTTCTGGATGTCAATCGGATTGCGACCCACCACCACCAGCGGAATAAAGCCTTCGTGAGCAACAGCCTGTGCCGCCCAGCTAAAAAAGCCCAGATCGCCAGTAAAGACACTCCCTAATGTGACCAGCGCCAGCGGAGCGTCATTCGGGATGTCGGTCAGCCAGCCTGGTGGCGCATCGGTTGGCGCGGCAGGTTTTCCGCCGACAAAAAGTGTCTGCGGCAGGATGGTTTCGCTTTCAGCCTGATACCAGAAGTCATTGAAATAACTGATGTGCAGATGTTCGCTGAGGATGGAGGGTGTTGGCCCCTGTGCGAAATTGCTGCCTTTCAGCCCGAATCGTTCGCATAGTCGCTTAATACGTTCCTGACTGTCAGTGCCCAGTGTCTTTTGCACTGGAAACAGAAATTCATCGTTCAGTTCCCGTTGAGCAGGCCAGCCGCTCACTGCCAGCGGAACATCAAGCGCCTCCGCCGCTAAAGCTGATGC
>JBGAGR010000212.1:0-14174 GCA_044226645.1 Aggregatilineales bacterium
CAGCAAACCACCGCTTGGACAGGGTGATAATCGTCTGCTCCCGGTCTACAAATACGAAGTGCCGGAAACTGTTGGCACAGCGGGTGTACTGCGTGAAGGCGGCTCAGTAACCGAAGCCGTTTCGCTGCCGAAATCCTTCACTGTCACACAGGGTTCGCTGGACATCAAGCTTGATCCTTCGCTGGCGGCTACCACCATCGACGGGCTGGATTATCTGCGCAACTATCCCTATCAATGCATTGAGCAGACCGTCAGCCGCTTCCTGCCCAATATCATGACCTATCGGGCACTCAACAGCCTCGGCGTTGCCAACGATACGCTCAAACAAAATCTCGATACGGCGGTTAATTTCGCCTTGCAGCGTCTCTATGCACAGCAAAAAGCAGATGGCGGATGGGGTTGGTTCGTACAGGATGAAAGCAATCCGCTGACCACAGCCTATGCGCTGATTGGTTTGGCGGAGGCGAAGAACTCTGGTTTCGCGGTATCGGATGACACCATCCGTAATGCCCAGAATTACCTGCAAACGACCTTCATCGTTCCTGATCAAAGCCAGCCCAAGTGGAGGCTCAATCGTCAGGCGTTCGTGCTGTATGCCCTCGCCCGTTCTGGCGCAGGCGATGTCAGCCGCACTTCCAATCTGTTCGATGCCCGTGATCGGCTGGACACCTATGCCAAAGCCTTCCTCGCGCTGGCGTTGAACATTATCAACCCGGCGGATACCAGCCGCACCAATACGCTGCTCTCCGACCTGACCAACAGCGCCATCCTGAGCGCGACAGGCGCACACTGGCAGGAACCGGATCGCGATTACTGGAACTGGAATACCGATACCCGCACAACGGCGATTGTCCTTGACGCGCTCATCAAACTCGCGCCGCAGAACAATCTCGTCCCGAACGTCGTGCGCTGGTTGATGGTCGCCCGTACCGGACAAGGCTGGGAAACCACACAGGAAACCGCCTGGTCAGTTATGTCGCTCACCGATTGGATGGTCACAACAGGCGAATTGCAGCCCAATTACAGCTACTCCGCCTCGCTCAATGACCAGAAATTGACCGATGGCACAGCCTCACCCGATACCGTACGCGATTCAGTCAATCTCAAGGTCGATGTCGCCAATCTGTTGACCAACCAGCCGAACAACCTCGTTATCGGGCGTACAGACGGAAACGGCGTACTCTACTACACCGCCCATCTGACCGTTTCGCTTCCTGTGCCGGAAGTGCAGCCGCTCAATCGCGGTATCATCATCGAGCGCCAGTATTCCATGCCCGACGATAAGAATCACGCACCCATCACGCAGGCGCATGTTGGCGATCTGGTGCAGGTGCGTCTGACTATCGTTGCGCCTAATGATCTCTACTATGTCCTCATCGAAGACCCCATCCCCGCCGGGACAGAAGGCGTAAATCCGAATCTGGCTACCGAGCAGCAAATCGGCACGCAGCCCGGTCTGGAAAGCAATGACCCGCTCATGTATGGTTGGGGTTGGTGGTGGTTCAGCAACATCGAATTCCGCGATCAGAAAGTCGTGCTGTCCGCCAGCTATCTACCCGCCGGAACGTATCAATATCAGTACAGCATCCGCGCGGGACTGCCGGGTGTCTATAATGTCATTCCGGCTACGGGACAGGAATTCTACTTCCCGGAGGTTTACGGACGCAGTGCCGGAAGTACGTTTACGGTACTGCCTGCCGAACAATAATAGTTTGCTGGGGCGAATCGCGTGATTCGCCCCTTTTCTTACCTGTAGCGAACGGCTAAAAATCATGGCTCAGAACGCGACAGATTTAACCGCTATCCAGGCTGCTATCGCGTCCGGCGATAAACGACTCGCTCGCCAGTTGCTCAAACCCCTGCTGGATAATGCCCCTTCGGCTGATCTATGGGTCTTAGCCGCAACAGCCTGTGATACGCCCGATAAAGAACTCGGTTGTATCCGGCAGGCGCTCAAGCTCGATTCACATCATCGCGAAGCACGCCGCCGCTACACAGAATTACGCCAAGCCAGCCAGCTTTCCACCATAGAAATGCCTGCGCTGGAAACGCTAACCGCTGATTTGCTTGATCTGCCCCCTATTGAAGCGCTCGTCCCGGCAGCACCACCACCGCCCGACGTTTTCGCCCTCAAACGCGCCCAAAAAGAGGCTAACCGCCGGAGTTGGAATCGTATCGGCTGTGTCGGCTCGGTTTTGATGAGTCTATCGCTCAGTTATTTCGTCCTGACGGTCATTGGCTCGCCCATTCCCGCGCAGATTCGCGCCATTGTGAGTGGTCAGCCGCTCGCAGAGTCAAAGGGCACGCCGATTTTCGGCAAGCCTTCTATCCCTACTCCACAAGCTGATGAGGCAACACAGGCTATCACCAGCAGCAGCATCCTTCGCCGAACGGAAGATGTTCCGGCGGTCATGACTTCCAATCCCACCCACGATGCGGCTGACACGTCCTACGCCGATGAAGCCGAGCAGGCGGGATTTGTAGTCAGCCCCAACAAAAGCGGCAGCCTCACACGCGGCAGTCCCGTCAGCGATGTGCTCGACCCCGGCTTCGCCCACGAATACAGCTTCAGCGCCACTGCCGGTCAGGAAATCGCCGTTGCTGTGCAGTTCTTTTCACCTACCGCCAAGAAAGTTGGCGCGAATGTCGCCATTCTCGACCCGGATGGCTTTAATGCTGAGGCGAACTGCCAGCGCGATTATATTTTTGTCGATGGCTCCGGCGTAGCGTTTACCTGTCAGGTACATAAAACTGGTAATTGGAAAATTCAGCTTTTCGGACGCGCCGACGAAAGTACCGGAGTCTACATCATCACCTATGATCTCATGACCTGAGCAATAAGTGGTGCAGACCCCGAAAACCCATCCCTTGATTTTTCCACGCTAACTCGTGTTCTGCTGTTGCCAGAGCGAGATGAGGTATTTTTCGCAGCATGGCATTAATTGCTACTGCCGTTTCCATGCGTGCCAGCGGAGCGCCCACACAGTAATGAATCCCCGCACCAAACGCGATATGTCGGTTCGGGTCGCGTGTAATATCAAATTGGTCGGGTTTCTCGAACACTTCCGGGTCACGATTTGCCGCCAACAGCAGCGGCATCACGATTTCACCGCGTCCGATACGGATACCCCGGATTTCCACTTCTGACGTAGTATAGCGGTTAAAAGTCGATTCAGCCGCGCCATCGCAGCGCAGCATTTCTTCGACGGCGGATTTAACCAAAGTGGGGTTGTCCCGCAGCTTTTGCAACTGGTCAGGATTGCGCAGCAGATTCAGCGTCCCCGTCCCCAGCAAATTAACCGTCGTTTCATGCCCAGCGATTAACAGCAGCACAATCATGCTCACCAATTCCTGATGATCGAGCTTATCACCCGCGTCTTCAGCCGCCGCCAATGCACTGATGAGATCATCCTGAGGGGCAGTCCTACGCTCTTCGATAATCGCGTTGATGTAGCCAATCATCTCCATCGCCGCGATATTGCGCGACTCATCAAACACAAATAGCAGCTTGTGCGACCAATCGCGGAATTGATCGCGTTCCTCTGGTGGCACACCCAATAAAGCGGCAATCACAGTTATGGGCAGCGGAAAGGCGAACTGATCGACCAGATCAAACGGGTTCGTCCCGCTGGTAAGAATCGCATCCAGCAAATGATCGGCGGTTTGCTCGATCAGCGTTTGCAGCCGATCCACCATACGCGGCGTAAAAGCCTTATGTACCAGTGTTCTCAGGCGAGTATGGTCGGGTGGGTCAACATTCAACAAATGTACCAGCAGATTCGCCGGTTCATCCTGCGGCGCAAAGGTCTGGATTTGCTCCGGGGTCAGATGTTTTCTGAAATTATTGGCAAAATGCTCATGGTCTTTCAGCACCGCCACACAGTCGTCATAACGTGTCAGAAACCAGAAACGATTGCCCGTCACGGGGCCAATCGCTTCATAAACTGGCGCTTCTGCTCGCATTTGTGCATACAACGGGTGCGGATTCGTCCGCACATCGGCATCCCATATCTTAAAGCGATTGATTGTATCAACAGCCATGCCGCCCTCCCAAAATCCTTGACTGTATGTTCACGCTAAAGAAAATCATCAGTCTTGATTATATGAGGTTTTCCTTTGCTACATCCATCATAGTCGTTGCATGAGCGGCGGGTAAGCGACGGGCACACTCCCGGACGCTTCCTCTAAGATGAGAGTGATTCAATTACTTTCTTTCATCAGGTCATAAGAGGCGTTTATGCAAGATTTGAACAATACTCCTCAGCCCCCGGATGATGATTCACCCGCTCTGGCAGATTTGTTAACACCGTCCGATACATCTGCACAACCGCTTGAAGTCATCGAAGCGCCCCCTACCGAAAAACCCAAACGTAAGCAAAAACGGCGCTTTTATATCCCCAATGTTGGCATGTATGCAGGCGTAGCGGGTGTCGCCGCTTTCACGACGCTGGTTGTCGCCGGAATTGTCCTGTTGATCGTTACACCTCGCTTACTCGAACCGCAACCTTCGCCAACCTTCCCCTATCCAACACCTATTCCCGCCTATGATCCCTATCAATGGGATTGGAGCACCCCTTTAATGACAACCGACTATGTTGGCTCCATTGCACCCAATTCGCAGGTTTATATCATCAGCATGAATTATGATGAAACTCAACAGGTCTGGCTTTATACGATTCGGGACGAAAATCAGTCTGAAGGAGTCGCCTACGAGTGGCAAATCACGCGACCATTGCCCCCAACACCCACGATTTTCCCCTTCGCGCAGGCTATTAGCATGGGATACCTGCTCATCACGACTGAGCAGGTTGGCGCTATTCCAGCTAATACGCGTGTTCGTATTACTCAGGCCAGCCCAGACTCCAATGGCCTGGTCTACATGATTGAAACCGAAACAGACCACATCACTGCTGATGCGCGTTCGTACCAGCTAACCTATGCACCGGACGTGACACCCGGTATAACACCTACCTCTCCCTTCATGGGTATCATGAACGCAGGACAGTTCGAGGTGATGACTCTGGCGCAGATTGGCGCAATTCGGCCCAACACGCGCGTGAATGTGGGCAGTGGTCAATTCAACGGACACGAATGGCTGTATTCCATCATTACAAAGGACGGCATTTATGCGGATAATGTGCCGCAGTCACAATTAACCAGCGCACCGCTGCCGCCTACCGAAACGCCAGCCCCCTGACCAGACACGATGCTGTTACGCGGCACACAACAAACCCGTAACAGCATCGGCACAATTTCTAAATGTCCATTGTCGTTCTGTTGCTCGGAAGTCGGTTATAATACATGAAATTGTATTCACATTTATCGCATCTCCCTGAGGCGCACATGTCCGAAACGCCCACTGTAAATCGCTTTGGCCCTTACCTCGTACAGGAAAAACTTGGCAGTGGAGGTATGGCAATCGTTTACAAAGCGCTCAATGAAGAAACGCATACGACGGTAGCCTTAAAAATATTACGCGCCTCTCTGATGGAGCAGCCCGGTGTGGTTGACCGCTTCAAGCAGGAAGCCGAATTAACCCACCGCCTGCATCACCCCCATATTGTTGAGGTCAATACCTGGGGGGTTATTAAGAATCGCTTTTTTCTCGAAATGGCCTACCTGCCGGGCGGAACTCTGGCGCAGCGCTTCCGCAACCCTGTCGAAATGGGACATCAGGAAGCCATTCGCCTGCTGCGCCACATTGCCAGCGCGCTCGATTATGCCCACCGTCAGAATGTCATCCATCGCGATCTCAAGCTGGAAAACATCCTGCTCAACCGGCGTGGTGATGCCTCCCTCAGCGATTTTGGTATCGCCCGTATTATTGATGGAGACCGCCTGACCACTACCGGCAATGTGGTCGGAACACCGCTCTACATTTCACCCGAACAAGCGCGCGGTGAAAAAAATCTCGATCATCGTGCCGATCTGTATTCGCTGGGGATTCTGGCCTACGTCATGACCGTCGGACATTTTCCATTCAACAACGACAACATGCTGGCTGTCATGAATCAGCATGTGGCCGAACCCGTTCCGCCGCCCAGTCAGATGAATCCGGACTTGCCACGCTCACTCGATTCAGTCCTGCTCAAAGGTCTGTCAAAACGACGCGAAGATCGTTATCCCACAGCCGACACATTTGTTGAAGCGCTGTCCCGCGCTTTCTCCGATCACAAAACCACGAACACGCTTATTGATTTGTGGAGTGACCATTCCGGCAAGAGAATCATCGTTAACCGCCCGACACCGCCCGCTGAAAGAGCCGACGATTGGTACAACAAAGCGAAGACGACGGTACAGCAAAATCCAGCCGAGGCCATCACCTACCTCAAACGTGCGCTGGAACTGGAACCCCTCCATTCCAACGCGAACCGGATGCTTTTGCAGCTTGAAGGTGTAAGCCAGCTTAAACCTCAGCCGCAGCCAACCAAGCCCTCGGTTGACCAGAGTGAACTGGAACCGCTGAAAAAGGTGAACCGCGCCCGCAAGCGTAACATCTGGACTTTCATTCAGATTTTTGCCTTTATTCTCATGAGCATCACATCTACTTTCTTTATCCTGAGTTTTACGGGTTCGCCCATCGCTGGACGCATCACAGAAATCATCACCGGCAAACGTCCCATCAACGAAATCTCAGGAACACCAGTCCGATACATTCCGCACGTTGTCCTGACCGTCGAACCGCAGGAAGTCAAAAAGATAAGCCTGCAACAAAAACTGAGCGCTGTTCTGGATAACGGTGTCTCACATGAATACGCTTTTGATGCGGTTAGCGGGCAGGAATTGGCCTTTGCCGTCTGGTTTGTTTCCCCTACGGCCAACAGGGTAGCGAAGAATGTTGCCGTTCTCAACGCTAACGATCAGGACGTAACCAGTATCTGCTTTCATGACCAGCTCATCCCCGGCGCGGATACCAACATCGTCTTTACCTGCCGCATTAACCAGACCGGACAATGGAAAGTCCGCGTTTTCGGCATCGACGGAGAAAGTACCGGTGCGTACTTTGTCACCGTCGAAAATATGGCTGGATAACCCATCCTCATACGTCCTATCGCGCATATTTTGTGTTCGATTTCCCTGATTAGGAGGCATTTGATTCATGATTCGTTCTCTCGTGGCAACCATTGCCGAGGAAATACAGATTGGGCGCAACCTTCAGCAGCCAGCCCTGGAAGAAAAACTTGCTGAAGGCTCCCAGTTATGGATGGACTTCATAGACCCAACCCCTGAAGAAATTAACTGGCTTGCCCAACAATTGGAGCTGAACCCTGCTGTTGTACAGGACTTACAGCGTGAAGATCGCCGTCCAGCCCTGTTGGTTTACCCAAGTTACCTGTTTCTTTCTTTATTCCAGCCTTCATTGCGTCTCAATAAAGTTGAAGGCAAGGAAATACACTGCATTATCACCGACAATTGTTTTGTCACAGTGCGTCGGGCCGATGCTGAAACCGTCGACAGTGCTTATGATCGTGTGGCACAGAATCCTGGCGTTTGGCGATCAGGCATCGCCTATTTCCTCTATCTCACCGCTCAGTTCGTGATTGACGCTTATTACCCCCTGCTTGACCGCCTGAGTAATCAACTGAATGGCATGGAAGAAAATTTACTCGATAAAGTCAAAAACCCCAATCGTGAGGACATCTACCGCATCAAGCAGCAGCTCATCACCTTACGGGAGATGGTTGCGCCACAGCGCGAAGTGATTTCGAGCGTAATCGGAGAACATCGCTTTGTCGAAGAAATTGAAACCCGCGACCTGTTCCGCCATCTCTATGAGCGCCTCCTGCGGGTTTATGACGTTATTGATTCCCAACGCGATCTATCGACCAGTATTCTGGATATGCTCCAGAATCAGGAATCAGGCCGTCTCGTGGAAGCCGTTAACCGCCTGACAATTTTCTCGATGATCTTCCTGCCGCTGTCATTTTTCACGGGTTTATTTCAACTCAACTTCGCCACCACCACCAATCGCATCATCCTGCCCATCAGCGGTGATGTTATGTTCGCGCTGGTCATGATTGCCATGATTTCCTCTGTCGTGCTGATGGCCTATGTCTTCAAAAAGCGTGGTTGGTTGTAAGTCTCATTTTTAATTTTCCACTATAATATCCATCGCGGATTGGAGTGGAAATTAGAAAGGGATTCATCCATCATGAATCAACCTGCGGACTTCAAAAACAACCGCTTGCTGTGTGTCTACGCTCACCCCGATGATGAGGTGTTTTGCTCTGGCGGAACCATCGCCAAATACGCCGCTGCTGGTGTCGAAGTGATGGTCGTATCCGTAACTAAAGGCGATGCAGGCCAGATTCGCGATGCCAACATCGCCACCCGCCGCACGCTGGGAAAAGTCCGCGAACAGGAATTGCACGAATCCTGCCACCGCCTGGGGGCGCATCATGCGGTCTGTCTCGATTATGGGGATGGCACACTCAAAGACATCAATATTAACATCTTGACCGAACATGTGGTTAAGATCATCCGGGAGTTTCGCCCAGATATTGTCATCACCTTTGGCCCGGATGGCGCTTACGGGCATCCCGATCATGTCGCCATTGGCGAAGCCACCACACGCGCCTGTGGATTATCCGGCGACCCGCATCAATTCCCTATCCAGATCGTTGATGGTCTTGAGCCACACGCGCCGCAGCGTCTCTATCACAGCCGCTTTCCTCGCAATCGGATACTCATGCTCGACAGACTGGCACACTGGTTAATCGCCAGCGGCAAAAAACCTGTGAAAGATATTGATTTCGTGAAAGCGCTGCTGCTCTTTGCCGAAGAAACGACCATGCTCAATTACACCAGTGATCGCGTGGACGTGAATTGGTATCCCGCAGGATTCTACATTATCGAGCAGGGCGAAGTCGCTCATGATCTCTATCTCATCCTGTCGGGGTCAGCCAAAGCTATTCGTGAGGAAGACGATGGGACATTAACTTATCTGGCGGATCTTGGCCCCGGCGCTTTCTTTGGCGAGATCGGCGTAGCGACTCATCAACGGCGCTTGAATCATGTCATCGCAAACGATGATGTGACCTGTCTGATTTTGTCCATGACAGAAGCCATCACTTATGCCGGACGTGGGAGCGATGCCGCGATTGCTGGAGGCGAAGACCGTTCACATCACGACGCGGCTTCCGACATGCTGGCGGCAAACCCAGATGTCACGGCCTGCATTGATGTCAGCGAGTATGTCTACCAGAAAATTTCTGCGATGGCAGCCCATCGCACCCAGTATCCGATTTCGCCCGACATGTTCCCACTCGACATGCTCACGGAGATGATGGGACTGGAATATTTCGTTCGGGTGCTTCCACGTCCACACGTAGAAAAAACCCTTTTTCCGCCGGAATAGCGCTATTCCGATAAAAATTCACCGATCAGTCGGTTGACTTCATCAGGTTTTTCATGCTGCACCCAATGCGTGGCATCCTCAAAATAGGTCAATCGTCCGTCATCACACAATTCCACGCTTTTCTGCCCCATTTCCCACGTCAGCGCGGTATCCTTCTTCCCCCATAGAATTAGAGTAGGCACTGTGATTCGAGGGCTTGGCAGCCGTACCGGTGGCTTTTGTGCGATAGCCCGATACCAGTTGAGCATAGCCGTCATCGCGCCCGGTTGTGACCACGCCGTGTAATATTCCTTCAAATCGCTGTCCGTAAACGCGCCTGGATTGCTGGTCATTTTCAGTGTGCGTCCGAGCGCCTTAGCGCCATTCATCGTCAACAGCGTATCCGGCAGCCAGGGAATCTGAAAAAACATCATATACCAGCTTCTGCGCCGCTGTTCTGGATTTTCCTTTAATGTCTTGCGCATCACCGCATGATGCGGCACATTCAAAATTACCAGCTTTTCCAGACGTTCCGGCGTTTTATTCGCTGTCCACCACGCCACCGCAGCGCCCCAGTCATGCCCGACCAGATAAACTTTGTCTTTCCCGGCAGCATCAATCAGCCCAACAACATCGGCTGAAAGCAAATCCAGATTGTAGGCAGCCATTCCCTTCGGCTTATCGCTGGTGTTATAGCCGCGCTGGTCAACTGCCCACACCCGAAAGCCTTTTTCCGCCAGAAAATCGATCTGCTTGCGCCATCCGTACCAGAATTCCGGAAAGCCATGCAGCAAAATCACCAGCTTGCCATCTTCCGGCCCCGCCTGCACAACATGCACCTTTATCCCATTCGTTTTAATAAAGGTGTGATCGTAAGGAATCATATCTATTCTTTTCCCTTAAATATCTTGGCGTTTTGGCGGTTCAATTATTCGCTGGAATTTCTTCCCCGCATGAGCTTCATCACAGCGGGCCACACCTGCGTATATGCCCAGTACAGGAATCCATAGGGTGCATAATCCCACGCGCCAATATAGCGAGTCACCGTACCCCGAAACCCGCGTTTGAACTCATACACGCCCCACATCGAATCCTGCTCATTGAATTCGTCCGGCGCACCCCACATATCGTAGGTGGTATAGCCCTGCGCCTTCGCCCAGCGCATCGCCTCCCATTGCAGCAGGTAATTCGGCATCCGTTCGCGTTCCTCATTGGACGACGCACCGTAAAAATACCAGCATTTCTGCCCAAAATGGAACAGAATCACATGCGCAATCGCCTTACCCTCAAACTCCGCAATCAGTGGATGCGCCAGCCCCGCCGCCATGAAAGAACGCCATGCCTGCTCATAATACTCCGGCGGACGGGTCAGGAAATGATCGCGCTCGCCCGTCGTCTTATAGAGTTCATAGAGCAGCGGCACATCGGCTTCCGTACCCACCCGCACTGTTACACCTTTTTTCTCCGCCGTACGTACTTTCCGCCGCGTATTCTGGCTCATCTGCGCCAGCAATGCATCCTCATCGGGAGTCAGATCAATCGTGATGGTATTGCGGAACTGCACCTGATCGCCGGAAAACTGCCATCCACGCCAGCGCAGGGCATTCAGAACCGCTTGCCCTGTCGCATCAGTTTTATCATCTTCCTCGCCGGGAACTCCAGTCGCCGCAATCACATCCGGGTCAATCTTCAGCCAGATAGCGAAATTCCGCCCTGCCAGACTTTGCAGATAATCGAACACATCCTTGCATAATGCCGGATCGTCATAGGCCAACGCTGGCCCTTTGGAGACATACATCACCTTCAGCGGGCCAACAAACCGTATCCCGACGGAAGCCATTGCCAGGATCGACTCGCCCTGCTTGAAGGCCACTCGCAGCGGTTCCCATCCCGTTGTGATGCGCTTGAATTCGCCCCATTCCCAAGTTTGCAGCACATGAGCACACGGCAGATTCAGCAGTGCTTGATTCCATTGGTCGCGCT
Source organism: Aggregatilineales bacterium (assembly GCA_044226645.1). GTDB lineage: Bacteria > Chloroflexota > Anaerolineae > Aggregatilineales > Phototrophicaceae > CFX2. The sequence continues at coordinate 11,321 of JBGAGR010000212.1, forward strand.
CTTTGATGATCTCGATAGTGAGCAAGTGCATTCCCTCATGAATGTTATTCCATCATCATACGGTTCGACACTTCGATACCGCAATAGTCAGGAATCAAAAAGGCGGAGTCGAAACCCCGCCTTTATATCTATAGATATATTATTAGCACCTAGAGTAGCCGCACGTTAAACATTTCTCGCATCCCTCAATCTTGATGAGGGACACTGTACCACACTCCGGGCACATATCCGCGCCGGAAATCACGCCGTGAAAAGTTCCATTGCTGTGTTCATCATGGGCTTCATGCGCTTCCGCAGCATGGCTGTGACTATTCCCGTTACCGTTTAGCATCGGCAGATTCAACTGCTGTGGCTGCTGCTGCGTCAGATAATGCTCGACCAGCGCGCCTGCCACCGCGTCCGGCAGCGAAATCACGCGCTGCGGCCCCAACCCTACGGAGCGCGAACCACCGATTCCCTGCAATTGGTCGATAATCAGCTTGACCATTTCCATGCGGTTTTGCGGCGCAGTCGTGCGCAGTTGCAGCGATACCATCCGCCCCAGCCCTTCCGCGTCCGCCTGCAAATCGCTTCCGGCCTTACCCACCGTGATAAACACCTCGAATGGATTGCCGTGTTCATCGCTGTTCATGGTGATATAGGCCGTGCCGAATGGTGTCTTGCGGCTCATCGTCACGCCGGACAGCCGCTTCGGACGCGGATAGACGCGGTGCGGTGTCGCCACCTGTTCGATTTTTTCCGCCGGAGCTTCAGGAGCAGGTGCTTTGGCCTTATTACTCGCCATCTCGCTCTCAGCGCGTTCATCGCCCTTGAGCATCAACACCTGTTCATCACGGCTGCCATCACGGTAAATCGTCCCGCCCTTGCAGCCTAATTCGTACATGTATTCGTAAAGTTCGCCAACTTGTTCGACAGTGTAATTATTCGGCAAATTAGCGGTTTTACTGATACTAGAATCAATCCAGCGTTGCACTGCACCTTGTACACGAACATGATCTTCCGGGCTAAGTTCCATCGCGGTCACGAAGTAATCGGGAAGCTTTTCTTCATTCGGATGTGCTTCACGCCATTCCTTAACGAGCGGAACCTGTTCTTCATGCAGTCCTAATCGGCTCTTGCGATAGTAAACCCATGAGAAGAACGGTTCAACACCTGTCGAAGTATTAACAAGCGTTCCAGTCGTACCCGTCGGAGCAACTGTCACCAGTGTTACATTACGAATCCCTTTGGCTCGAACTGCTTTACGCACAGGTTCCGGCATCGCTTGCATAAAACCACTTTGCAGGAACTTCTCAGCCACAAACTCCGGAAATGAACCTTTTTCCGCTGCAATTTCCGCCGACATCAAATAGGATTCAGTCGTGATGAAGCCATACAGGCGATCCAAAAAGGCGATCGATTCGTCGCTGCCATAGCGAATACCGAGGCGAATCAGCAATTCTGCCAATCCCATCGTTCCCAATCCAACGCGCCGTTCACCAAGCTGCTGTTTGGCATTCTTCTCAAAGAAGTAGGGATTAGAATCGACCACATTATCCAGAAACCGGATTCCATAATGCACAGCTTGACGCAGGTCATCCCAGGCAACATCATGTCGATCTGGATCATAGAATTTGGATAGGTTGATCGCGCCGAGGTTACAAACGCCATTCGCCGGAAGTCCCTCTTCGCCGCATGGATTTACCCCCACAATCGGCGAGAAATAAGCACTGTTCGCCATCTTGTTGTAACGTTCCAGGAATAATAATCCCGGTTCAGCACTTGCCCACGCACTTTCAATAATGGCGTTCCACAATTCACGAGCTTTAATCGTTTTGTAGATATGCACTGCATGTCCGGTGGCTTCCCATTTCTCAATATCACCATTCCATTCGGTGTCATAAGCAGGGTCAGAGGTATCAGGGAAGCGTAAATCCCAATCACCATCCTGTTTCAGAACTTCCATAAATTTATCGGAAACCGCGACACTGATATTCGCGTTCGTGATATTTCCAGCTTTGCGCTTGCTACTGATAAATTCAAATACGTCAGGATGCCAATCAGCCAGTAGCAGGAGAAGTGCCCCTCTGCGACTTCCACCCTGTTCGATAAGTCCTGTTACGAAGCTGTAGAGTGCGCCCCATGACACTGCACCGCTCGAACGCCCATTCACACCCTTCACGTATGCGTGACGTGGACGCAAACTCGATAAGGTAATTCCCACACCGCCTCCACGCGACATAATTTCGGTCATCTCGCCCAGAGTCTTCAAAATTCCACCGCGTGAGTCGTGCGGGAGATCAAGCACGTAGCAGTTATAATAACTAAGCTGCTGATCGGTACCTGCCGCTGTCAGAATACGTCCACCGGGGACAAACTTCCAATCATCCAGTAACCAGCGGAAGTTCTGCGTCCACTGTTTGCGCAGCTTGCCATTTTTCTCAATCGCCGCGATCCCTGCCGCTACCCGATCCATCATCTGACCGGGTTCGGTTTCAATCGGCTTATCGACATGTTCAATATCGCGCTCGACGCTCTCACCATCCAATAAATCAATCTTAACCGTCGGCAAATCGAGCGCAGTAACCGTACCAATCTCACGCTGCCCGGTCTTGGGATTCACCACCACAATCACAGTATCACCGACTGCCAGCGTCGAACGGGTCATATCCTTCTGGGCATATCGATCAAGGAATATCTTATACCCCAGTTCATGCAATGCATTACGCTGTTCGGTTTTGCTTTGTACCATACGTCCTACCACCTTTAGGGGAAACAAATGTTCTTGACGGGCTAACAAAAAAAGAGAAACCAAACCCCCATCGAATGTCACTTATGGGGGCCGACGAAGAAGGCTATGGGACATGGATTTTTA
>JBGAGR010000213.1:0-14158 GCA_044226645.1 Aggregatilineales bacterium
GGACTGGCGGCGGTTCAGCTTTTGCCCGCCGCGGAATATCTGACTCATACGGCGCGCGCTGGACTGAGCTTTGACGACAAGGGTAATGGCTTTCCGTTTCAGGATGTGATTCAATTTGTCTTCCCCAGTTTAGCAAGCCAATGGTCGCCGCTGTACGTCGGCATCATCGGGCTGGCGCTGGCGGCGATTGCCATCTGGCGAAAACTGCCGGGGTATTTATTCTGGGGTGTTGTGGCGCTGGTTGGTCTGGGTCTGAGCTTCGGCGCGAACAGTCCGATTTATGCACTGCTTTATAACATTCTGCCGGGAATGCGATTTTTCCGGGGGCAGGAACGCGGGGCATATCTGGTTTCATTCAGTCTGGCGATTCTGGCGGGGATGAGCGCAGCGCATCTGGTCACATGGGATAAGCTGCAAGATTTCAAAGCGACGCGGCGGATTCAGCAGGCGCTGTTCCTGCTGCTGATTGTATGCGCCATTTTTGCTGGCGCGATTTTTGTGATGTGGTTGGGCAATAGCGAGGGATACGGGCAATATATCCGTCCTGTGGCGTTAACGGCGCTGATTGCTGTACTGGCCTATTTCGTCCTTCCCCGCCTGCTGGATCGCCCGAAATCTATTTTGCGCTGGATGCTAGTGGGTGGACTGCTGGTTTTTGATCTGTTTGCACTGAGTATGGATAGTATCTACAACTTCGATCATGTTTCGCCAGCCAAGCAGCTTTCGATGACAGCCCCGCCACTGGTTGCGGATGTTCTTGCGGACAGCAATACCCCTTTTAGGGTCGATGGCTACCGGGGACTGCATGACAATTACGGCAGTCTGTATGATGTGGCGGACATGCGTGGAATCAGTCCGCTCTTTATCGACAGCTTTTTTGCACTGCAACAAGGCGATCTGATCAATCCGCGTGCATGGGAGCTGTTCGCTGTGCGGTATGTCTACAGCGATTGGACAGAACTGCCTATTGCCAGCACAATCATCGCCAGCGGACAAGATCGTTATGGCGCGGTGAATCTGCATAAATTAACCGATCCTCGCCCCTTCGCCTATCTGATGCATAATGCGCAAATTGTTGAGGACGATGCAGCAGCATTGCGGTTGACGCAGGATAATGGATTTAACCCGCGCCAAACCATCATTTTGAAACAAAACCCCGGCTTAGAACTCAACGGCGAGGTGGAAGGGTCTTCAAACGCGACGGTAACAGAATTTAAGCCCGAAACATTTACCATTCAGGTCAACACCCCATCAAATGCAATTTTATCGCTGTCGCACCCGGATTATCCTGGTTGGCAAGCCACACTCGATAACCAATCAACATCTATTTTGCGGGCTTATGGGGCGTTCGCGGCAATTGCTATTCCGGCGGGGAAACATACCATCACTTTCACTTATAACCCGCTCAGTTATCGGCTTGGCCTGATAATCAGCCTTCTCACATGGGGCGGCATGGGTATACTGGCAGCGGTTTTATGGATTCGGAGAACGAGAACTGATGCAAGAAACGAACGGGCTGCAAGATTGGGTTAGCGGCCTCAGTCCACGCGCTTATAGTGTACTCATTGGTACACTCGTCGGCCTGACGGGTGGGTTAGTGGCTCTGATGATGGCTGTGGCAGGGCCGGTCATTACCTTTGGGGCAATATTTGGTTTACTAGCCGGATTATACGTCTTGTCGAATGTATCAGCGGCGCTGTATGGCGTGATTCTGGTCACGGCAGTGCTGCCCTTCGGTACGCTCCCCTTCAAAGTTGGTGTCACGCCCACTTTTGTTGATCTGGCGGTTGGGGCGTTCGTGCTGGTGTATGTCTTCCAGTGGATGACGGGCTATCGGCAGCAATTTCGTTTGACCCCTGTGCATCCGCTGGTCATTCTGTATATGCTGTGGCTGCTGCTGGCATTTGCAATGGGACTGCGTTATGCGCCACCCACCTCGGCCATTATCCGACAGTTTGCTGAAACGCTGCTCAGTATCAGCATGATTTTTATCCTCACTGACTTGCTGCGCGAACCGACTGCCCTACGACGGCTGGTGCTGGTCGTAATGGTCGCTATCGGCATTCAGGCACTCATGGCGATTATGTTGTATGTCCTGCCAGAAACAGTTACAGAAAGTCTGCTCGTCCGACTGGCACGAATTGGTTATCCAGATGGCGGCGTGATTCGTTATATCGAGGACAATCCAGCGAATGCTGAACGCGCCATCGGCACATGGGTTGATCCAAATGCACTGGGCGGCATTCTGGCGGTGTCAGCAGCGATGATTGCGCCACAGCTTTTTGCACGAAAACCCATTTTGAACAAACGTTGGCTGACCTTCGGTGTACTTGGTGTGGTGGTACTAGCACTCCTGCTCACATTTTCACGTGCTTCAATGCTGGCCTTCGCGATTGGGGTGGCGTTCATCGGTTTGTTCCCCGGATACCGCAAGTACCTGGGCATGATTTTGATTGGAGCCTGTTTACTGCTCATCCTGCCGCAAACCCGCGATTATATTGAACGTTTCAGCGAAGCCTTCACAGCTACCGATCTGGCAACACAAATGCGGCTGGGTGAATATGGGGACTCGTTGAATCTGATCAGCCAAAATCCTGTTATTGGCGTGGGTTTTACGGGAACGCCCTCAATCGAGCTTTATACCAATGTCGCTAGTTTCTATCTGATTATGGCGAACCAGATTGGTGTAGTAGGGCTGATCATTTTTCTGGTGATGATCGCCTCAATATTTCTATATGGATGGCAGGCGCGGAAAAAATCCAAAACCAGCGATGATCTAGAGTCAATCCATCTGAGCTACCACGCTGCATTACTCACCGCCCTCGTCAATGCAACGGCTGATCTGTACTTTTTCCGGCTGGATTTCCAGGCATCTATTACCACTTTCTGGATTGTGGTCGCGCTGGCACTGGCGAGTTCAAGGCTGGCACTGGAGTTAGGTGAATCCACCGTTGCTAAAAATGCCTGAATAGGCTACTATTCGCCCGTTGTAAATTCTCTAACACAAGGTTAGAGAGTCTTTCCGCTTTACACACTGCACACGCATTTGTGTAAGGCAAACCCAGGGAAAGGAGACATTTAATTCCCTATGCGCAACACCTATGAACTCACATTTATTGTTCGACTCGACCCCAGTGAAGAGGTCATCAACAACACCATCACCCAGGTCAAAGATTGGGTTGAAGCAGAATCGCTTGGCGAAGTGAAAAACACTGATCGTTGGGGACGACGCAAGCTGGCTTACGAAATTGATAAGCAGCGCGATGGCTATTACGTCCTGATGAATGCCGAAATGGATCCCAAGAATCTGCCCGAATTGGAGCGTAACCTGCGGCTGTCGCCGAGTGTTTTACGTTATCTACTGATACGCCCGTAATCGCTGCATTCTTTATTGAACAGAGCGAGTTTTGGGGGAGTAAAGGTTTATGGGACGCGGGTTAAATAAGGTCATGATTATTGGTTATCTGGGGCGCGATCCGGAAATGCGTTATACCCCCAGTGGTCGTCCTGTAACCAGTTTCAGCGTTGCAACCAGCCGGACATGGACATCCGCCGAAGGCGAACGCCGCGAAGAAGTTGAATGGTTCAACGTGGTTGCCTGGGGCAATCTGGCTGAAATCTGCAAGACACATTTAAGCAAAAACCAACAAGTCTACATTGAAGGTCGACTGCAAACACGAGGATGGGAAGACGAAACAGGCAAAAAGCACTTTCGTACCGAACTCGTTGCCAATGAGATGATTCTGCTGGGGGATCGCCGACGCGACCAGCAGCATCATGATGATGTCGATTATGTTGATGATAATGAAGAAAACGGCGATTACGCCTTCTAGAATCAGGAGAAAACAATGAGCGATCGTGATCTTCGCGATGATATAGACGACATTGGTGATGACGGAGATGATTTGTCATCAGGTGATGGTCGTGAATCGCGTTCTTCCCGCCCTTTCCGGCGGCAGCGTATGGGGCGTGGACGTAACACTGTCTACTGCCCGGATGGGAAATGCTTTGATTATAAAGACACCGATACCCTGCGCCGCTATCTGAGCGAAACTGGGAAAATCAAGCCACGCCGGCAAACCGGGAACTGTGCCCGCTGCCAACGTGAACTCGCTCGTGAAATCAAACGTGCGCGTCATCTCGCACTGCTGCCTTATATCATCGCCAACGACTAAAACCGCTGGTTTGAGCGATATGGTAGTTGAATAACCAGTTACGGGGCATGGTCAACAACATACTATGCCCTTTTCTATGTTTTAATTCAGGAGTCGAAAAGATTTATGACCAAAAGAAGCCAAACAACCGGGCTTCCGAAGCAAAGTCCTAAACGCCCTGTCCAACCCGAAGCATCCAAATCTACCGGACGCTTCAACCTCGGACTGAAACGCGAATTCGCTTCCCGGGCTGAACGTGATTACTACTATCAGCGCATCATCCTGGCCATTGTGGGTGTTGTCGTGGTGCTTACAGTAGGTCTGTTGGCCTTTGTACTCATCAATGAGAGCATCCTCATCCCCAATACAGTTGTCGCTTCTGTTCAGGGCCGCAATATCACAGTTACGGATTTCCAGAAACGGGTTCGGCTGGAACGGTATTTGCTTAACAGTCGTTTGTCGCAAACCATCCAGCTTTATCAAAGCTTCGGCTTCCCAGATGATCAAATTCTTCAGCAGTTACAGGGACAAGATCCGTACAAAACATGGATCAGTCAACTGCAAGTTCCCGATCAGATGGGCATATCGGTAATCGACCAGATGGTCGAAGATCGACTCATCAAGATCGCCGCCGAAGAAAAAGGGATCACAGTCACACAAGGAGACATTGATAAGAAGATCAATGACTTCTTTGGTTATGATCCAGAAAAATTGGCTGCTGCGGAAGCTACGGCGGAAGTAACCGCAACACTCGAACCTACCGCAACACCAACACCCTATGTATCCCCAACACCTTCACCTGTTCCGACGGCAACCGCGACTCCTGAAATTACAGCCACGCCCAGCCCGACACCCCTGGCAACTCTACCACCTACTGCAACATTGTCGCTAACCGAACAGGCGGATCAGTTCAAGACGAATAAGGACGATTTCTACTCCAACCTCCGGCAGCAAACCGGAATGAGTGATGCGGATATCAACGCTTATTTTGAGCAGCAGGCAATACGGCAAGCGCTATTGGACTCCGTGACCGCAGACATCACCAAGAGCGGGACTTTTGTCGATGCGCGCCATATCCTGGTCGCTACTGAAGAAGAAGCACAGGACATTCTGGCGGCACTTCAGGCTGGTGAATCCTTCTCTGATCTGGCAAAAGCGGTCTCAACGGATACAGGTTCCGGCGCGCAGGGTGGCGAACTGGGGTTGAAACCCGTCACCGATTACGTTACCGAGTTTGCGGATGCTGTCCGCACAGCCGAGATTGGCGCGTTCGTGGGACCTGTAAAGACGCAATTCGGTTACCACATTATCCAGGTACGTGAGCGCAAGGAACAAGACCTTGATGACACGCAGCTAACCAATGCCAAAAACAGTGCTTTTGACACATGGTTAAAGATTTATAAGGAAAGCAAACAGGACGTTACCCAGACCAATAGCAACTGGGCGGGACATGTCCCGACTGATCCTGCATCTATCTTCGGTTAGGCTCATTTCTTCAGGGGCGAGTCAGTGACCCGCCCCTCGTCACCTCTTATCCAATCCACATTGTTCCCAATACCGCTCTCAGCTATAATGCCGGACATGAAAGAGCAACACATAGCGCGACTTGAGTCTCAACTGGAAAGATTGGTCGAAGGTGCTTTTACGCACCTGTTTGGCAAGAAAATCCGTGCCCAGGATATTGCTATGGAATTGGCACGAGCAATGGAAGATGGAGCACAGCGCGGAACCCAAAGTGATTCTCGCCTCTTTGCGCCGGATCATTACGTGATTTATCTGCATCCGTCGGTGCAGGCACAACTCTTACAGCGGCAGCCTGCTCTGGCGCAATACTTAAGCGAACATCTGTTGGAGCTGGCAACGAATTCCGGCTACCGATTGAACAATACTCCAACAGTCGATATTCAAGCGGATTCAACGGTTAGCAACGGAACCTTTACAGTTCGCGCCAGCCATCATGGCAAGAAAACCAGCACTACCGCCGTACTACAGCGAGTCAGTTATAAACCTACGCATGAAACGCCACGAAATGCGCAGCTTATCCTGCAAGGCAAACATGCGATTCCGCTTCAGGGAGAGTTGTTTACAGTTGGACGAAGCCGCGATAACCATATTGTGATTGATGACCGCGCGGTATCCCGTTATCACCTGCAAATACGGCTGCGTTTCGGTCGCTATACCCTGTTCGATTCGCAAAGCAACAGCGGTACTTACGTAAACGACGTTAAAATTGCCGAACACAATCTTCAAAATGGAGATGTCATTCGTATCGGGAATTCGCAGCTTATCTATCTCGAAGATCATCCAGCCGGCGATTCGGAAACTGGGCATACCGAAGCTGTTGACAGCGAATCTTCAGAGTAAGCAGACGTGCAGACTGAACTCATCCTCCTTTTACTGCGCTGTATATCCAGCCTGCTCCTCATTGCGCTGCTGGTAGCCCTGTTTGTCATCATCTGGCGAGAGTATCAGAAACTCGCGATGGGCAGCGATTTGCAGCGGCGGAGTTACGGGCGTTTGATCGTCATGAGAGAAATCGACGGGCAAGTGCTGGTAACAGGCGAATCATACACCTTACTGCCAATTACCAGTCTGGGGCGCTCCCCTACCAATATCATCCCTATCAACGATACGTTTGCCAGCAGCGAACATGCCATCATTGCGCTGCGTAACGGGCGTTGGTGGCTAGAAGACCGCAACAGCCGCAATGGGACTTTGCTCAACGACCTACCTGTTAACCAACCCATGATTATCACACAAGGCGATGTCATCAGTATTGGCAAGATTAGATTCAGACTTGAGTTAGAACAATAAATAGCCTATTCACGGGTTGTCAACGTTATAATTGGGTTTGATTCTGAGCGCACCTCTCTGGAGACAAACACTATGGTTGAAAAGGTCAATATCGCGGTCATCGGTGGTTCCGGTTTATATAAGATGCCGGACATCACCGACAAGATTACCCACGTCATACCAACCCCATTTGGACATACCAGCGCAGACATTGTGGTGGGAACTTTGCGCGGAAAGCGAGTAGCATTTCTACCGCGTCACGGTATCGGGCATATTTACACGCCAACGGCTGTCCCCAACCGAGCGAATATTTATGCATTGAAAATGCTGGGGGTAAAATACATCATCGCGATTAACGCCTGTGGTTCGTTACGCGAAGATTATGCACCAGGGCACATCGCCATACCGGATCAAATCTTCGATTACACAAACAGCCGTGAACGATCCTTTTTTGACGAAGGTTTGGTCGGTCATATTTCCGTAGCAGAGCCATTTTGCCGGGAATTGAGCGAGCAGCTTTACAACGCGGTTGCTAAAGTAGGGGGAACAGTGCATAAGGGGGGAACTATTTTGGTGGAAGAAGGCCCTCGCTTCGCCACACGTGCCGAAAGCCAGATATTCCGCCAGTGGGGGTGCAGCTTAATCGGTATGACGACCTGCCCGGAAGCGTTCCTTGCAAGAGAGGCAGAGATCGCCTATGCCTCGATGGCGCATGTCACGGATTATGATGTATGGCATGTGAGCGAAAAGCCTGTCACAGTGGATATGGTCATGACGACCATGCGGCGTAATCTGGAAATCGCGCAACAAGCGCTGGCTGCCACAGTCGAAAATCTGGACGAAACAGCGAGCTGCGACTGCCATAATGCCCTCGAAAACGCTATTATGACTGAGAAAAACAGCATTCCACAGGCGGTTCGGGAAAAACTAAAGCCGCTCGTAGGGCGTTATTATTAACCAACGAGATCATGAATGCAGTTAGCAATTGACGCACTGGATATAAAACAATCGGAACAGCGCCGTAATCTAGCGGTTGAAAGGCTGCTGCTCGGAATCGCGGCTGCTTTCGTGTTCGTAAATTTTCTGGCGCTAGCACTGCAACGATCTGAACCAAGATTCAGTGATTGGGTACACTTTGCCGTATGGGCGATTTGTGCATTGAGTGCTCACTGGCTGCTTAACCGCTATCTGCCGGGACATGACCCATTTTTGTTCCCGCTAACGGCATTCATGAGCGGGTGGGGGTTGGTTATGATTGACCGTTTAGCCCCACCCTTTGCCGATCGTCAAACAATATGGTTGGCTGTGTCAGTCGTGGCAATGCTGCTGGTGGCAATATTCCCCCACATGCTGCGATGGTTACGCAATTATCGTTATGTATTGTTATTAATTGGGCTGCTGCTACTGATCGGAACCATTTTGCTCGGCACGAATCCATCCGGGCAAAGTGGTGCGCCGCAGCTCTGGCTGGGCTTTGGCAGTATATTCTTCCAACCCTCGGAAGCACTCAAAATCATCCTTGCGGCGTTCTTAGCCAGTTATCTGGCGGAGCAATATCCGGTTATGCGTGCGGAAGCATTAGGCGGAACCCATCAGGGAATCTATGTTTCGCCACGTGTGCTTGGCCCTATTCTGCTAATGTGGGGAATCTCGATTATTGTACTCATCTGGCAACGCGATTTAGGCACCGCGATTCTGTTTTTCGCTGTATTTCTGGTGCTGTTGTATGTCGCCAGTGGATATAATCTGATTCTCCTGAGCGGCGCGATTTTGATCGTGATTGCAGGTTTCGTAGCCTATCGTTTTTTTGGTGTCGTCCGGCTGCGCATCGACATCTGGCTCAATCCCTGGCCTGAAGCAGATGGACGCGCGTTTCAAATCGTCCAGAGCTTGCTGGCCTTCGCCGCTGGAGGAACTTTTGGGCAGGGGGTGGGTCAAGGTGCACCCACTTATATCCCGGTTGTTCATTCAGATTTTGTGTTTGCCGCTTTAGCCGAAGAATGGGGATTGCTCGGAACTTTAACCATCATCGCCTGTGTAGCGATTATCGTCACACGCGGGTTACAAATCGCTGTCAAGCAGCAGCAGCATTCCTTTCGTGCACTGTTGAGTGTGGGACTAAGCATGGTGATTGCGACACAGAGTTTTTTGATTATGGCGGGCGTACTTAAACTGCTGCCATTAACAGGCGTAACCCTGCCTTATCTGAGTTACGGAGGGAGTTCGCTTCTGACCAGTTTCATCATTGTGGGGCTGCTGCTCCGTTTATCCACATTGCAAGCTCGGCCATGAATTTTTCCCGCGAAATCAACCGCCTGATTATCGGCGTACTCGTCCTGTTTACACTGGTTGCTATCGCCGCCAGCTATTGGGCTATTGCTGGCCCGGACACCATCCTGCAACGACAGGATAATCCACGATTGGTCGAAGCTGAAGCCGAAATCATGCGTGGCGATATTGTAGATCGTACTGGTACCCTACTGGTTACATCCATCAAAAACACTGATCAGAGCGTTACACGGCGCTATCTTTATCCTGAGCTATACAGTGCATTGGGGTATTCCAGTTTGCGTTATGGTGTCAGCGGAGCGGAAGCCGCATTTAATATCCTGCTGCGGGGTGATAATCTCCCAAACGAGGTTAACGGCCAATTCCTGCGTGACCTGCTGCATCTCCCCAAGCAAGGCACTGATATTCAACTCACTTTTGATCGTTCGGTTCAGGCGGCAATAATCGATGCAATGGGCGATCATCACGGGGCGGTGGTTGTTCTGGCGATTCCGAGCGGCGAAGTGCTGGCTCTGGTGAGTCTGCCCACTTATAACCCAAATACTCTGGACGCGAATTGGGAACAGCTCACAAAAGCTACGGGGAAGCCATTTTTCAACCGGGCACTGCAAGGTGCATACCAACCGGGGGGCACACTCGAAACGCCACTCGTAGCCGCTGCACTGCTCGCAGACTATTCACTGGATACGATCACAACCGATGCCGCCCGTCCCATACAGGTGGGGAACGTTAAACTAACCTGCGTTCAAGCCCCTTCGACCAGTTCCGTCACACTACGCGATGCTTATGCGTCAGGCTGTCCGCATCCCTTCGCAGATTTGATGACCAACCTGGGTCTAGGAACTATCGAAGCTATTTTCAACACCTTCCAGCTTAATCATCCACCTACCCTGCCCGGTTATATCGTGGCACCAGATGACCAACCGACACCGACATCTGAACCCGTCAATTTGAATGGCAGCAATTTGCTGGCAGATGCGCTTGGTCAGGGACAGCTAACGATTACACCGCTCGAAATGGCGGCTATGACCGCGGCAGTAGTGAATGATGGCAATGCGCCAACGCCCTATACATTGCTTCAAACACGCCCGCCCAACGCAGAACAGTGGGTGTCGAGCAATGACATGCATCCATTAGTTCCATTGATGACCAGCAATACCGCCCGACAGTTGCAGGATCTAATGCGTTATGCAGTGCTCAACGGGACTGCTCAACCAGCGGCTCATGACGGCATTGACATTGGCGGACACGCGACGCTGGCCTATTCCGGTACAGAAACGCAGGCATGGTTCATTGGATTTGCCACTTGGGGCAATAAACAGGGTGTGGCGGTGGCAGTCGTCATCGAAAATAATGATGATGCCGGACTAGCCGCTGACATCGGTGGTCAAGCATTGACAACAGCTTATGAACAGCACGAATCCTCCTGAAAACGAGAAAGTTATCCACCTTCCCAAAGGCGTTGGCGAAAACCGAGTTTCTTCATCCACTTAGCGTATTTGCTAAATAAATGCACGTATCCCGGACTCAGGTTCTTGATGTACTCGGCCTGTTTGAGCGAGGCCACAAAGTCACCGGGGCCTTCGAAGGGCTGCATCCGCACCATCGCCTTACCGTATTCCGGCGAACTATGTCCATCAGAACCGGCTGTACCAGACAAACCATACTTTTGAGCGAAAGCAATAGCGCGGTCATTGTCCTCACTATAGATGCAACGCGCGTTGAAAATCTCAATGGCATCGACTTTGTCGGCAATACGCAGCAAATCATCTTCCTGCCACGCGCCTTTACGCAAACGATCAAAGGGATGGGACACGCTGATGACCGCGCCCTGATCGCGCAGGCGGCGGATAGTTTCTTCCGGCGATAATCCTGCCGGAATACTCTCTTTGACAAAATAGGCCAGAATCTCGCCCTGCGGAGTCATGATTTCTTCACCCACGATAATCAAGTCTGGGGCGATTTTTTGCAGCGCTAATGCCCCGTCGGCGGTGTTATGATCAGTGATGGCGATGCGGTCAATGCCACGCTTTTCGCAGAGCTTCAAAATGGTATCAAAGGATGTCAGACAGTCTTTTGACCAGAGGGTGTGGCTATGTAAATCAACATTCCAGCGTTCATTCATGCGGTGATGGTCTCCGTTGTGACTGGTTTTGTGTCGCGTTCCTGTGCAGCGTCAGCCAAGGCTGCATCTACCGAGACCGGGAACATGCGGCGGCGGAAAATAATCGCCACCAGCGTTCCAACAACGACACGCAGCCATTTATGGAAAAAGCCGTCAATCAGCGCCGTAGTGAGGGCTATTGTCTGGGTAATTTCCGGGTGCATGGGCGCGATAATGACCATTACCATTTCGCTGCTGGAAACTTCGGTGATACCTGCGCCATTCGGGACACCAGACAACGCGCCAATGGCTGCTGTTAAGCCGGTAATAAACACGCCTTGCAGGAATAATGTCCAGGTGATTGGGATGCCGAAAGCCGAAATAATGATACAAAAAGCCAGCGCGTCTATCAGGTGCGCAAGCGACCCTAGAAATGAGGTTGGTATGACGTGCCTGAGCTTGAGAATTTGATTGCTGCTCTCATAAAACTCAACGAGGGGGCGATGTATCCGGCGGAGTAATGGCAGACGTGCAATCAGGTTGAGAAAGAAGTAAGCGAGTGGACGTATCTGAATAGCGACCAGACCGAAAATAAGCAGCGCACCTGAAATGAAGATCAGAATGCGATAATTGCCCAGGTTGATAGCCTCACCCGCCAGGAAAAAGGCGATCAGCGCATCCACCAGGACGGCGACCCCATCGACGACACGCTCGGCGATGACTACCGGAGCGCTGCGAGCAACAGGTATGCCCGTCTTGACCTTAAGGACAACCGCCTTCAGCACTTCAGCGACTTTACCGGGACTGACGACCATCGAGAAGCCAGAAACGAAGATGACCGCGCTGTCGAACAGGCTGATCTTGTCACTGGCATCAATTACGCCAAGAAAATACTGCCAGCGCAAGAATCGCAGGAACCATGCCCCGAATTTGAGAAAAACAACGGGTATGAGCAAAATCCAGGGGTATGAACGCAGTTGCGCCAGCAGTTCACTGGTATTGCTCAGGAACAGAAGCGCAATGTACGCAATGAAAACAATAGCGAGGCCGACCATAAAGCGGTTACGATATTTTTGCATGAATTCTCCGGGGGCAGGTCGATTATGACACGTCCATTGTAAGCCCCAATTACCTCAAACGAACCTAAAACATTCTAGCGAGATCAGGGAATGATAACCAGCATGAAAATGAGCATTGGGAAAACGGTGGGTAAACGCCCGCTAAGAAGCTGTCAAACTTGACGATACCCAACCCTGTTCTGTAGTATAGTTGCCGATCCTAGTTAATGTTCAGCGCCAGAAATCCGATTTTTTAGGCTCGTAAACCAATACTGGCGACGGAGAGATGTAATGAGCAGTCCGGAAAAAACGAATCCGATTCGGGCACGGGTAGTGGATGAGGGTGTTCCACCACCACCGCGTTTTCTGTTGTGGGCAGTCATCGCCATATTTATTGTTGGTCTCATCGTCGCCTACAGTGTTTTAGTTGTGCTGCGAAACGGCTTATCCCTAAGTACTTTGCTGGAACTGGGTGTAACTCTGACCCCGGTCATTACTATAGGCACAATTCTCGCGGCAATTCTTATGCGCAAGTCTCTACCTCGCCGTATGGCGATGTGGGTGGTTGTATTCTGGGCTATCATATGGATTGTAGGTGGAACGGCCTTTGTGCTAATTTATCGTAATGGTATTGCGCCCGGACAGCGGGAGACAGTCAAACATTACCTGCCATTTATGGCGATGTTCTCGCCGCCGCTTCCAGCACCAGATAGTTCCTTACCTACCCCAATACCCGGTGAGGGAAATGGGATCTCTCCTTCAGATTTATTAAACAGCGCACCCCTTCTCAACATTGGTTCCCCGGCAGCCAGTACAGCGGCTCCTGCCATTGAAGCTCAGCCAACCAATGAACCAACGCAGGTAGCAACCAACGCACCCAGTGCTACACCTACGCAAGAACCGACTATTTCCGCTACTGCTGAAGCAACGCAGGCGGCAGATGCCAACCAATCAACGGTTAATGTGGTCAACACATCTCCTGCCGCACCGCCATCAGCTCATCTGTATGGTTTTACCGTCGTTAAGCAGGGATGGAATGAATGTGGACCAGCCAACATCACGATGGCACTCAGCTATTATGGCTGGAAAGAAAGCCTGGATTACGCCGCCAGCTATGTAAAACCAGATCGCGAGGACAAAAACGTCAATCCATGGGAGCTGGTATCATTTGTTAATGAAAAGAGCGGCGTTCGAGCACTGACACGCATCGGCGGTGACATGAAACTGCTCAAGCAGCTTCTTTCGAACAATCTCCCGGTCATCATTGAAACTGGCTACCTGTACGAAGGCTCAAGCTGGCTTGGTCATTACCAGACTGTTGTGGGTTATGATGATGCGGCAGGCGTTTTCTATGTTTATGACACTTACCTCGGAACTGGCGAAAATGGAACCGGGTTGCCGCGTCCTTACGCCGATTTTGACCAATACTGGGAAAATTTCAACCGGACATTTATTGTCCTGTACCAACAGGAACAGGAAAGCACCGTCCGCTCCATATTGGGGGATCGTGCGGACGTGACCAAAGCCGATGAAATCGCTGCCGACACTGCACAACAGGAAGCCAAGACCAATCCACAAAATGCCTTTGCGTGGTTTAATCTGGGATCGTCATATGCCAAGCTGGGTCAATATGACCGGGCGGTGAGTGCATTTGACGAGGCGAGACGATTGGGAACCCTCCCCTGGCGAATCACGCTGTACCAATTTGGCCCATTCGAAGCCTATTACAATGTCGGACGTTATGGCGATATGCAGGCACT
>JBGAGR010000214.1:0-14074 GCA_044226645.1 Aggregatilineales bacterium
CCGGTGATAAAACAGACATTGGCATGATTGCGAATGGTCGGCAGCCCTTCGGCACGTTCCCGCGCGACCCAATCTTCGATGCGCGGCAGCAGTTGATCGATGGTAATCACAGCGATATGGACAGGCGCTAACACCGTCGGAATGCGTCCTTTTCCCGGCGCAGTGCTGACGATCAGCGTCCCGGTAGCCGCAGCGGCAGCATCCGCCCCGGTCAGGCCGACCTGCGCATCGCGAATGGATTCTATGGTCTCGGCGCGGAATTCGTCATGCATTTCCGGCTTGTGGATGGTAATGCCCGCGTCTTTGATGGCGGTTTGCAAACCACGTACTGGGATATGCTTGAAATCCCATGAGAGGATGCTGGTTGCTTTGTGGGTCGCCAGCAATTCCAGCACTTTTTCCTTCGCGGCCTTATCGGTATCCACCGGGAAGACATCGCCACCTAGCCCGTTAAGCATCCGGGTGAACTGTGCCAGCAGCGCATCGGGCGATGTATCGTCCAACAGCGCTACGGGCTGATAAGTTTTCGGACGTGGCGGCGCATCGGGAAAGGGTTTACGCGCCGCGCGGAGTTTATTCAGGATTTTGTCGCGTGAGGAGATTGTCATAATTATAATTAGCTTTCAGCTTGGGGAACACGGACGGTGTAAATCACCGAACGACTTGTGTCGATTTGCCAGCCAATTTTAGGGTTAACTTTGATTTCCAGCAACCCATTGTCAGTCCAATTAAAGACCAATGCATATACATCATGTTCTGGGAGCTTTAGCAGCGGCACAAAGGTTTGTGTTGTGAAATCAACGACAACAAGATTAGATGCGTCTTCCCTAGTAGCAACGAGATGCTGTCTATCAGGTGCAAGCAGTTGCGCAGATGCTGTGGCAATACCATCGACTTTTGCAATACGGGGCACATCTTCCACAAGGTCAATCAAATAGAGCGACTCCGGAATGGTCTGGTTCTCTCCGGTCGCATTGGGCGCATAGGTAATCGGGTATGTGAGCAGCATAAGCGAATGATTATCCAACCACGATGCTTCGGAGCCGTTGTAGGATTCTGTTTGATAGACGAATTTCCCCATCACAGTATCGAAAATTGCCAAATAGGCATCTTGCAGCATCGCCCAATCGTACCAAGGGGGATCGAAGAAATAATCTACTGCATCGATATGGTTGTTTTTGTCCATTCCAAGCAACACATAACGACCATCCGGCGACGCTCCTTCTAATGTCTCGATTTCGCCTGATACCAGTTCGGTTTGCTCCCCTGTATTTGGATCAAGATAAACCAATGTTGAAACAGTGCTTGGATTACTATCTATTCGAACATAAAAATAGCCTTCTCCTGCCTGCAAGACAGTAGCGCGACTGCAATCATAGCCGAGGGTGAAATTATGAACATCATGCGCGTCATAGATCATAAACTGACAGGGTATATGATTTGGTACCTCAGCACCGGTTTTGTCCTGTAAAAACGCAGTTGTCGTCACAGCTTCATATCGAGCCGGATCAGGGTGATAATCGTACAACCAGCCGGTATAAATCGAGTGAAGGCTATCGGGCTGCGTCACATCAAATCCGTAATACTGCTTTCGCAGACTTTCCTGAGAAGGGCCTATATAGAAAATGCCCTGTGTATCGCTGACCCATTTCATAAATTGATTTCCGCCCACATCACCGGTGTAATCATCTACAGTACCGAGATAGGTTAATGTACCACTTGCGACCTCGTAACTATAAACCACTGGATAACCGTCTGGCGCACCTTCCATATTAAATCCCGCCAACGCAACCATTGTTCCATCCGGCGTTGGACTGGGTGCTACACCAAAATCAGCACCATTCAACCATAGAATATCATCCGGCAGGGGATCACTTTCCACACCAGTTTCTGTAAAACATAATCTCGTTTGTGAGTCGGAATACACATAAAGCCAGAAGCCTTGACCTGGTAAATCCTTCACTCGGGATTGACACACTATTTCAGCGAGTGAGAAATTACCCGTTTGTGGGTCTAAAATCCAGATATCTGCCTGACTGGAATAAGAATAAAGGTTTAGAACAATACTCCCATCCGAGCGCACGTTAATACCATTTGAAAGCGTGTTTACCCCATCTGGATAGGGATATTCATACCAGCTATTTGAAGCATTATCATAAACACGGACTACGCGAGCATCGTCATCAGCAACAGGCGGTTCATTAGCGGGCAAATCAGGTGGTGTGGCGATATTTACCAGCTCTACCCCATCAGCAAAGAGGGTTTTGGGGTCAGGAGGCCAGGGAATAGTATTCTGCGCATAACTGGCAAGTGGGACACAAACGAGTATTAGAAAAGACAGAATCAGCGTGAGGCGTTTTATCATTTTTCCCAGCACCTTTAACTCGATACTCAGAAGTTGCTTCTATCTTACTTCCGTTCCAGCACAAAAATGCGGGGGTGCAAGCCTCCGAGTGTGATACGAATCACCTGCTGTATGCGCCAATGGGGTGATTCTTCCAGCAGTTCCTCCATGAGCTTGACTTCGTGGGTGATAAACACGCCTTTCGCGCCCGGTTTTGCGATGCGTCCGGCTTCCTTCAGCACAGCAGGATAGAGAATCTGGTTGCCTTCATGGGAGCCGATCAGATTGCCGAAAGGTAAATCGGCGTAGATGACATCTACACTTTTAGCGGTGATGGGCAAATCACGGGCATCGCCCACATTGAGCTTGATTTCATCGCTGTAACCCGCCGCTTCAACATTTTTTCGGGCACATTCAATCGCCATCGGGTCGTGATCGTAGCCGACAACACTTTTCGCCGCGCCGGATGCCAGCCGCTCAATAAGAATCGTGCCGGAGCCGCATAGCATGTTCAATACCACATCATCTGGTTTGGGATTGCTGAAGAGTGCCATCGCATGAGCGACAGTTGCGTTCAATGCGCCTTCTCGATTGCAAACCCTCCATGCCCGCGTCGCCAGCGGACGGGGTGTCAGGCGCACCGATGTTTCCCACCCCTCACCTTCGGGTGGATGGCGCAGGCGAATCAACAAATCGCCCTGTTCATCAGCGAGTGTGAGGCTGGTTTTTCCTGCTAATTCTTCCTTCAGGCGAGTCATCACCGAGGATTCCGAACCTGCCGCGCTGATATAGAAGCTCGTATAGGCATCGGCAGGCGAAAGCTCACGCACCGCTGCGATTTGTGCCAGGAGTGTTTTGAAATGCTGGTCGCCCAACAGCGCCTTGGGGCGCGGAACAGCGAACTGCTGAATCAGATACGCAGCCTGAACCGTTTGCAGGCGGGTCAACTGGTAGAGATTCCCGGTATAGCTGAAGCGCAGTACACCCGATTTGGGCGGCGTATCAACCTTTTCAATACGGTCATCAAACAGGGTCTTGAGTTCGCGCCATGCCATACCTTCCAGACCTTCCGCCACTTCAACTTCGCATTCATAAGTCGGTGGCACAGGAACAGGCGGACGTTCAGGCGCGCGGCGCTGCGGCGCGGGTGTCCGGTTAGGTCTGGAAGATCGCGGGGCGGGGCGGCGTTTTGAGGTCTTTATTTGAAATACTCCAATTTGGGGTTGACCAGAAAATAGGTCAGCCCTAGAAAAGTCAGATTATACAGAACACCAGTCAGGGATTGTGCGTCGATGTTCAGAGCGACATTAAAGGCAAAACCGAGTAGCAGTCCGTAATAGGCATATTTCTGCCAGTTCCAGACACCGATCACGCAGACAAGCCCGAAAATGCTCCAGGCCGCCGCCAGCCAGATACTCTGCCGAACATAAGCGTAGAGAAAAAAGCCGTTAAAGATCAGAAAAAAGGCCAGCCATAGGGTTAAGCATCCCCCGCGCTCCTTTTCGATAGGCGGGACATCGGAGGACATATATTTTTTGTCGTCCACGTTCATGATGGTTGTGATTCCATTTAAGCCGGGGTTATTATAGCGTAAAGGCGCACCTGTGTGCGCCCTTACCGATTCAATGGCTATGTTGATATAGATTACTCGTAGCGGAGGACGTTGAGCGGCTTTTCGCCAGACGCGCCCCAGGCTGTAGTTGTCGCGGCAATCAGTGCTACTGCGATGCATAAGCCCATAAGCAGGAAGGCAGTTCCATACGGGACAACCTGTGACAGCCCTCCACCGCTGAAGCTCAGCATAATAATAAGCGCTAACAGACCGATACCCACGCCAATCAAGCCGCCAATCAATCCCAGAACACCGTTTTCCAGCAGCAGCATTCCCAGTACCCGTTCGCGCTGCAAACCAACCGCTTTCATCACGGCGATTTCACGCCGCCGTTCCATTGTCGCCAGCGCAACTGAGTTGGCAATCACCACGCCGCCCACGATCAGGCCGAGCAGTGCCACCATCGTCGGAAAGGCGGTAAACGTTCCAAGCAAACTGCTGATTAGCTTGGTGAAGATCGATGTTTCCAGCACAAATGTCCCCGGAATGCTCCCAATCTGCCGCCGTAATTCCGGAATTTTCTCCTTGACGATGTCTGCCATAATCAGGGTGTTGGTAGGCTGAATTCCCGTCGGGATAGAATCCAGTGGTACATGATTGGAACTGCCGGATATGCTGCCTGACACGATACTGGCGGGAGTCATGCCGACCACTTCATAAGTGACTGTGGGAGCATCCGATGAATCACCAAATTTATAGGTGATTTTCGAACCCACCGTTATTCCAGCAGCTTTGATCGTCTGATTGTCCTGAACGACCATCACTGGCAGACCAGCATCGCCAGTCGTCAATTGGCGGCCTTGCGCAATATCACCGTCGAGTGGTTGGGCAAGATCACGCCCATCAAGCTGCCCCAGACTTCGCACGTAGATTTCGCCAAAATCGGGCGCATCGCTCGAACTTACAGCGGCGGCGAAAAGGCCTCCCTTAAGACTCTCACGGATGCGGGCTTGGAGCTGATTGACTGTTAAGACCGTGCCATCCGTATCCTGAATTGAAATCACCCGCGCCTGGAAGGTACGCTGTACCGTGTATTTATTGACACCATCCAGACCATCGAGGATTTTCTGCGCCCCCTGGAGGCCAAATGGAGTGGCAGAGGTCACGATGACATTACCGCCGCTGCCCTCACCCAGCGCGAAGGACAGCACATTGTTGATGGATGTGGCAAACAGCGTAATCAGACTGAGTGAGAACACGCCCACCACCAGCGCTAGTAAGGTCACAGCCGCACGACTGCGCGATACCAGAATTTGTCGCAGCGAGATTTTCAGGTCAATAAGGCCGAAGGAAGGCAGGAAGCGCCCCACGATCCAGATGAGCAGCGAGAGTAATCCATACAAAATTCCTGCACCAAAGAATGCGCCAATCGTTACGGCAAGCGATGTACTGAAGCTGCCGAGGATACTCTGTGTCACCAGACTCAGGGCAATGATAATCGCGACCAATGCCAGCAGGGTTTGCAGACATCCACTGCGCGGGATGATTTCATCATTCGGACGCAGCACCACGCCGGGACGCACCTGACCAGCGGCGAGGGTCGGCAAAAAGCCGAAGATCGTTGTGACCAGTGTGCCCACGATTAACCCATTCACAACAGCCTGTGGTACGATGCGGAACGCCAGCGGCTGCGCCACAACGGTTTCCGCCACGCCCTTAATAACAAAAGTAGTTGCCCATCCCAGAAGAATGCCCGCTATACTGCCGATCACGCCCATGATGAAGGCTTCTACCAGGAACAGAATCGTCACCTGTCCACCCTGTAAACCCAGGGTTTTCAACACCGCAACTTCGACAGTACGGCGGCGCACGATCACCTGCATGGTATTGATGATACCGATGCTGCCCAGCAGGAGCGATACCAACCCGATGACCGTCACCAGTTGGTTGATCTGGGTGGAAATTTCCTGATTCTGCACCTTGAGTTCATCAATAGTGGTCGTATCCAGGAATGGGTAGGATTTGTGCAGGGCATTATTCACCGCGCCCACCTGCGTGGGGTCTTGCAGTTGGAAGTAAATCTTGTCTACCGACGCATTCACACCGTCAAACAGGGACGCAGCCTGATTATCGAGATAGTAGAAACCAAAAAGTGCTGCGAAAATACCCGAAAAAGGATCGGTTACTTCGGCATCTGTCGGGACAATCCCGCGCACCGTGAAATCAGCGGTGGCTCCGTTGAGCCGCACGGTATCCCCGACCTTCGCGTTGATCGTCTCAGCAGCCTTTTGGTCAAGCGCAATATCCGTCGGCGACTGAATAAGCTCGGAAAGCGGTTTGCCGTCCACCGATTGAATTTTCGCGTAGAAGGGGTACTTTTGCGGGTCAATCAGAATCGGTGAAAGCGAATTCGCCGCTTCGCCTGATGCATTGTTGGTTACGGTTGTTCCAACACCGCTGCTGGTGAAGATTTCGAGAATACCCGCCGTTTGCAGCTTATAGGTCATCTCAATCTGACCGGGGAAATTGGTGTCAATCCAGCTTTGAAGCTGCTCGATACCACCTTGTCCCATTTGGTAGCTTTTTCGCGAACCCGTTCCAAAGGGGCCACTGGATTCAACCTCATTCAGAAAACCCTTTTTCACCGCACTCTGCAAACCAGCGCTGCTGCCCCCTCCAAAGGCCAGATCCTGCAATGAAATCTGCAAATCGCCCCGGTTAGTGGCCTGCAAATTGCCCGTCAACGTGTCGCCAATCATCCCGGCAACCGTTTCCAGACTGACGATTGCGCCGACACCAGCTGCGATACACAGCAGGGCGAAAAATGTCCGTCGTCCGTTCACCCGCAGATCATTGAGCGAGTGACTGAAGTAAAAACGCAGTTGTTCCAACATCTCGATTAGTCCTTTACCGCTGAAAGTTCGCCCGTTGCGCGCTTTTCTTTCAGCAGTCGTACTGCTGCCATCTGGGCACTGGAACGCGGATCAACATCGCTGGCAACATGTCCATCCACCAGGTTAATCAAACGATCCACCTGAGAAGCCACATCCATGTTGTGTGTTACGATAATGACCGTCGTGCCGGTATTTTTCTGCACATCGCGCAGGGCTTTCATCACCACTTCGCTGGATTCAGTGTCGAGGCTGCCAGTGGGTTCATCGCACAGCAGCAAAGCCGGACTGTTCGCCAGCGCCCGCGCGATGGCGACACGCTGCTGCTGTCCACCGGAAAGCTGTGTGGGACGATGGTGTGAACGATCAGACAGGCCGAACATATCGAGCAGTTCTTTCGCCCGCTTGTTGGCGTTGAATTTCCGCTGGCGCGAAAATTGAATGGGCAGCGCTACATTCTCGACAGCAGTCAGTGTCGGAATGAGGTTGAAGAACTGGAAAATAAAGCCGATTTTCTCGTTACGGACACGGGTAAGCTGGCGTTCGCTCAGATTGGTGATGTCAATGCCATCAATGAACACCTTGCCAGATGTTGGCGAATCCAGGCCGCCGATCAAACCCAACAGTGTGGATTTACCACTGCCGGAAGGGCCGATAATGCCGAGAAACTCCCCGGCTTTTACTTTCAGGGAAACACCACGCAGCGCCTGCACAGATACTTCCCCCACCTTCAGTTCTTTGGTCAGATTTTCGGCACGCAGCACGAACTCAGTTTCATTCATTTGCTCTATTCCTCTTCATCTCATATGGAGCATTACAAATTAGTATACGATCTATATCCCTATAAGGTTGCGGTTGAAATTATGTTGAACCTAAAAAAAGAGGCGACTTGATTAGCCGCCTCGTGATGTATCATTCCTCCAGGACTACTCTAATTGCTACCCCGATTTTTCGCCCACCAGTCATGAAAACTCTCAGTAGCGAATTTTGGAAAATTGCGGTAGTCCGTCCAGCCGTTGAGCGGATAGGGCAGCGCATCAATATGATCTTTTCCGGTCATCTGCGTGAGGGCTTGGGTCGCCAGACCAGCCGCTTTACCGCCCATCTGGAACAAAATCGGATGCTCATTGCCGAAGCGCCATGCCTTAATCCCGGCCTGCCAGATCGGGTCTTGTTCATGTTCCAAATCATGACGCAGTTTCAACAGCATATCGGGAATATTGATGCCAACCGGACAGGCTTCTCTACAGGCTCCGCATAACGAACTGGCGAAGGGCAGCGGCACAGCATTTTCCTTGCCTTTCAGCAGCGGCGTAATCACCGCCCCAATCGGGCCAGAATAAACTGAGCCATAAGTATGACCCCCTACTTCTTTATAAACTGGACAGACGTTCAAGCAAGCGCCGCAGCGGATACAGGCCAGTGATTCGGTGTATTCAGTCGCGTAAATATTGCTGCGTCCATTATCGAGCAGAATGAGATAGAACTCCTGTGGGCCATCCGGCTCATCGGATTTCGCGGGGCCGTTGAACATGTTGACATAAACGGTCATGCGCTGCCCGGTGCCGCTGCGTGGAAGAAGCTGTACCAGAGTGGCGAAATCTTCCCAGGTCGGCACAATTTTCTCGATGCCCACCACTGCGATATGTACGGGCGGCATCCCGGTAGAAAGGCGACCATTCCCCTCATTGGTGACGATCACGACGGTTCCGGTTTCCGCGATCATGAAATTCCCGCCGCTCATGCCGAAATCTGCGTTCAGGAACTCCTCGCGCAGGATTTTACGGGCGAAAGCAGTCATTTCAGCGGCTTCCTGCGTCGGTGGCATGTCCAGCTTTTTCTGGAACAGGTCGCTGATTTCCTCTTTGGTCATGTGCATAACGGGCATGACGATATGCGAAGGATGGCTTTCGCTCACCTGTACAATGTACTCGCCCAAATCCGTTTCGACCATTTTGATGCCATTGGCGGTCAGGAATGGCAGCAGACCGATTTCTTCTGTCGCCATGCTCTTGCTTTTGACACCATGCTTGAGGTTATGCTCCCGGCAGATATCGAGGATATGCTGCTTGGCTTCCTCCCCGTCTGTCGCCCAGAGGACATGTCCGCCATTCGCCGTGACATTGGCTTCCATCTTTTCCAGCAAATCGGGTAAATCCGCCAGTGCCCGCAATTTCGCGCCGCGTCCCTGCATCCGCAGACCGAGAGCATCATCCAATTCCGCGAACACATTGCGCCGCCGACCATCAGCATTACCTGTGCCTCTGTCCAGTGCTGTCTGAAGCTGAATATCGTCCAGCGCAATCACTGCATGGTCATGAAATTGATTCGGGTTCAGTTCCATCGTGTTTTTCCCACCCGTAAAGCTACTCCGCAATCACATAATGCCTCAATCTTAACGGGAAATGGAGTGGCTTGCCATAAAACCAATCGGATGAGGGTAAAACACAGCGCGAACTGACCTGGCTTGCAGTTCGCGCCTGTAGGAGGATTTGCGGGGAGAATTAGTAATCCCCCCGCGAAGATTAAGCGTTTCGAGGAGCCGTATGCGAACTCGCAGCCGGAAATTCAGTCAATTCGCCATAGCGTTTCTGAAGACGCAGCCCGGTAGCCATCAACCAGCGTCCCATGCTCGCCATCGCCGGATAATAGAACCGCATCTGATGATGGGTGGAAACCGCGATTGACGCTAACCGTTCCCGATCAGCGCGCTGTTGGAGTTCTGCGGCGCGATACGGATAGTGAGTCTTGTGGTAATACAAATTCTGATAGTCCATGACATTCCAACCCTTCTCTGGGAACACAATCTGGTGTTCCGATAATGGACACTTTCTAAAGCTGGACGGGACAAAGTGAATACTACTCAGCTAGAACATAGCTGACCGTTAAAAAGCGGAAGAGAGGATGGATTAGCTTCGGTTTATCGCCCGCGCAGGAACCCTTTTAGCGCACGCAGGGTATCTTCCATACGCTGCGGATTGAGCGTGTAACACTTAGCGACTTCGCGTCGTCGTTCGACGAGATAGCCTGTCGCGGTAAGCTGGCGTAAATGTCGCGAAGCCGCCGACTGGCTGAGATCGAGCATTTTGACGATATCCTGAGCGCAAAGTTCCTCGTTCTGCGTCAGCAGTTCCAGAATCTGCAAGCGAGTATCATCCGCTAAAGCACTCAGGCGTACGAGCAGTTCCGAGCGGCTCAATGCCGGTGACTTCGCACGCACACCTTCCGGCAGGCGTGCCCCAAAAATCAGGCGGGACACTTTATTATCGGGCGCATCGAAGCGCGTCAGATAGGGGCCGATATGTGCAGACGGGATAAAGATGATCTCCGCAGGCCATTCACCCCAGATACCAGTGACATCACGCCCCGTCACAAGGCGAACCGCGTCAGGCGCTGTCATATGGGTTAAATCCAACTGCTGGAAGGCATCGACTGACTCTTGCAGCATGGGCAGCACCCGTTCCCATTCCGAGTGCATGATTTCATCCCACATCCAGCGAAAATGTGACAGCAAAAGTGCTTTTAAGGCAGGTGGATCAGTCAGCAAAGCATGAGCATCCGCGAAAAGATTCGCTTCAAACGCCATTTCCCGCTCGCCGGATTTTAAGTTATGCACCTGCTCGATGAAGTCCACATAGGTCTGGCGGTCAGCCAGCAGCACTTCCTTACTCGGCGGCTGCAAATCACCCAATTCTTTCTCATGTACCCATTCCATCGCCCGATCCCGCACTTTAACCGGATCCTCCTGCTCCAATTGATCCAGCATGGCAGGGAATGATGGTGCGTTGGTGGGGTCGAGCGCGAATAAAGCAGACGCAATCATCCGATGCGTATATGCCCGTTCTGGGGACAGGGCAGCCGCCGTTTTGGTCACCCACTCACTAAAACCGGAACGCTCGTCTGGATGCGAAAGCAGCATCAGACTGCTCAGAGCGTTATAAGCCGGTTCTAGCGCAATGGTTACACGAACCTGTGCGGTGGGGGGTGCAAAAACGAAATCCTGGTCTGCCATGTTATCTCCCTAATTGGCCTGGTATGGATAGAGATTCATTTATAACACCCCTAGTCAATATTTCGAATAAGTCACTTATGCGGGTAATCTGCATATACTGTAGCACAAATTGAGGAATGATGTCAAGAATCATCTCCTCGTACTGGATTTCATAACAAATTCACTGGCGGCAGTCGTATCCCCGTGGGAGCGAGCTATAATAATAGTTATTGAAATTTAGCGGTGTGAACCAGGGGGCAATGTAGTTCATGAGCGCACAAGACCTCTTCCAGCAAGGGGTTATTGCTATCCGTGATGAGAAAGATATGGTCAAAGGGCGCAATCTCCTGACGCAAGCGCTGCGCCTGAACCCATCGAATGACATGGCCTGGTTATGGCTTTCGCGAACGGTCAGCGATCAGGAAAAGAAGAAACAGTGTATCGAACGAGCATTGGGCATCAACCCGAACAATGAACAAGCCCTGCGCCTGATGGAGCGGTTAGCAGGTAACAAAACCCTGACGACCGACGAAGTCCTTGCCGTCCCACGCGATAAACCGAAGCCAGCCGTCCCTACCCCGGTGCCTACCCAATCTCCCCTGCGACGCAAAAATGTAACACCTGCCCAGGAACTGCAAATTAACGCGCTGTTACAAAAAGCGAAAACCCTCATTGACCAGGAGAAAACCGAAGCCGCTGTTGAGCAGTGGGTTCGGGTACTGGAAATCG
The DNA here is from genome assembly GCA_044226645.1 of Aggregatilineales bacterium. Lineage (GTDB taxonomy): Bacteria > Chloroflexota > Anaerolineae > Aggregatilineales > Phototrophicaceae > CFX2. The sequence continues at coordinate 11,508 of JBGAGR010000214.1, forward strand.
AACCCGATCATGAGGTCGCGCTGGCGAATGCGGTACGTTATCTCTCAAAACTGAAATATATGGACGACGTGAAAGAGCTGGTGTGGAATGCGCTGGACAGCGGCACACAGCACCCCTCAATCTACCTGACTGCTATCGACATCATCAAACGAGAAGATGATCTGGTGCAGCAGATTGCGCTGCGTTCCAAGGTCATTGGATTGCCTGCTGCCTCCGAAGATATTGTTATTCAACACGCCGATTATCTGCTCAAAAATCATCATTTTAAAGAAGCACTGGAAGGATTGGAAAAAGCCGCTGAGAATCATCCCCAGAGTCAGAAAATTCTGCTGCGCACGGGCAATGTCCTGGAAGAATTAGATCGCCCCGAAGACGCAATTCCCTACTTCGAACGTGTCGTTAAAGTAGGCATCCGCACGCCGGAAGGTAAAGAGGCAGAGGAAAAACTGAATAAATTCGCGCCAGCGCTGACCGATTCCGAACGTGGCAGCGTCTTGCTGGCGATCCGAGAGGCAGTGGGAGTCGGCCTGTTTGTCCTTATCATGGGCTGGTTAGATTCGGGACTCAATTTTCTCCATATGAATATCGCACACTGGCTCGGCGCACTACTGGGTCTAATCGGCGGTTACGTGCTGATTACGGCGACTTCATCACCGCAGCAGAAGCCGCTCGCTACATGGCTGGGTGGTCAGATACCCGAACCAGATGAACCAGAGCGCGATGAATTCGGCAACAAGATTATCAAGGAAAGTACGCAGCTCCCGATCATTTCTCCAGTCATTCGTATTGTCCTGGGGATTGTGGGGGTGCTGATTGTCGGTTTCGCCATCTCACTGGTTTTCAGCAGTACCATTCATTTACTGGGTAATCCCGATTTAACGTATAAAGTCCCGACCTTTGAGACCTTCCTGGCGCAGCTTAATAGTCCGTAGGAGCAATTGCCATGATCGGCGCAATGATTTCGCTGATATTATTTTTCCTGTTCATTGTTCTAACCCTTTTCCTCAACTCAATTGAGTTTCCCCTGCCGATAACCGATACCGGCAATGTACGCTACAGCTCGATCCCGATAATGACGCTGATGCTCATCCTGGTCAACGCGCTGGTGTTTTTGCTGTTTCAGGCCCCTTATCTGTATCAGGGCAGTATCCAGGCCAGCACTGGCGACGCTTTAGAAGGCTATCGCATGGTATACAACTATATCGTGCAGGTCTACACCTTTGGCTACCGCAATGTACTCGTCCATCAGGGAGTTGGTGCCGGGGCATTGGTGGCTTTTACCAGCATGTTTATGCACGCTGAAATGTGGCATCTGATTGGCAACATGATCTTCCTGTGGACATTTGGCCGCCGGGTCGAAGATGCCTGTGGCGCATGGCGTTTTCTGTTGTTCTACCTGCTGGCGGGTGTTATTGCCAATATCGGTTCTGACATCCTCGGTGCTGCCGGCCCGGATCGTCCCGGCATTGGAGCCAGCGGCGCGATTGCCGGTGTGATGGGCGCATATCTGATTTTGTTCCCTGGAACGCTGATTCGCTGTTTCTGGGGTGCGGGGATCGTTTTGCGTGTACCCGCCGTCATCATCCTCAAGATGGTGATGAAATCGAAAAGCATTCAGGATGCACCTGTTTTCCGCTGGACTATCGACCTTCCCGCCTGGACATTCCTGATTGTCTGGCTGGCGCTCAACACGCTTCCCTCGATTCAGGTCATTCAGAGCGGCGCGGGATCAGGTCATGTCAACACACTGGCACACCTTACCGGATTTCTGGGCGCACTGTTCATTTTCCTGTTCGTCAAAAAAGATATGGTGACGCGCTATTTTGCAGGCCGCACCATATAGCCTCGTCTCATCATGCTGGTGCTGCTGCTTGATTAACATTCGGTGAGGCAGGGGCGATAATCCAGCGCGAAAATCAACCTGAGTCTGGTCAGGTCAGACAGCGCGCGGTAAACTGATTGTTATAAAGTAGTTACGACGATTAGGGGCAAGACATGACTTGCCCCTCGTGATGTTGAAAGAAACGAAAACGCGCAATGGAAAAAATTTCTGCTGCGGGCAACTTAACGATTGAAGTTGGCTCCGATCAATGGCGATTGATCGCCAACGGCAACGGTCAGGAAAAAGTTCTCGTCGAAGCATCGCCCGGACAGCCGCTGCGTTACCAGGACATCTTCGCCACCAAGCGCCGCCTTCCAGAAGAAGGCAGCCTGCAATTGGACAGTGTCCAGCGGGTCGTGCTGGGATGGTCGCAGGAAGATGAATCCTGGCATCTGGGGTTGCTCTTAGGGCCGGACATCGCAGTGAGACGCGGCAGCCGCTGGTGTGAAATTGCCCGCTGGCCTGACCCGGACATCAATGTGTTTAGTGAGGTGGCGCTGCAAGCCGGGCGTTCACTGGCACGAACACTCACCCGCCCATTCAACCTGATTGAGCCACAGACTCAGCAGGCCGAAGCACCTGCGCCTCCACCTCCATTACGCGATCTACCGCTGCAATTTGATCTGTGGGCGCTGGAAAAACAGGATCATCTACAATTCACCCGCGCGGGACGTTGGGCGCGTGG
>JBGAGR010000215.1:0-14058 GCA_044226645.1 Aggregatilineales bacterium
GGTCATTTCATCATTGCCGGAACAGACCGCGTGGGACGCAATGCCATCAGCAAACTCGACCCTACCCGTCCTTTCGTCATCATCAGCGACAACGACACCTATACCTTCCAACTGCTTGAACAAGGTTTTCGGGTCATTCATGGCAATCCAGCACAGGAATCGGTTCTGCGGAAGGCGGGAATCAGCCGCGCACTCGCCATCATGGTTACGAATGAAGATCCGGCTAGCAGTGTACTCACCGTCATCAACAGCCGCGCACTGAGCAAACGGCTCCTGATTACATCCACCGCACAGGATGATGACATGGTTCCCAAACTCCGCCGCGCTGGCGCAGATCGTGTCGTGACAACCTTTCAAGTGGCGGCACAGTTCGTTTTACTGGCGACTACCCGTCCGGCAGTCAGTGATTTCGTGCAGTATGTGGTTTATAACTACAGTGCGCGGTTGGAAACCACCGAGTTGTACATGCAGGACGACTCGCCCTGGATCGGACAGTCGCTCGAATCCTTATACCTGGATCGACTTTTCCGCGCGGGAGTGCTGGGAATCCGGCTGGCGAATGGGCAGTATGTCTATGCGCCTCCCGACAGCCATGTCTTGCAGCCCCATGAAGTTCTAATCGTCGTCACACCGATGGAACATTCCGACGAACTGCGCGTCACGGCACATGGAAGCGCCAGCAAGCGCCCTGTCTCCCTGCGTCATGGCTATTTCGAGGCATAGCAGACTTAAGCCAACAATTTGCGTAATTCTTCACGCGAAGATGGTAATCCATGTAATTGCAGTAAATTTGTTTTAATCGACCACAGGGTAGTATGGTCAACAATTGATAGCAAAATGCGCTGCTGTACTGAACTTAAACCCTGTTCAGGGGAAAATGATATATTGGCTTCATCAGAGGTTCGGAAAACTCTTTCGCTAACGCCATTATCCTGTTTGATTACTGTTTGAGAATACTTGACCACTTTGCCATTGTTAAATCCTAAATTCAGGAGTTTGGTCAAAACCTCAAAAACCTCATGCGAGTCACTAAGACTTGGAAGAATCGCAATCAATATATTTATGCTTCTATCTACCCCTAATTCCAGTAAAGCATTACTCATCCAAGAAATTGAGGAAGTGTAAGCTCTTCTCTCATTATGAACATGCCTCATGGCATCTTCAAGTATCACATCCACTTGAGAAGGCGCGTTTGCCTTCATTAATCTACTCACCAGTGCTGCGGCAGCAAAACGGACGTAATCTGTTTCATTCGCAGAGAGAAAACGCAGCACAAAAGCCGAATATCTCTGTCTATCTTCCTCGTTAATGACATCAGAGCTGTCAAATAATTTGTAGAACGTATAGAGTACAGGCGCTTTATTTTCCTCTTGACCTAGCATCGGTAGAAATTTACTCGTTATCTGCTCAAAACGTCCTCTAAGATAACCCAATAACTCAAATGTTATTCCGCGTTCTCTTGGTTTTTCCAGAAATGAAAGATATAGATCAGTACCTTCCTCAATTCTGCTTAAAACGAGTTGTGTTTTTGCGTCAATGGGAGGAACACTGGCTTCACTGGCAAGCTGCATGAGAAGAGTCAGAATGTCAACCTTCTCCTCCACACTATCTTGTGCCAACAGTTCAATTAAGAAAGGTATCACATAAGGAGAAACAACCGACAGGTCATTAACATGGTTGTCAAATAGATTATTAATATATTCTGTACGTAAGGCGGGATTGTCAGATGCAAGATTGTGGAGCCATAAGGCCATTTGCGGATAGCCCAATTCTGCCCAATTGATTTTATCAATCTGGTCTAGCATTCGGCTTCATGTCCAATGTAGTCTGAGGTTAAGACCATTGACCCTAATTTTTTATTCATCCAGCCCAGCCAACCGACGAGCGGCCTGATAATCATCGGGGGTATCGACATCACGCAGCACGCTGTCCGTATCGACATTGACATAAGCAATGCGATCTTTGTGACGTTCAATTACATCGCGTGGCGCACCATCAGCGGGTAAATCCAGAATCTCGTTCCAGTAACGTCGATCAATCAAAATCGGATGTCCACGCCGCATCTGGTAGCTCGGCGCGACAATATCGCCTGCCCCTTCTGCATAAGCCGTCAACACCTGCCCGACAATTTTCGGTTGAATAGTCGGCTGGTCGCCCAACACCACCAACACAGCCGAGATATGATCCAATTTTCGGTTGAATAGTCGGCTGGTCGCCCAACACCACCAACACAGCCGAGATATGATCGGGCATAGCACGTAAACCTGCTTTAAGCGAGGAGAGCATTTCGCCTGTGGAGAAGTGCTTATTGTGCGTGACTTTTGCCCCAGCCTTCAGCGCCAGTCGTTTGACCTCATCAGCCTGATTACCCGTCACAACCGTCACCTGCGAAACCCGCGCGAGGGTAAGCTGTGCGAGAATATGCTCAAGGATGGTTTTTCCGCCGACCCAGGGTAGCAAAACCTTAAGTTGTCCCATCCGGCTGGACATCCCCGCCGCCAGCACCACCGCGCCGACATGCCGCTGCACTTCATAGATCGGATCAGCGCCGCGCACTGAACCCACCGCGACACCCTGTATATGCGATGAACGCAGAATAAATTGCGCGATCAGCCGCGCCCGCGCCCGCCAATACCCCTGCGGTGGAGTTTGATTCAGAAATGCCATCACCCGCGCTTTGGAGGGAACGCCGCGTAACCCCAATTCCTCATCGCGGACAATCTGCGCCACCCAGGGTGATTTAATACGATTGCCGATGCCGAAGCCATAACGCGCGTCAATCGCTTCTGCATTGTAGACATGTTCTTCATCCAGTGGTTGTCCCAGCACCGAAAGCGACGCAATCGGTACGACCAGTGTAGTCTCATTCGGGATAACCGGCTCATGTGACTTCGGCGCTTTGAGCGGCAGCCCTCGCGCACCGTCTGCTTCAATCAGCAGCACGTCCGAATCCACCGAATCCAGGAGGCGCGGAATCACATCATCACCCGGCCCATGCACTTTGCTGCCGCGAATGCCGCCGTATAGGAACACAAAGCGATTTTCACCTAACGCCAGTGAGAGATGTCGTGTACCCTCATCCATCGTCGTAGAGAAAGGCATCAAATCCAGTTGGTCAACCCCGATGCGCGTGGTCGTCGTCGCCAGCACACGCAAACCCGCTTCAGCCAGTTCATGGCCGAGCGCGACCATCGTCGAAGTTTTGCCGCCAGCGCCGACAAACGCCACCACCTCACCGGGGGAAATGTCAAAGGCTTTTTGCAGTTTCATAAATCGCCAGAAATGGTCGTATCGTGGGAGCAGACAGTACGGCTTCCAGGACACCACCGCCGACTGCCAGAGATTTATCCGAAATTGTAAAACAGGCTTCGCGTTTAGCACGTGGGTCAAGATCACCGATCTTCATTCCCACGTCGCACCACACCCGTTCGTGAATTAAACCGCGCAGAACACCCTTAAAAGCCGCTGTTATCGTCTGGTCATCGATTGTGGCGATCACCTGTCCGGCTTCTATCGTATCGCCAATTGTAGCCTGAGGTCGAACGTGTCCGGCTTTAAGCGCACGCAGCACCCGCGAATGCGTCTTGCCTTCCACCACACCCGGTTCTCCGGTATCTGCCTCGGAAGGCCCGTTCATAATCGCACGTCCCAGGTTATGACCCCGGTTCGTTTCGATGACCGCGTGGCAGTCCTGACCCGCTGTGAAACCCGGTCCCATCCCAACCACCAGCGGCGCATCCTTGATGGTCGTCCCCAGATTCACCTTCGCCATACGCGCATCCACGATGACCGGAGGCTTCATCTCACGAAACACGCTTCCATCCGCATCCACGACTACCGGGACAATTCCTTCATCCAGCAAACGTCTGACCTCACCTATATTTTCGGCTCGTTTCGCCGTAATTCCTTCGATAGTGATTTCACCATCATAAACTGCGCTGCCATAACTCACCATCCGGCGCACCAGCAGCGGCGCTTCCAATTCTGTCACAATAACCGGAAATCCCGAACGATGCAAGCGGAATATTGTACCGCTGGCGAGATCGCCCCCACCGCGCACAATCACCAATGCTTGCTTAAAGAATGCCGATGCCATGTTCACGCAATGCCGCCACAACTCGATCTGGAGTCAAGGGAATACTGTCGATCCAAACGCCCGTCGCATCATGCACCGCCGCTGCGATAGCCGGAGCCAGTGGCAGGAACGGCATTTCCGCCATGCCACGCGCACCCCAGGGGCCAATCGGATCGGGATACTCCAGAATGACGGACTTAACTGTTTCCGGCACATCCAGAATGGTCGGAATGAGATAGGTCGAAAGGAATGGATTACGGATTTTACCTTCCTTCGAAATCAAATTCTCTAGCACAGCGTATCCCTGCGCCTGTACTACTGCACCTTCAATCTGACCCTGCACCAGCATCGGATTGACCGCATGACCAACATCGTTGGTCGAAATCACCTGCACCAAGCGGACGTGTCCGGTTTCAATATCGACTTCCACTTCAACCGCTTGCGCCACATAGCCATAAGCAAAGTTCGGTTCACTGCGGCCTGTATCCGGGTCATAAGGAGTGGTCTTGGGCGGACGATATTGATAGGTGGCAATCGCTGGACGCTCCTCATTGCGCCACATTTCCAGCGCACGTCCCGCCGCACCTTTGATGGCATTCCCCGCCATAAAAGTCATACGCGAGGCCGAAGCACTGCCAGAAGTGAGGGTGTGAGCAGTGTCATGTCCAATTAAGCGCACTCTCTCGAACGGTACACCGACTGCTTCCGCCGCCATTTGCACAAAAATCGTGTGTGCGCCCTGCCCAACTTCCGCTCCAGCCTGTCGCACCACAACTTCCTCGATTTCGGACTTTCCATGCAGTTCGATAGTAGCCCAATTCTGCTCCGGGAAACCGAAGCTGAAACCGATATTTTTGTAACCCGCCGCGAATCCGATTCCACGCCGCAGAGCGGGATTAGCGGGTTGAGGTGTAGCGTCTCGCTGCCATGTATTATCCGAGCCTTTTTTCCAGAAGCTCTCCTTCGCACAGGCTTCAACGACTTCTGGCATCGAAACACCTTTTGGCAGCGGCGTTCCCACGCTCAGAATGCTGCCCTCACGGAACACATTCCGCGCCCGTAATTCCACCGGGTCGATTCCCAGCGCTTCCGCCAGCTTATTCATCTGGCCTTCGGCGGCATGAGCGCCTTGCGGCCCACCGAAGCCCCGGAATGCCCCTGTCGGGATGTTGTTGGTAAACACGCCATAGGTATCAATATGAATATTGGGAATTTCATATGGCCCGCTGACGGTCAGGTTGGCATTCCCCATCACTTTGGGAGTCGTATAGGCATAGCCACCCGCGTCCCCGATGACCGTTGCTTCCGCAGCGACGATTTTGCCTTCTTTGGTCGCGCCCCATTTCGCCCGAATGACCGTTGGATGCCGTTTGTGATGAAATAAAATCGATTCTTCGCGGCTCCATTGAATCTTCACCGGACGCTTCAATTCGTATGCCGCCAACGCCAGCACAATCTGCACCGACATGTCCTCACGTCCGCCGAAAGCGCCGCCAATCGCCGGATAGATAACCCGTACTTTTTCCTCTGGCAGCCCCAGCGCATGATAAATCTGTTCCTGATCTTCATGCACCCACTGTCCAGCGACAACAACGGTTACGCGGCCTTCTTCATCGATATACCCCAGCCCTGCTTCCGGTTGCAGATAGGCATGTTCCTGATAGCCCGTGTGGTACTCACCCTCAACCACCACATCTGCCTGTGCCCATCCAGCATCCATATCGCCCTTGCGGATGCGAAAATGGCACAAAATATTATTGGGATGATTTTGGTGTAATTGCGGCGCACCATCCTGCATCGCTGCTTCCATATCGAAAACGGCGGGTAAATCTTCGTAGGTAACATCAATCAGCTTCACCGCCTCAGCAGCAATCGCTTCCGTCTCCGCCACCACCACCGCCACGCAGTCCATGTAACAGCGCACAATATCCGCGCCGCGAACAGCACTATTGCTCCCCGGCCCGCAAAGCACAGGCTGATCTTTCATCACCAACCCATATTCATTGTGCGGAACATCTTTCGCCGTGAAAATCCGCACGACACCGGGCAGCGCTTCCGCCGCACGGGAATCAATCGCCACCACACGGGCATGAGCGCGGTCACTGAAGCGCAGCTTCATCCAGAGCTGACCGTCAATATTCATATCACCGGGATAGGGAGTCTCACCCGTTACTTTCCCCAGCGCGTCAATTCTTTTTATGTTCTGTCCCAGAACCGTCATCTTCTCGTTCGACATGGACTACCTTCAACTGTGTTCGATGAATACGCCGCCCGAAATCTGCTTTTGATTCATCCGCTGACCATCCTGCTCAAAAATCCGCCGCAAAATAACGATTGCGGTAGCGTATGTCGGGTCAACCCCGGCATAACTCAGACTTCCTGCACCCAGATTCTTGCCTTTGCTCATCGGTGTATCAGAAGCGTAATGCAGGAACCCGACATCAAATGGAACGCCATACAAATTCACAATTTCATTGACCGGATGCCGCTTCGGGCGGAACGCCTCATAAATCGAGGACAGGAACGGCCCCGCTTCCATCTCAATATCGGTGTAACCCTCATTATAAATCACGCCCATATAGCGCGAATTCTGCAAAAATGTCCCCGGAACACTGATGCCTTTCTGATTATCCAGCACGGTTCCATACGTCAGATAGGGCGCAACATCCTGTGCCGAAAAGCAGTTCTGGAATAAATAGGTGTTCTGTGAGTGTTCGTCATAGACCACATTCGGAATCATCACATCGCCCACCCGCCCATTGAGCGTTGCTGCCTTGCCCATGATATACACACCCAGCAGCCGCCCAACCTGCTCCGTGATTCGGTTCAGGAGTTCGAACGAAGCCAAACCGAGTGGATAATCAATATTCAGGAGCAGCGCATCGCTGTGTACCAGTGCTGGTGTCGTCACCCCTTCGCGCAAACGTGGATCAAGCCAATCCGGGCGCAGCTTATTCAGTTCGATCACCTGAGCTTCAATCTCAAAGCCGTGTTTGCTGGAAATGCGATGAATACCAATCGCCTTTTCATCTGCCGCCAACACTTCCTGAGCCTGATGTCCATTATCCGCCAGATATTTTTTCAGTACATAGTACAGAAAGTTGTCCAGACTCTTGCGCCCATCGGTTTCGTAAATCGCACGATATTGGGCAATGAGATCGCCTTTATTGAACCGTTCCAGATAGGCGACCAAATTACGTTCTTCGCGCTGAGCAAACCCCGTCAGCAGGTTGACCAGTGAATGGGTATTGCTGGACACGAAATAAACCGGGCGACTTTCTATGTCCACATCAGGCAGTTGTTCCAGCAGTTCCGACCACCAGTAGGCCGTAGCGCGCCGGTAATCCGCCAGTGAACCCGCCAGCATTTGCAGACCAATCTGCTTGCGTCCAGCCGCGATCTTGTAAAGCGTCTCAACAAACCGTTCGCCCCAAACAACCTCTAAACGCCGCAGTTCATCCTCAGCAATTTGCAGCGCCTCCGCGATAAGCGAAAAGCCTTTTTTGCCCAACTTTTGCCAGCGGCGCTTTTCCAGTGTCGCGCGTACATCATCACCCTGAAGCATGACGTGGAGTTTGTTCCACTCAATCTGATACGCTGTCAGAGTCGGCACAAGATCATCAATATCGGAACGACTGGCAATGAACACCGCCAGTGCATCCTTGCCATTGAATTGGACACGGCGGCGGCGACCCGGGGCATACACCCGCTGCCATTCTCGCAAATCATGATACCCGGCCTCAATGAAGGAACGCTCGATTTGTCCAATTAGAACCTGCCGCACATCGACCATACAGTCTGGGAGACGCAAACTGGCATAAACCAGTGCCGAAATATCCGGCTGCATCTCCCTTGCACCCACGTGCAGCGATGATTCAACAGCCGCATGACTTTCAATCAGCGTTTCAATCTGGATAAGGTGGCTGGAACGGAGCAGTGAATAATAAGTCCGCATGTAAAGCTGAATTTCTTCGCTGCCCATCTTTGGAACGGTTCGATCCATGAATGACTTATTCCCTGCTGTTCATCCGGCTCATCTGCTTACGACGGCGCTTGGTGAGTTCCTTTTCCTTAATCAGTTCCAGGCGATCCTTAACCATTTCTTTTTCATTCACAGCGGATTTTCGTTTTGGTGCGGCCGCAGCCACAATCAGCGAAACGAGCAGCACAAAGACGACTGTCATCACCACAGTCGTGAAAATTTGCAAATTCTGCTTTGGAATTTCTTTGAAATTGGGCAATGTCCGAATCAGAATTTTATCAATTTCTGGCGCAAGGAACCACGCCAATATACCAACAGCCGCCACCAGGAGCAGCCCAATTGCTGGCCCGAAAGCCTGCATTTTGGTCTTCTTTTTTCTAGGACTCATGGACATTCTGGACTCCTTCAGCCAACCTGTTTTTGGCTGGCATCTAAAAATGCCTGAACGATTTTATAGTAACCTGTGCAGCGGCACAGATTACCGGTGATGCTTTGTTGAATTTGTTCCTGTGTCGGCTGTGGAATCTCTTCCAGCAGCTTAGCCCCCGCCATTAAGAAGCCCGGTGTGCAGTACCCACATTGCACCGCACCCTGTTCGATAAATGCACTCTGGATGGGATGCAGCTTTTCGCCCTGTCGCAGACCTTCCACCGTCACAATTTCCGCGCCATCCGCACGCGGCGCAGCCACCATACATGCCATGACCGCCGCACCATCGAGAAAAACGGTACATGCGCCGCATTCACCTTCCGCGCAGCCTTCTTTTGTACCCGTCAAACCAGCATCTTCGCGCAGGAAATCCAGCAGAGTTTTATCGTATCCACTGGCGATGGTTTTGCGTTCGCCGTTAATGGTGGTCACAATAGGCTGACTTCCATCATACACCGTCTGCTGCGACAAACCTTGCTCAACTATCGCCTTTTGCGCACCCCACAGCATGGGCGGATGCTGCGGCCAGTTTTCCCGCTCACGCTTTTCTGCCAGTGCTCGCAGCGCCCGTGAAACCAACACCCGTATCATTTCGGTACGATAGGCCGCTGTGCTGCGGACATCATCAATGGGAGTAGGCATCGCCGCAGCCAAACCAGCCGCATCAGCAATCACATCTTTCGTCAAAGTGCGCCCCACCAGGGATTGTTCCGCCACCGGAACACGAATGATGGTCGGCGCGACACTTCCCAGCGTGATTGCCGCGCGGGTCACTTTATCACCGTCAAAATCCAGCACCACCGCCACATTAATGACCGAAATGGCCTGTGCGCGGCGCAGCCCCAATTTGATAAATATGCCGCGCTCATGGCTGGAAAGCGCCGGAAATGTAATCGCGGTCAGCATTTCGTCAGGGCGCATCACGGTGCGGCGAATGCCTGTATAGAATGCAGAGAGCGGCACAGTACGTTCACCATTCATCGAAGCCAGGGTGACTTCCCCACCCAAAGCCATTAGCGGCGTAATGGTATCGTTGGCGGGCGAAGCCGTAATCACATTCCCCGCTACCGTTGCCCGGTTGCGGATTTGCGGCGCACCCACTTCCCAGCAGGCTTGTGCCAGCGGCAGCCCACGTTCGACAATCAACGCGCTGTCAACCACATGATTGTGAGTGACCAGCGGTCCCAACCGAATCTGATCGCCGTGCAGCGAAATCGTGTCCAGACGCGGCACACGGGTAATATCAATCAACACATCTACGCCCTTGCGCTGCTGACGTTCCAGCTCCAGTAGAATATCAGTTCCCCCGGCAATGATTCGGGCGCGTTCCTGGTAGGTTCCCAGAAGCTCCAATGCTTCGGCTAATGAACTGACCGAGTAGTAATGACTCCACATAAAAAACGCAAACCTGCCTTTTCCCTATATCTGGCTCAATAGTAGCACACTACCCGACTGCACCAAAACCATATGCTGATGTTTTAATACAAATTTACTGTGGATCAATATTGATGACGGTAAGCGGGTTGATGTTATAAATTTCAGTTCCCTGATAAACCGTATGGGTAGTTGTGCGGCGGTCATAAGTATGCACATGTCCATGCACCATATAACGCGGTTGGTACCAATCCATGAATTTCAACAGCGATTGAAATCCCTGATGAGGTGGATCATCAGCGTCGTGAATGCCGCGTGCCGGGGAGTGAGTCACCAGTACATCGACACCGTATCCCTGCCGCATACGCCGCATTCGCAACCGCAGCCCTGCTTGCAGCACCATGCGGGTCATTTCGCCCTCAGTATATTGAATCACGCTGTTGTTGTAACGAATACAGCCTTCTAACCCGTAGAACGATAACCCACCATACTCAACGAGGCGCTGATGCAAATCCTCGCCGCCGGGAGGTGAATCGCGATACCCTTCGTCATGATTCCCGCGCACATAAAACAGCGGCACATTCAGAACCGAAGTCATAAATTCGAGATAGACCGAAGGCAAATCACCACAGCTAATCAACAATTCCACATCGCTGTACTGCCGCCGCAAATTCACCGCACTTTCCAACTGCGGCATAACGGTATCACTGATACATAATATCTTCACGTTACGACCTTAAACCAAAAGCTCTTTTCTATGATCGTTTTATTATCCTCTGCGATTCCGGCTTTTACTCAGCACTGAGAACCTTGGAACTATCCTTCATCGCTTCGCCATCGCCTCCGCGCCGGATCATCGTAATTTGTGCCATGATGCTGATAGCGATTTCCTGCGGCGTTTCTGCCTGTAATTCCAGGCCAATCGGCGCATAAACCCGCTCTAAATCCGCATCCGTTAAACCACGTTCTTCTTTCAACGATTTGACCGTAATTGCCCATCGTCTCCGGCTGCCAATCAACCCGACATAAGCCGCTTCACTACTCAACAGTGACGGAATCAGATCAATATCCACAGGCAGTCCGCGTGTAACCGCCGCCACATAAGTTTGCGCATTAACAGTGGTGTGTTGCAGCACTTCTCCCGGCTTGCAGATGATATAGCCATCCAGCCCCGGCACATATTGTGGGTTGCAATACGCCTCTCGATCATCCGAAAGTATCACGCGATAGCCTGACCATTTGCCCAATTCCGCCAGCGCCTTGCCCACATGACCGCCACCAATCACCAGCAGTGTCGGAGCGCTGCCCAATGGTTCAATGAATACCTGCACTGTACCGCCGCAGATTCCCGCGTCACCTGCTGCAATATCATTCAGGGTATAACTCGGCATTCGTGTTTTACCATCGCGCATGGCTTCCAGCGCTTCTTTGATTACCCGCGCTTCCATCGCGCCGCCGCCAATTGTGCCGACGAGGCTGCCATCCCCCCGCACCAACATTTTGCTGCCTTCGTGACGCGGGACAGACCCCTGCACACTGACGACAGTCGCCAGCGTAACCACTTCGCCTTTTTCCTGCGCCTCAACCAGCGCCGCGAAAACAGTGCGATCTTCACTCATCACTTAACCTCTATCTCTCCGATAAACAACCGCCCCTGATTATCCCCACCTGTCGGCTGTAAACGCTCGTTGGTATACGGATTATACAGCCCAATTGCGACCTTGTATTTTCCTTTTGGAACATTGTTCAAGTCTACCGTAATTGTGTCGCGAAGCACACCGGGAAGCCAATCCCCCGGCGGCAAAGTTCCCCCACCCGGATAGCCATCCCACTGTGCGACAGGCGCTTGGTTTATATCATCGTATACGTGAACAAACAGCTTATAGTCGCCCTGCGCACTGCCATCGGTGTACCACTCAAAGTTGATCGCCGCTTGTGCAGCATCCGGTTGATATTCAATATCCGCTTTTGCCAGCATAATCGCACCATTCTGGAAAGTAGAAATTACCGTCGGAGGCTTTCCGGCAATCCTGTCCTTAGTGTAATACACGAGGGTATGCTCATAGGGCATATAGTAGCCGTTAGGCACATGGGGAACTATACGAATCTGAGTCTCATAATCGTTTTCTCCGGGCATGTAGCGCGGGAGGAAATCCTCTGGTATCAAGGTTGCTATTTCAAGCCACTGTCCCTCTATTTTCGGAATCCAGCGGGTTGCGACAAAGTGATCGCCCATATAAACATCAAATGTTCCCGCGTTATTAGGAAGAAGTCGTGTTACCAGCAGATAAAAGTTACCTTCTCTGGTCTCGTCAAACCAACCCCAAAAGTCAAAGGACTCTTCCCCATTAATTAACCGTCCGCCATCAACAAAGTTGCAGGTGTAGCCTTTGCATCCGACATAATTTAGTTCATGTACTTCTGTCGGGAAGCCAACCAAATCTCCGCTATTTTGCCATTGATAATTTACATCTCTCTCGCTCAGGAGATTAGCAACGTCGATTTCAGCAGAAGGCATAGTTATAGGGTCTACTTGATTCGGTATACAATCAGTGAAATAATTTTCGCAAATGCTGGCTTGGTGTATATATTCCGCATGATGGATGTTGATCCAATCCGGCTTATAAATTCCCTGAAAATCTGCCGCCAGCGCTACATTCGCGTTGTTATCCAGTAGGACGGGGAAACTCGCCAGCGGTTCGCCATAAATGCTGGTGTCAGCAATCATCCCCAGACCGAAGCCGTGCCCCGACCCATAGGCTGCGATGTAATCCGGGCGTTTCTGCATCAGATATTCCGCCACCGAACCTGGCCCGTTACGCCAGTAATCCGCCGCGCCTGGTGTCGTCAGCCCGACCATATCAATCGTCGTCCGTCCACCCATATAGCGCATCATGCCCGTGTCATGCACCGCGATGACCGCATCCGGGGGCGTATTGGCCTGCAACCACCACGCCATTTGCAGCGGTTGCAAGTACACATAATCCACGTTCAGCGCGTAATAGTGGAAAAACTGCCCCGCCGTCCACACCGCCGTAACGCCCATCACTGCCACAACGCCATAAGCAATCGTGTTTCGTATTCGACTTTTGCTAAAAGCTAAAAGCTGATAGCTGATAGCTCCTACCGGAAACAACAGCGCGATAAACGGCATCTGATAGCGCTTAAAGTGCCAGAAGGCCGTATCGAGCGTCGCTACCAGCAGCGTCCCACCGACCAGCCAACCTACAATCACCAGTCCGACTAATCGCCGTTCACGCTTCGCCAGCAAAAATCCGATCCCAATCACCGCCAGCACGAGCATCAGCGGCGCGATATACAACCCCTCGCGCGGACTGCTTCCTGTCAGAAATTCCGTCCACATCTGCACAAAATTGCTGCCAATCCGCCCGATAACCGCACCCCACGAAAACGGAATCATCCCGAATACCGATTTCGCCGAATTGCCCGATGCTACCGCCGAACCGGTCAACAGGAGATTCACCACCGGCTGAACCCCAATCGCCACAAGCGGAATCATCAACATTAGCCAACGTGATTTTCGATTTTGTTCCCCTCGCTCTGAGGGAGAGGGGCTAGGGGTGAGGGTTCTCAATTGCCACCCCATCGCCCCCACCGCCAATACCGTCAGCACTGCCCCCTCAGGCCGTATAAGCGCCATCAGCGTCGCCCAAATCACTGTATTTCTCAGGACTTTGTACTCAGCACCCAGGACTTGATAAATCGTCCCCAGCGAAAACAGCACCACCAACCCGGTCTCCATACCGCTCATGAAATGCCACGACACAACGCCGCTCAAGGCGAAAATCAGCGCGACAGCCACTGCCAGCCATTCGTACGCATACAGCAGCACAATCTTGTACACCAGCCACATGCTGCCGACCAGCGCCAGTGCGCCGATGCCCATCGCCCAGATGCCGAGGTTGAATCCCTGAAACCCGATCAGATAACCAACCGCGAGAATATAAGGGTAGAGAAAACTGGTCGCGCCGGAGGAAGGTGGCAAACCAGGGTTATAAACATACGGCTGTCCGGCAGCAAGCTGACGCGCATACTGGAAATGAATATACACATCGTCCAGCGGCATGACATAATCGCCACGCCCTACCGCCCGACTCGCCAGCGCATACGCGAGGAAAATCGTCCCGCTGACCGCGCAGAACAATCCCCAGATAAAAAGTGAGCGCCTACGGGAGAC
>JBGAGR010000216.1:0-13660 GCA_044226645.1 Aggregatilineales bacterium
ACTTCACTGTGGCGTGCTTCTTCTTCCAGATAGCCTTGCTCATCAACGACGAATCCGCGTTCATCTGCCACGTCTTTGATGACCTGAATCGGCAGTCCCAGTGTTGCCTTCAGATAGAAGGCTACCCGTCCCGGTAATTCCCGGCGATTCTCTTTCGCCAGCAAATCCAGTTCAGCATCCAGCTCGCTCAAACCACGCTCCAGCGTCCGCCGGAAGCGAATTTCTTCCTGCGTGATTGTTTTCTTGATAGCTTCAGCGCGCTCTACCAATTCGGTGTAATAGCCACCCATCACCTCAATCACGCTGTCGGCAACTTTTGCCAGAAACGGTTCATTAAAGCCCAGCTTGCTGCCGAAACGCGCTGCCCGTCGGATGACCAAACGGCATACTGCGTCCCGTCCTTTTGCTCCCGGTAGAACACCATCGGCTATCAGGAAAACTGCCGCCCGCACATGGTCGGCAATCACGCGATACGGAACGATATTCGCATCTCGTTCACTATCGCTGTGCCCTGTTAGCTTTTGAGTAGCCTTGAAAATCGGGATAAACAGGTCAGTCTCATAATTGGATTTGACTCCGTTGACAACACTCAGAATACGTTCCAGACCCATACCCGTATCAACACCCGGTGCAGGCAGCGGTACATCATACTGACCGCTGTTATCCGGGTCAGCCTGTGTCCGGTTGAACTGCATGAACACCAGATTCCACAATTCCAGAAAACGGTCATCCTCGGCAGTCAGCGATGGGATGATGTCATCTTCACCGCGTTCTGGGTATTTATCCCAGTGCAGTTCACTGGTCGGGCCACAGGGGCCAGTATCCGCCATTTGCCAGAAATTGGTCTTTGCACTCAGACGTGCCACACGCTTGGGATCAACACCCATGTCTTTGACCCAGATGTTATAGGCTTCGTCATCGTTGTAGTAGACGGTAAAAGCCAGCCGCTCTTTCGGCAGTCCATAGACTTCCGTCAGCAGTGTGTAAGCAAATTTAATCGCGTCTTTTTTGAAATAATCCCCAAAGCTGAAATTCCCCAGCATTTCAAAAAAGGTGTGATGCCGTAGCGATGGCCCTACTTCTTCCAGATCAGCGTGCTTTCCAGCAACACGCATACACTTCTGTGAAGTCGTCGCCCGTTTGTAATCGCGTTTATCCAGCCCCAGGAACACATCCTTGAACTGCACCATGCCAGCATTCGTAAACAGCAGGGTAGGGTCATTTGCCGGAACAAGCGATGATGAATGTACTTGCTTGTGGCGGTGTTCTTCGAAAAAATCGAGAAACGCTTGGCGCGCTTCCATGCTGCTCATCGGTTTCATAACAACAACTATCCCTTTAGGTCTTGAGCGTACTGCTCGTCAATAATTTCGCTGTCTGCATTTAGTTTCCCTTTGTTTTCCGTTGAAAAGGTCGCTAGCGCAGGACAATCAAATTATAGTCGCTGCTCATATCTCCAACAAGGGTACTCATTCAGCGTTATAATCAGGGTAAATTGTGCTTAACATGAATAGCTTGATTATGAAACCCTCGCGCACAGCCTCCTTACTGCTTTTCTGTTTCACCCTTGCCGCAATGCTAACAGCTTGTGCTCTCAACGATATTGCAACGCCGACACCCAATCTACTATTGTCAACGCCTTTGGGGTATCCGGGTCGCCTTGTAACGCGCAATGCCGACTGGCACGTTGTTGTGCAAAAGTTTGGTGATGTCGACATGGTGTTGGTTCCAGCAGGTTGTTTCAATATGGGCATCAATCCCGGTGATGCTGGCGATTCGGATGAGCTTCCAGCCTCGACCCAGTGCTTCCAGAGTCCTTTTTGGATGGATCGCACCGAAGTGACCAACGCTGAATTTGCCCAGTTTAACGGCGTTGCAAAATTAGAATCCACCTGGACAGAACCGAATCGCCCACGTGTAAATATTCGCTGGGAAGAAGCGCTAAACTTCTGCCAGCGTCGGAATGCACGCTTGCCTACTGAACGCGAGTGGGAATATGCCGCGCGTGGCCCTGATGGATTGATTTATCCCTGGGGTAACAAATGGGAACCGGATAATCTGGTAAATCCCGCCAACGCCAATGCTCAAACGGTTGATGTTGGCAGTTATCCGGTAGGTATTTCCTGGGTAGGGGCATTGGATTTACTGGGTAACGTATGGGAATGGACGAGTACCATTTACGACAATTTCCCATATCCCTATACCGTTGACGATAATCGTGATAATTTAACTGATCTAACCAGCCAGCGCGTCATTCGTGGGGCATCCTGGTACGAGGCCTCCGATTATTATGCCCGTTCATCCAATCGGGGTCGCCTCAGTGCATCCATCCAGGATTTTAATATTGGCTTCCGTTGTGTTCGTGACTACTAGGCGGCCTGAATCGCGTTTGTTGGAAAACTCTATCCAATTTTCCTTGACCTGCGTAGAAAATGTGTGCTAAAATTTGATTGTGGTTTTCATTGGATAGCACCGCATTAAATGGTGGACACTATTTTAGGTGAGAATTTCCCGCTTCGGTTGGTCTTTTCACCCCTCGCCTAGGCGTACTCGCCGGTTGGGAGAGGGGGCGGGGGTGAGGGCTTTGGAGCAATCCACCACATATTGCAGTCCTACCTTTCATTGAGGTAGCATCTACATGGTGGAGAAAGTCAAAATTACCGCATTAATAAAACATGTTTTGTCATACGCTTAGGAAACGGCTGCCATGGCAGCCGTCACACCCCCTCGGCTGCCGCCGCTTTTCGGCAGCCACTTCTGCGCTTCTGGCAGGAATAGTGGCATTCATGTCACTGGTCGTATCCGCCGAAGCAGCAGCAATAACTTTGAGGCGGGTTTCCCCTGGCGGGAACGCAGCAGAATTGGCAATAAAGCTTGGCACTAGGAATTACATTTCGCCACTGCCGCCGCTGCCACAGAATTTCCCCGTACTGCTAAAAAATTGAGGGGAGAATTGACCGCCATTCTGCCGCCATTTCCGCCAAGTGTGACCAATCTGCGCTGCACAAAGTGCTGCTGCTGAATCTGCAATGAAATTGAAGGAAACTTTCCTTCAATTCACTGCAACAAACGCTGCAATCATACGCCGGAAAAGTGCAGGGGATTATAAAAATGGTATTTATCTGATAGGTTCGGAAGTGTCTAAGGACTTACTCAGGCGAGTCGTGTTTTTCATCAGTATCCTGAGGATTCTGTAAACCCTCGCGGAAATCATGGATGGCCTTTCCCAATTCCCCACCGATAGTAGCGACTCGTCCCGGACCAAATAGGAGCAAAACAATAGCTAGAATAATCAGCAGTTCACTCGGCCCGATGTCCATATTCCCACCCTCAAATCTTTGACCCATTTTGCGCAGCATACGCCCGCAAAATGAATAAATGCAAAGAAAGTGATGAAAGAATCAGCACGAAATAACATGACCTTCCGCAGCCCGTAACAACCGATCCCATAATGCTGCACCCAGGCCGTCTCGCTCGAAATCATGTACCAGAATCATATCCACACCTGACCGATCCAGTTCACGCATTCCATTAAACAGATTGTGACTGACGGAGGATAAATCCGATCCGAGGCGAAAAACCTTTATTCCAGGCATTGTAAATAAACCAACCTCGTTATCAGGTGTCAGAATACCAACACTTTTCCCTGCCTCAACCAACTGACTAACACGGGCTTGCATCGCGGGTATTACATCGCCATGATTCCCCGTAAATAAGAGCAGTTCAGCGCGTGGAGAATAATGCTTAATCAGCATTCCGGGTGCTTCAATGCCTGCTTCACCAACTTCCAGATGCTTCGAAAGCATCTGCACATCAGGGATAATTTCCCGCAGCATTTCCAGCGTTACACCACCCGGCCTCAGGATAACAGGGGGAGTTTTAGTCAGATTCAGGATAGTCGATTCGAGACCAATAATTGAAGAACCACCATCCAGAATAACATCAACTCGCCCATTGAGATCGTCAATTACATGTTGTGCTGTGGTCGAACTGGGGCGTGCAAATCGGTTCGCGCTCGGCGCAGCTACCGGTAAATCCGCCTCTCGGAGCAGTGCTAACGGAATCGGGTGATTCGGCATTCGAAGGGCTACCGTATTCATTCCAGCCGAGATATTCGCTGGAATACGGGGATTTCGCTCTAAGACGAAGGTCAATGGGCCAGGCCAGAATCGGTTCGCGAGTTCAAAGGCCAATTCAGGTACGTTTATCGCAACAGCGTTTATCTGTGCCAAATCATGCAAATGAACAATCACGGGATCAGATGCAGGCCGTTCTTTGGCGCTAAAGATACGACTTACCGCGTCCGTATCGAAGGCGTTAGCACCGAGTCCATAGACGGTCTCGGTTGGGAATGCGACTAAACCGCCTTTCCGTAACGCATCCACTCCGGCCCGTATCGCTTCAGTTTCAGGATGTTCCGGGTTGACGCGGAAAATACGAGTATTTGCAGAGTAGCTCATAAAGCTGAGATTGACCTTTAACCAGGAGGGGTATAAAACGAACTCTCACATCGGACTCACACAGTTGAGTCCATAACTGAATATAATGATAACAGGTTTAACGATCTATTGGAGTTCAACACATGAAGTTTCTAGGCGCTGTCCAGGAACGCATACGCCCTGTCAAAATGAGCTTGCTTGTGGTGGTGGTGTTTGTTGCTGGCTTTTTCATGGGCAGTCAACATAGTTTGGGTCTGGCTCAGAGTGATACGACTCCTCCCCCTGGAGTCGAAAAAGCTTTTGAACCATTCTGGCAAGTCTACAATCTCATCGAAAGCAGCTATCTTGATCGGGATACGGTTCAGAATGATAAGCTGGTCGATGGAGCTATCAAGGGCATGATGGATACCCTGGGCGATCAGTTTAGCGCCTACATGGACCCTGCCACATACCCACTGCTCAACGACGATCTCTCTGGTGAAGTACAGGGGATTGGTGCAGTGGTCGAAACGGTAACAGACACCAAACAGGTGCGCATTGTCAGTGTTCTGGAAGGCTCGCCTGCTGAATCTGCTGGTTTGAAAAGCGGTGACATTTTCGTAAAAGTGGACGGCGAAGATATTACTGCTCTCGATCAACTTCAACTGGTCACGAAAGTGCGAGGGCCAGAAGGTTCACAAGTAACCCTGACCATGCAGCGCGGAGATCAAACGATTGATTTCACCATTACACGGGCACGTATTCAGATCCCAACCGTTGAGTCCAAAAAAATCAGTGGTTTTGGCTACATCAAATTGCGCGATTTTAGCGTAAATGCATCGCAGCAGATTAATGATGCTATCAAGAAACTTGATCCGAGCCGCCTGAATGGACTCATTCTTGATTTGCGCGGCAATCCCGGTGGACTCCTGACAAGTGCTATTGATATTGCCAGCACCTTCATCAAGGATGGAACCATTCTGATTGAGGATTTTGGCAACGGTAACGAGCAGGTCTACAGTGCTAACGGTAAAGTTATCGACTCATCCACCCCGATGGTTGTGCTGGTCGATGAGAACAGCGCGAGCGCCTCTGAACTGGTCGCTGGTGCATTACAGGATCGTGGTCGAGCAACAATCGTAGGTGTAACCACGTTTGGGAAAGGAACTGTTCAGACCTGGCAATCTCTTGTCAATGGAGGTGGTGTACGTCTGACCATCGCGCGCTGGCTTACGCCGGATCGTCATTGGATACACGGACAAGGTATCACGCCGGATGTTGTGGTCGAGTGGCCTGTAGATGGGCGTGACCCGAAGGATGATCCACAGCTTAACGCCGCAGTCGAGTATTTAACCTCAACTACGTCACAACCAGCTTTGGAACCGACGGCTACACCTTAGGCATAAAGGGGGATAGGGAAACCCCATCCCCCTTTATCACAGACTTTCCAAGCCAGCGGGCGCGTGCTATACTGCGCACACTTTTAACCCTAGGTAGGAGTTTTTTGCCATGCAGCAAGCTCTGCAAATTGTTTCAATCATCGTCTCCGTTGTCCTGATTATCCTGATTCTGCTGCAAGCTAAAGGTGGTGGATTGGGAAGTTTGCTCGGCGGTGATGCTGGTGGTGGAATCGCACGTACCCGACGCGGACTGGAAAAGACACTTTTTCAGATCACCATTGGTCTTTCGATTCTTTTTCTGGCAGTTTCCCTTCTGTCGGTTGTCGCCTTCCAGGGATAAATATTGTTTCCTCAGTTGTGGTCGGCATTCAAGGTGTTTTGTGCTATAGCAAAACACCTTTTTGCATTTTGGGCTGGGTAAGGAGAAAAGATGCTGCGAGGATTTCGCTGGCAACTCATCGTTTTCATCATGGCGCTCGCACTGTTCAGTCTAAGCTTAATTAGCCGTTCTGGTGAAGAAACGCCTCCTTCGGTCATTGACCCAACTGCTGAACTATCAACGACCATTACGCCACTTGCAGAAACAGCTATCCTCGCAACACCTTTGCCTACTTCCGATGCAGTGGATAATGCTTCGAATGTGAGTGGTATCACAACATATCGGGAAGCTTTGGTGGGGAGTATACAGCGCCTAAATCCTTTACTTGCCAATCTGAGTCCGGTAGATCGTGACATAACATCTCTGATTTTCGAAGGATTGACGCGCATCAATCAATATGGCGAACCAGTGGCCGACCTTGCGAAGAGTTGGGTGATTTCGTCGGACGGATTGGAATATGTTGTTCATCTGCGCGATGATGTACTTTGGCAGGATGGTGTCGCGTTTTCCGCTGATGATGTAATTTATACATTTTCTCTTCTTCAATCAGCTGACTTTCCCGGCGATCAGGCATTAGGTAAATTCTGGCAAACTATTGAGATTCAAAAGCTTGACCCCTATCTCATTCGCTTTCGTCTGACGCAACCGCTCGGTGAATTCCTGGATGCATTACAGGTTCCAATATTGCCGGAACATGCACTGGTCGGAACGACTGCCAAACAAATCGGTAGTCATCCTTTCAGTTTGTCACCGATTGGAACGGGGCCTTACCAACTTGAAGCCCTTCGTTCCACTGATGGCGTACATATTCAAAGCGTTGATCTGCGCGTTTCGCCTGTTTATCGTCAGCGCCCTGAAGGTCACGATGGTTACACGATGGAGCGCATGAGCTTCTATTTATTTGACACTTTTGACGCTGCTCTTAATGCTCTCAAGAATGGTCAGGTCGATGGTTTGGCTGGTAAAGATGCATCTGAACGAGATGCGCTTCTCAATCTGCCGGGCGTAAGCCT
This sequence comes from Aggregatilineales bacterium, assembly GCA_044226645.1. Lineage (GTDB taxonomy): Bacteria > Chloroflexota > Anaerolineae > Aggregatilineales > Phototrophicaceae > CFX2. Next base: position 7,211 of record JBGAGR010000216.1, read on the forward strand.
CCACACCAGCCTACAATCAACGGTTGGCGTACTGATATTTAACTGGGCAAAAGATACGACAAAGTTTTTCCGCGAACAGCGAGTACGTATTGCGCTTCAGCGAGGTTTGAATCGCTCGGCAATTATTGAACGTTCTCTTTCTGATACAGCGATTCTCGCCGATAGTCCACTTATACCTGGCTCTTGGGCGTACACTGGCGATTTACCCTGGCCTTCGCCTGATCTCGATGCAGCAAAACAGTTATTAGACACCGTGAATCTGCAAAAAATTGGTGGACGGACTTCTGATACGGGGCCATTATTTAGCTTTAGTATTCTAACTCCCAATAGACCCAATCTCGTTAGTCTGGTGCAGGACATTGCAGCTCAGTGGTCCCAGTTGAATATTCAGGTCAATGTGGATGTGGTCGATGAATCTACCTATCAGGATCGCCTGAATAGTCATGATTTTGATGCGGCTCTAGTTGAACTTTCAATGGGGGGCAGTGCTGACCCAGATGTTTATGCTTTCTGGGATGGCGACAAAAATTATGGTGGTATGGATGACCGTCGTATAGCGGAAGAACTTGAACGCGCCCGACGCGATCCCAGCGGAATTAACCGCAGTATCCGGTATCAGAATTTTCAGCGTGAATTTGTTGAACGAGCAGTCGCAATTCCTTTATACTACCCGCTCTATACCTATGCTGTCGCTTCAAATATTGATGGGGTACAGCTTGGGTTTATGAGTTCGCCGGCTAATCGTTTCTATACCCTTCATGATTGGAAAATAAATCAACCCGGCTAGAGGGCATTTTCCTTTGTGAGAATTTCGCGGAGTAGGTCTTTGCGAGCACTTCCGCCCAGGGTTTCCAGCTTTCGAACGCCGAGAGGATCTATTTCTTCGCGCAGAAGACGGACTTCTTCCACACTTGGCGGTTGTGTCTCTTCAACATTTGGCGCGACTTCCAATTCAAAGCCTGTTTTCTTCCGGATTTGTTCCAGTGTCACGCCGGGATGATAGCTTATAACCCGCATTCGGCTATTCGCCCAATCGAACTGCCCTAAATCGCTGATGAGGTATTTGACACCTGCGCCTTGTTTTCTATAGGGTACATGACCCATCCCGCTGATGAAATCAAGTTCAGGTACGAATGTAACGCGAGAATGGCGGGGAACATAAAGATAAATGTGATTGGTGGAAACGCTGACATCCGGAATACCGCCACTTCCTGGCAAACGCATACGTGGACGGTAATAATTCTGACCAAAGGCGATGTTGTTGAAATTCCCTACGCAATCAACTTGAGCGGGACGAAAAAATTCCTTGACCTCATAACTGGGAAGTAAATCAGCCGCTCCAGCTACAAATCCGAAATGCTGTTGAGCTTTCTTCAGCCACAGGTCTTCAATACGCCCGACACCCAGCGGTGCCCAATCCTGTCCTAACCCTTGTCCAATGGCGGAGGAAAATCCGACATGCGGTGCATGAGTTCTCTTAGCAAGAATAAAGCCAGCCATTACCAAAGGCGTATTAATGCCCTGTGCCAGCAGTTCGCCATCCACAACCTGTCGTGCTATACAAACTGAGATGAGTTCATCAATGGTGAAGTCAATCATGGTAAATCCAATTCACAGTCTGCAATCTTAGTCTTCCGCCTTACTGCCAGTGCCATCCATACGGACGATAATCGGCATCAATTTGCCGATAATTTCGACAAGATCAGATTGTGCCGCTATCACTTCCTCGACATTCTTATAGGCTTGGGGCGACTCATCCAATCCTGCGCCAATTAAAGATACCCCACGCGCTTTCAAATAGCGATCACGTTCAGTTTTAGTGATAGTGTCCAGTGCCTTACGACGGCTCATCGCGCGCCCGGCTCCATGTGAAGCAGAATTGAGTGATTCTATTGACCCCTTACCGCGAACAACAAAGCCCGCGTCTGCCATCGAGCCGGGAATAACTCCTAATGCAGACTCGCCTGCTGGGGTAGCCCCCTTACGATGGACAATCACCTCTCGTTCTGAAGCTGCAAATCCCGCTGGTGATGGAATTCGCTCTTTCCAGGCAAAGTTATGATGATTTTCGACGGATGCTATAGCTTTTAGGCCAACTGCCTTTGCTACTCGTTTATGAATTACCTCATGATTCGCCGAAGCAAAGCGTCCGGCTAATTCCATTGACAGCCAGTATTCCATACCTTCGTGCCATTCTAAGGGAAGCCATGCCAGATGCCGAACACTTGAATCCAGATTGGGGTGAAGTCTGGTTGCCAGTTCAGAAAAATGGTTGGCTATCCGGTATCCTACACCGCGCGAACCGCTGTGTGATAACAATGATAGATATTCACCGGCTTCCAAACCGAGACTGTCATCTTTTTGGGGCAGGGTAAATGAACACCATTCTACAAAATGGTTTCCACTCCCGCTGGTTCCTAATTGACCATAAGCTATATCTTTGAGCGAATTCAGAAAGCGCGTAGCTGACCAATCTGCATCGTCAAGTACCTCGTGTTCAGCGCGTTGGTTGCCGCTCCACTTGCTGCCTGCACCAAATCTGGTTTGTTCGAGCAGCGCATTCTTAAACTGCCCTGCTTTCTGTTTTATCAAAATAGGTGACACGGGAAATATAGACAGACGTATCCGGCAGGCAATATCTACACCCACCGCATATGGAATGACCGCATCCTCAGTTGCTAGAACTCCACCAATAGGCAGTCCATAACCTACATGGGCATCGGGCATCAAGGCTCCAGCCACCGTAATTGGCAATCGCATTGCAGCATCCATCTGCGTTCGTGATTCAGAATCAACGTAGGCCTCACCCCAAACATGGTATGGCAGAGGAGTTGATCGGAGTTCGTTATCATAAACAGACACAGAAGCTTACTCTCATTACATTATACAGATTGAGATCATAAAGGGTCATAAAGGCGTTTACAAGGGTAAATATTTAATTGAGTACGACAAAGGTATGAATTCGGTTAGATTGCTTATAGGTCATAAACGCATCCACTTTGCCGCCTAAGATAACTATGCTACAATGCGTTCATAATGTTCACACGATCTTATACCGAGTTCATCGGTCTTAGAAACAGGAGCTTTGGATGTCATTCATCACTATCCTGAAACAAGCAGACATCTTTTACGAATTAACCAATACGCAGCTCGAATTAGTTGCTTCAATTTGTAGCGAGAAGACTTACCAGCAAGGGGATAGTATTTTTGAAGAAAATACTCCCGGTAATCAACTCCATATTATTGCCAGTGGCGAGGTTGAAATTGTTGTGAATCCGACCACCTTAGGAAAGAAAGATGACGGTGGTGGATCTCACGCCATCGCAACCTTACGTCGAGGGCAGTCCTTTGGTGAGGTTTCGCTGGTCGATGAAGGTTTGCGTTCGGCAGGTGCACGATGCAGTGTTAATGATACCCGGCTCATTGTTATCCCGCGCGATAAACTCATGCTGTTGTGCGATACTTATCCTCAGTTGGGCTACCGTCTGATGCGGAATCTCGCAGCCGACCTGGCGATGAAAATTCGACACACTGATTTGCAAGTACGCGAGCAACTTACCTGGGCACCTCGTTCTTAGGCCATCACTCATCTTCGAGTTTGCTTAGCGCATCTATGAGCGATGCATTCCTCTTACTTGTTTGATCTGGCGCACATCAGTGGTGCGCCTTTATATTGAATAGCGAACTTTATGAATTTCACGGTTATCATCGCCATCGGTGCCATCATGATTGGCCTTTCTAAGGGCGGGTTTGGGGGTCCCGTATTTGTCGCCCTGCTGACTCCCTTATTGACCACTGCGATCCCAACTGGACAAGCAGTTGGAATCGTTCTTCCGCTTCTCATATTTGGCGATATATTCGCGGTATGGATTTACTGGCGCAAATGGGACATGCGCCAGATTAAACTCCTACTCCCTGCCTCAATAATTGGAATTATCCTTGGAGAAATACTGCTTCTGAGTCTCGCAAACAACAATCAGAACGAACTACTGCGCCGGATTCTCGGCTTGTTTACATTGTTGGCCGTGCTTTATAAAGTCGGCAGTGCTCGTATAACGTCATTGCAGTACCATCCCCATAACTGGCATGGTCATCTGGCAGGTTGGGCAACAGGATTTGGGTCAGCGCTGGCGAATGTAGGTTCACCACCATTTACGGCATATATGCTTCTGCAAAATGTTGACCCGATGACCTTTCTAGGGACCAGTAGCCTGTTTTTCGCTATTGTTAATGTTGCCAAGCTACCCATCACGCTCCTCAGTAAGAATGTGTTGGACATTCAACAGTTTTTGAGCATCGTCTGGGTTCTGCCTCTGATTCCCATTGGCATCTGGTTCGGCAAGAAATTTACGATGTGGATTAGCCCCAAAGGTTTCGAGAACTTCATGCTGGTTTTGCTCTTTATCATGAGTTTAATCATGCTGTTTGGGACATGAAGGCACAAGTTCTCCAAAAATCTGCTCCTGTTGAGGAACAACCTCTTATCCTTACGGATGTACCCCGGTCAGATTTATCACCGAGGCACATTCTGGTGCAGGTTAATGCTTGTGGTGTTTGCCATACTGATCTCCACCTAGTTGAAGGCGAACTACCCAGTCCAGCACTCCCGGTAATTCCCGGTCATCAAATTGTTGGTATCGTGAAAGAAATCAGCGAAGGCGTGACCCGTTTCCAGCCTGAAAGCCGTGTTGGTGTGCCCTGGCTTCATCAGACTTGCGGACATTGTTCGTTCTGCCTCAGTGGACAGGAAAATTTATGCGAGAATGCCCTGTTTACGGGCTATACAGCGCAGGGCGGATACGCCGAATTCGTTACTGTGCCGGAAGATTTCGCTGTTCCTATACCTGAGAACTTTTCGGATATTGAAGCAGCTCCCTTGCTGTGTGCTGGCATTGTTGGTTATCGATCTGTACGAGTTTCTGATCTGAAGCCGGTAGATCGCTTGGGTTTATATGGCTTTGGAGCCAGCGCATCTATAGCCCTGCAAGTCGCGCGGTACTGGAACTGTGAAGTGTATGTTTTTACGCGCAACCCCCAACATCAACGGGATGCACTTGAAATGGGGGCGGTTTGGGCTGGTGAAGCACAGGACGAACCAACCCATAAACTGGATCGGGCTATTATTTTCGCTCCAGCGGGTTGGATTGTCCCGCTGGCACTTGGACATTTGCGCAAGGGCGCGACACTTTGTATCAACGCGATCCATATGAGCGATATACCCTCAATGCCGTATTCGCTACTCTGGCACGAACGCACCATTCGCACCGTTGCGAACGCGACCCGTCAGGATGCCGAGGAATTTATGCCGCTGGCCGCGAAAATCCCGATACACAATGAGACACAGGTTTTTGACCTGAGCGAGGCGAATCGGGTTTTGCTAATGCTTAAACACAGCGAAATTAATGGCGCTGCGGTACTAAAGATTCGATAATCGACTGCTGAAGCGAGCCATACACAATGGCTCACTCCTTAACGCTAACTGTTTCTAGCGACTAAACGAACGAATTTCCGTTTGCCGACCTGAAGGACAACCGGCAGCATTTCAAGCGTCACCGTTATTTGGGCATCTGTAACGGTTTCTTCGTTCAGGCGAATTCCGTTCTGCTGCATAAGGCGTTTGGCTTCCCCACCACTGGCGACCATGTTGAGACGACGAAGAATATCCAGCACTTTTTCGGGTGCTTCAAGAACCTCTTCAGGAATATCCGTCGGTAGTCCCCCGTGACTGCGGAAGACTTCATCCCAACGCTTTTGGGCGGCTTCAGCGGCTTCGGAGCTGTGGAAAATGGTCACAATCTGACGAGCGAGGTTCATTTTCACCTCGTTAGGATGCTGCACACCGGATTTTAGACCCGCTTCAAGTTCGGCAACCTGTTTGGGCGACCAGCCAAGAATGAGTTTGTGATAGATCGGCATAGCTTTGTCAGGAACGCTCATGACTTTACCAAACATATCCCAGGGTTCAGCGAGAATCGGGATGTGATTGCCAAGACTCTTGCTCATCTTAATATCGCCATCTGTACCTGGCAGACTTTCGCCCATGATGACAGCAACCTGGGGGCGCTGACCGAGGGCTTCCTGCAATTTGCGTCCGGCGACGACGATGTTAAATAACTGATCCTGACCACCGACCTGAACATCGGTTTCCTGAGCAACGGCATCGTAACCCTGCATCAGACCATAAAACAACTCGTGCAGGTAGATGGGTTCGCCTGCGTCGAGTCGTTTCTTGAAATTGTCGCGCACGAGGAACTGCTGAACGGTAAAGTTGCTGGCAAGACGAATGATGTCAGCAAAATCGAGCGTGGAAAGCCATTCGTCGTTATAGCGAACACGGGTTAAATTCGGGTCGAGAATCTTAAAAGCCTGTTCAGCATAGGTACGAGCATTTTCGTGAACCTGCTCACGGGTCAATTGTTCGCGCGCTTTATCTTTATCGGACGGATCACC